>CAZZYZ010000060.1:0-15729 GCA_964658425.1 Vulcanimicrobiota bacterium | reverse complement strand
TTCCATGTTCCTCATTTCTCCGCCGCGTCGTGATTTCACGCGTTCCGCCGGCGGCGCTGGGAGATGAAAAACGGCGGCCACGATTCTCGCGTGGCCGCCGTCTGCGTGCGCTCGGATACGTTCATGTGCCGAGCGCGATCTTTGCTACATCGCGGTGACGGAGCGGTGACTAGTTGGAGTAGCGCTTGCCGTGCGGCTTGTCCGACGCGTACGAACGGGTCGTGTACTTGATCTGACGATCGGTGTACGCCATCCGATCGACGGTGAACCCGTCCTCTTCGGCGGGACGATGGACGATGAACGCCATCGCGGTCGTCTGACGTCCGAGGCGCGCGTCGTATGCGATGACCTTGACGTACTCGTTGGGATGCGCGGCGATCGCGGCCTTGATGTCGCTCATGATACCGGCGGCATCCTTACGGTCGAACATCGGTAAGCCGTAGAGCTCCCAATACGAGTTACGCGGATGCGGATCGTCCGTGTACTCGATCGAGATCGGCCAATCGTGGTCGAGCGCGTACTGAACTTGTTTTCCGATCTGCTCTTCCGTGAGGTCGGGCAAGAACGAGAACTGACCTTGCGTGAGTCTCAAATGTTACTCCTAGGAGACCGACGGCGTCGCGACGACGTCCGGCGTATCGGTCGACTCGTAATTGAATGAGATGTCTTTCCAGAGGTCGAGCGCGCGCGAGAGCGAGTGGCACGATTTCGCGGCCTGCTCGAGGATCTCGGGGCCTTCCTTTAGGAAATCGCGGCCCTCGTTGCGAGCGAGCACCATCGCTTCGAGCGCGACGCGATTCGCTTCGGCGCCGGCCGCGATCCCGTCCGGGTGACCGATCGTGCCGCCGCCGAATTGGAGGATGACGTCTTCGCCGAGCAGGTCGAGCAATTGGTGCATCTGACCCGCGTGGATACCGCCCGAGGCGACCGGCATGACGCCCGGCATCGAGGCCCAGTCCTGTTCGAAATAGACGCCGTGCTGGAGGTTCACCTCGTTGTGATCCTCGCGCAGGATATCGTAGTAACCCTTCGTCGTGTTCGGATCGCCCTCGAGCTTCCCGACGACGGTACCGGCGTGGATGTGGTCGACGCCGATGAGCCGGCACCACTTCGCGATGACGCGGAAGCTGACGCCGTGCGTCTTCTGACGCGTGTAGGTCGAGTGGCCCGCACGATGCAGATGGAGGATCATGCCGTTGCGGCGGCACCACTTCGCCATCGATTGCATCGCCGTGTAGCCGATCGTGAGGTCGATCATGACGATGACCGAGCCGATCTGCTTGGCGAACTCGGCGCGCTCGTACATGTCTTCCATGTCGGCGGCCGTCACGTTCATGTAATGGCCCTTGATCTCGCCGCTCGCCGCTTCCGCGCGCTGAATGCCTTCCATGCAGAACAGGAAGCGATCGCGCCAGCGCATGAACGGCTGGGAGTTGATGTTCTCGTCGTCCTTCGTGAAGTCGAGACCGCCGCGGAGCGCCTCGTATACGACGCGACCGTAATTCTTCGCCGAGAGGCCGAGCTTCGGTTTGATCGTCGCGCCGAGGATCGGGCGGCCGAACTTGTTGAGGTACTCGCGCTCCATGACGATACCGTGCGCGGGACCTTGAAACGTTTTGACGTAGGCGACCGGTATCCGTATGTCTTCGAGGCGGAGCGCTTTGAGCGCCTTAAAGCCGAAGACGTTACCGATGATCGACGACGTAAGGTTCGCGATCGAGCCTTCTTCGAACAGGTCGATGTCGTACGCGATATACGCGATATATTGACCGGGCGTACTCGCGACGGGATCGACCTTGTACGCGCGCGCCTGATAATGCTTGTAGTCGGTCAGACGGTCCGTCCAAACGATCGTCCACGTCGCCGTCGACGATTCGCCCGCGACGGCCGCGGCGGCTTCGACGGAATCGACGCCGTCTTGTGGCGTGATCCGGAACGCGCAGAGAACGTCCGTATCTTTCGGTACGTAATCGGGCTGCCAGTAGCCCATCTCCGCGTAGGGCGTGACGCCTGCTTGGAGGCGTGAGTTGGTCTTCTTACCGTTGGTTGCGGTTTCACTCATAGGGCAAAGCATGACAGGTTGACCTATTGACGTCAAATATCAATTCGTTGTCTTATCATAATCTTACACTTATGATATCTTTGGCGCAGCTTCGAACGTTTCTCGAGATCGCGCGGCTGCGCTCGATCGGCGAGGCGGCGGATCAGCTCGCGATCTCGCAGCCGGCGGTGTCGGCCGCCCTCGCGGCCCTGCAGCGCGAACTCGGCGTGCCCCTCGTGGAGCGCAGCGGCCGGGGGATCCGGCTCACGGCCGCCGGTACGACGCTCGCGGATTATGGACACCGCATCTTCGCGCTCCTGAACGAAACGCGCGAGAGCGTCTCGGCCTCGGCGCTTGGGTCCGCCGGCCGCCTACGTGTCGCGGCCGTCACGACCGCCGCCGAATACCTAGTGCCCGAGGTCCTGCGGCGCTTCCGCGAGGGCGAAGCGGGTGCGGAGATCGTGCTCGAGGTCGGCAATCACGAGCGCGTCTGGGAGCGGCTCGCGCACTGGGAGGTCGACGTCGTCTTCGCGGGCCGTCCGCCGCAGGGCGCGCGCTTTCATACGATCGCCACGCGCGCGCACGAACTCGTCGTGATCGGCCCGGGCCGCGATGCACCGCGCGAAGCGACGCTCGGTTCGTCGACGTGGCTCGTGCGCGAGGCGGGGTCGGGGAGCCGCGCCGCGACCTACGATCTGTTCGCGCGGCTGGAGATCGCGCCGCCGCAGCTCACGGTCGGCTCGAACGGCGCGATCCTCGCCTCCGTGGCGGCGGGGCTCGGCCTCGCCCTCGTCTCCGCCGACGCGATCGAACGCGATCTCTCGAGCCAGGCGCTGCGCGTCGTGCCGACGCGCGTCACGCCGATCGCGCGGAACTGGCACCTCGTGAAGGCCGACCGCGAACTCCCCGAGATCGCGAAGCGCTTCATCGCGTTCGTGACGGATCCGCCGTTTTTCGTGCCGCGGCGCTAATCTTGCGGTAGACCGCGCCGTACGGTTCTTCGCCCGCGAGTTCGAAAGCGGGGGACGCTTCGACGGCGTCGCGTTCGACGGGCGTGTGATAGACGAGCGCGACGTCGCCCGCATGCGCCGCGAGGCGCTCGACGACGCGGGCGACGAACGCCGCATCGAACGGATTGAAAAGGTACGCGACGAGATCGCCGCGGGGCAATCGCGCGTCGACCGCGTTCCCGCGCACGAAGCGCAGATCCGTGCAGCGCAGGCCGCCGCGATCGAAGACCGCGAGGTTGTCGCGCGCGATCGCGTGCAGGGCGGGCGAGATCTCGATGCCGACGGCCTGCCGGAACGGCAGCGACGCCGCCTCGAAGACGGCCCGGCCCATCCCCGAACCCAGATCGACGAACGTCGCCCGGGCGACGTCGAAGGGCACATGTGCGAGCAGGCGCAGCATCTCTCCGACGGGCGTCGGCTCGTAGTGCGTCGCGTGTTCGATCGCGGGGCCGATCGCCTCGGGATCGAGATCGCCGAGAAAGAGCAGCGCTTCCGTGACGACGCCGTGATCCGCGTCGAAGCGCTGTCCGGCCCGTCTCCCGGAAATGCGCACCCGTGAAACCGGTCGCTCGTCGCTCACGTAGAAAGGGCAAGCCGTGCGGCTGCCGCGCGCCGCGTGCATTTTTTCATGAATCGACGACGGACTGATGGCGAACTCTTCACCGGCGGGGGCCTCCTCATACGCGAACGTCGCGGAAAGCGGCCCGCGCCTGATCCTCATCGTCGCGGGCGTCATGCTTGCGTCGCTCATGCAAACGCTCGACTCGACCATCACGAACGTCGCGCTGCCGAACATCCAGGGCAACCTCGGCGTGAGCCAAGACGCTGCGACGTGGGTCGTCACGTCGTACACGGTCGCCGCGCTGATCATCATCCCGATCACGCCGTTCCTGCAGAACCGGTTCGGTCGTAAGAATTATTATATCGCCTCGATCGTCGGATTCACGCTCGCGTCGATGATGTGCGGTATCTCCTCTCAGCTGACCGAACTCGTCTTCTTTCGCGTCATCCAAGGCGTCTTCGGCGGCGGCCTCCTCGCGACGGGTCAATCGATTTTGCGCGACACGTTCCCGCCCGAGAAGATCGGGACGAGTCAGGGCATCTTCGCCATCGGCGCGATCATGGGCCCGGCGCTCGGACCGCCGCTCGGCGGTATCCTCGTCGATAATTTTTCGTGGAACCTCGTGTTCTTCATCAACATCGTGCCGGGCGTCATCGCGACAGCGCTCTTGCTGCCGCTGCTCAAGGATCCGACGAAGCCGCAGAAGGTCGGCCTCGATTACATCGGGCTCTCGCTGCTCGTCGCCTTCGTCGGCTCGCTGCAATACGTGCTCACCGAGGGCGAGCGCAATTACTGGTTCTCGGATCCCGCGATCCTCGTCCTCACGATCGTCGCCGTCGTCGCGTTCGCCGCATTCGTGCTGTACGAACTCTATGGGACGGATCAGCCCGTCGTCGACTTGCGCGTGCTGAGCAATCGCAGTATCTCCGCGGGTTCGGGGCTCGCGCTGGCACTCGGCGCCGCACTTTTCGGTTCGAGCTATACGCTGCCGCAGCTTTCACAAGGCCCGCTCGGCTTCACCCCGACGCTCAGCGGCGAGCTGTTCATCGTTCGGGCCCTGCCGATCGCGTTCGCGACGCCGCTCATCGTCAAGCTCGTCGGGAAATTCGACGCGCGCATCTTCCTCGGAATCGGCTTCATTCTCATCGGAGTCGGTGCGCTCGATCAGGCTCACGTCACGACGTTCCTCTCGGATTTCTGGTCGTTCGGGTTTTCGCTGGTCGCGCTCGGAGCGGGCACGGCGTTCCTCTTCGTACCGCTGACGATCGCCGTGCTCGGATCGACGAAGCCGGAAAACGGGCCGAAGGCCAGCGCGTTCATCAATCTCTCCGTGCAGCTCGGCGGCTCGATCGCGGTCGCTCTGCTCGACGTCGTCATCGATCGGCGTCAAGCGCTGCACGCGGTGCTGCTGAGCGGCTCGACCACGATGTCGAACGTCGCGGTGCAGCACTACCTCAAGCACGGAACGATCGCCGGCCTCTCCCAGCTCGTGAACGGACAAGCTCTCATTCAGGCCTACGGCGACGCGAGCGCCGTCATCGGCGTCATCGCTTTCGTGAGCCTCCCGCTCATTCTGATGATGAAGAAGCCCGGCGGCGCTCATGGCCCCGTCGAGATCGGCGGATAACGTGCCCGAGGGGCCGCAAGTCGCGCGGCACGCACGACTGCAAGCGGAGCGGCTCGTCGGCAAGCGCATCCACGCCGATTCGCCGAACGGCCGCTCCGATGAGGTCGCGGCGATCGTCGACGGCAAGACGCTCCGCGGCATCGAGGCGATCGGCAAGCATCTCATCTACGACTTCGGCCTCGAACGGTATCTGCACGTGCACTTAGGGCGCTTCGGGAAATTCGTCGAGGGCGAGATGCCGCTGCGGGAACCGCAGGGCATGTTGCGATTTCGCATGTACAGCACGACGTATTGGTACGAGCTGCGCGGTGCGATAGCGATCGAGATGTTCGATGCATCGATGCGCGCGCTGCTCGAGAATCGCATCGGTCCGAGCCCGCTCGATGCCGGCGCCGATCCGATGCTCGCATACGCGAAGATCGTGAAGAGCCGCGCGCCGATTGCGACGCTGCTGATGGATCAATCGATCGTCGCCGGGATCGGCAACATCTATCGCTGCGAAGTGCTCTTTCTCAATCGCGTCGATCCGGCGCTTCCGGGCAATGCGCTCGCGAAAAAGACATGGAAGAATATCTGGCGCGATCTCGAGCGCTTGATGGCCGACGGTGCGAAAATCGGTCGGATAGTAACGACGTGGCCGAAGGATCGTCGAAAACCGACGGGCGCGGTCAAGGCGGGTGACCGATTCTACGTCTATCATCGTGACGGCTTGCCGTGTTTGTGGTGCGGAACGATCGTGAAGATGGGTACGTTCGCAAATAGGAACGTCTATTGGTGCCCGAGCGATCAGGCGCCGATCGGCGGCTAATCCCCGCTCCCAGAAATGGCCGATTTCCGACGGTGCAGTCACCAGCGTCTTCGTACGAAGACGTGGGTCTGAGAGAGCAACACGTTACGTAGGAGTACGTTCTTGTTTCGTTCAGTAGCAGTCCTCGGTCTCAGCCTCGCGATGTCGGCAGCGGCATTCGCCCAATCTTCCCCGGCCCCGATGGCATCGGGCATGATGAAGAGCTCGACCACGAAGAGCGGCTCCATGAAGGGCTCGAAGCCGGGCGCGATGTCGTCGATGAAGCCGACCGGTATGGCATCGCCGATGAAGTAACGACCCTCCGGGGGCGTGAGGCGAGGCGGTTTCGACCGTCTCGCTTTTTATTTTCTAAATTGAAGGCCGACGTCGAACGATCGCGGTTGCGCGACGTGCGTTCCCTGCGCGTTGAGCAGCGTCACGTAATAACGATCGTTAAGGAGGTTGAGGATGCGTGCCGTGAGCGCGACGTTCTTCGCGATCGCGAAGCCTTTTTCGAGTGCGAAGATCGTGTGCGGCGTCTCCTTGCAATCGTCCGTCGCCGGCATGCAGAAGCCGGACGAGAGGCCGCTGCCGTACTCGGCGTTCGCGGAAAACCAGCCGCCGCGCCGATCGTTGGCGAGGAGGCCGCCCGTGATGCTCCAGCGTTGCTCGTGATCGGCCGGCGTGTAGATCGTCGCGGATCCGAAGCACGGTGCGAGCAGCTGCGTCTCGCAGCCCCTGTTGCGCGAAACCGTATGATTGACGTTGACGTAGGCGCGGCCGTTTTTCGGGAGCGGGGTCACGTAGTCGACGGTTTCCGCGGAGAGTCTGCCGAGCGTGTAATTGATGTCCTGGTGAAGTAGCGTCACGCCGACTTGCGTATCGTCGATGAGATCGTTCGCGTTCTTCTGCCAGATGCGAAAGCCGAGCTCGCCGCGCCCTGCGGGCACGTTACCTCCGAACTCGAGCTGCGTATCGCGTTCGGGTTTGAGATCGAATTGCGCGACGGCCGGCTGCAGCGGAAGGTTGAGCTGCTGCGCCGCGTTCGGATCGACGTTCTCGAAGGAGAACGGTTCGAAGAAGCGGCCGACGTACGCGTAGAACGACGTGCGCGGCCCGAAGAAGCGCGTGAGTTTGAGTCGCGGGCTGAACGCGCCGAAGCCCTGCGCGAAATCGGTCGAACGGATGGTGAAGAAGTCGTAGCGCAAGCCGCAATCGGCTTCGTAAAGATCGGAGATGCGCCAGCTATCTTGGACGTACGATTGATAGGTGTTGCCGACGTTCGGATTGGTATCCGCGACCGTGATCGGCGCGGCAGGCGCGAGCGGCGTCCGAATCGGCGCGAGAAAATTATTCGGTTGGAGCGTGACGGCGTAGCTTTTGTCGACGCGCGTCGCGTCGTAAGCGATGCCGGCGCGCAGGTCGTGCCGGCGGAGTTGCTGCACGTAATCGCCCTGCACGATCGCATCGAGCGCCGTCTTGCCGTCGCGCAGCGAATAAGCGCACGTCGTCGGTGAGTATGCGCCCGTCGAAAGCGCGGTCGCGCAATCGGTTGCGGCACCGCCGTTGCCGTACGGCGCGGGCGCGAGGTTCAGCGCTTCGCCGTACGTCCAGTCGTTGCTCGGATCGCCATAATCGCGAATGTGCGAAACTTTGACGGCCGGTCCGAAGCTGAGCGAGCCCGCCCGGCCGAGCCTGCGACGGAATTGCAGGCTCGCGAACGTATCGTCCTGCGATTCGCCGTCGTCCGTCGCCGCGGGCTCGCCGAGCCGCGTGTCGTTGGGGATCTGGAACGTGCGGAAGCTGTGGATCACGGTCAGATCGGTCGCCGACGTATTCGAATCGCCGAGCGTGATGCGCGCGAACTGATTCGCATCGCCGGCGCTATCGTGCGGCGATGCGAACCCCGGCGGATCGAGGCCGCGCGCCGTCCGCTCGTTGCGGATGGCGACGTCGTAGCCGCCGCCGTTGCCGAGCGGCGCGTGATAGCCGAGCGTCTGATCGAGCGTGCCGTAGGACCCATAATGGGCGTCGCCGTCGAAGCCCGCGGGCCCGCTCTCCGAGCGCGTCGTGACGTTCATGATCGCGCCGAAGCGCAAGCCGTACTGCGCGGGGTACGCGCCCTCGATGACGTCGAGAAACGAGATGTCCGCGGGATCGATCTCGCTGCCGACTTCGCGATTGAGCGCCTGCGGAAGCGCGACGCCGTCGATGAGATAATCGATCACGCCGTGATCGCCGTTGATATGCACCACGCCGTTCGCACCGCGTGCCGCGCCCGGAAGTTGGATCAGCGTCTCGGGGAAGCTGTCGTTCGTCGGCGAGCGTGTCAGGAACGTCGAATTCAAACTGACGTCGGCGCCGCTGGCTCGCAGCGTCCGATCGCGCGCGACCGCGATGTGGCCGATCGATGCGAGATCTCCGAGCGCGAGTGCGATGGTCGCGCCGCCGGAGGCGAGATCGACGTGCATCTCGTCCCGAAGTCCGTTCGCCGTTGCGACGACCGAATACGTCCCGAACGGCACGGCCGCAAGCGAGAACCCGCCGCGCGCGTCCGTCGTCGCACGGAGGACGCGATCGTTCCCCGCGACGATGACGGTCGCGTTCGGGACCGGCCGGCCGGCGCTCGTAACGACCCCCGAGAGCGACGCGTCGTTCGTCGCGCCGCGTGCGTACGCGGTGCACGAGAGCGCCGAGAGAATGACGAAGAGCACCGCGCGAAGGCGGTTCGGAAAGACGGTCATGGTCGCCCCACTGCGAGCAATCGATCGTCGCCATCCTAGGTAACGATAATGCAGTATCGTTTATCATTAGCGGTCGGGACGCGTGACGCCTCTCGTTGCCCGACCCGAGCGCGTGACACGAAACGGCCCGTCCCGTGCTCGACGAATCGCAGTTCCGAACCGGTGGCAGGTCCATCCGAGAAAAGACGAGGGAGGCGCGGGCGTGGCGCCTGCGAAGGTCGGCCGTCGCTATGATGTACGCAGTGCGGACGGACCGCTCGTGACCAGCCTCGACGTCGTCGGCATCGGAAATGCGATCGTCGACGTGATCGCCCACGCCGACGATGCGTTTCTCGATCGGCACGAGATGACGAAGGGCGCGATGGCGCTCATCGACGAGCCGCGCGCGGAGGTCATCTACGGGGCGATGGGCGCGGCGATCGAGTCGTCGGGCGGCTCCGCCGGGAATACCGTCGCGGGTCTCGCATCGCTCGGCGGCAAGGCCGGCTACATCGGCAAGGTCCGCAGCGATCTGCTCGGCACCGCGTTCCGCCACGATATCACGGCGGCGGGCGTCGCCTTCCCGCTAGCGGCCGCGAAGACGGGTCCGGCGACGGCGCGCTGTTTGATCCTCGTGACGCCCGACGGCGAACGCACGATGAACACCTATCTCGGCGCCTGCGTAAATCTCGGTCCCGACGACATCGACGAAGCGTTCGTCGCGTCCGCCGAGATCACGTATCTCGAAGGCTATCTCTACGATCCGCCGCTCGCGCAGGAAGCGTTCCGAAAGGCCGCCCGGGTCGCACACGCGCACGGCCGCAAGGTCGCGCTCTCGCTCTCCGATCCGTTCTGCGTCGCGCGCCATCGCGCGGCGTTCCTCGATCTCATCGAGCACCACGTCGACGTGCTCTTCGCGAACGAAGAAGAAGTGACGATGCTCTTCGAGTCGAGCGATCTCACGGGCGCCGTCGCGCGACTGCGCGATCTAACCGAGGTCGCCGCCATCACACGCGGTGCGAACGGTTCGACGATCGCCGCCGGCAACGAGACGATCGACGTCGCGGCGGTCCCCGTCGGGCGCGTCGTGGATACGACGGGCGCGGGCGATCTCTATGCCGCGGGCTTCTTATTCGGCCGTACGCGCGGTCTGCCGATCGCCGAATGCGGCCGGATCGCGAGCGTCGCTGCGGGTGAGATCATCACTCACTTCGGAGGCCGCCCCCAAACGCCGCTCCGCGACCTCGCCGCTATCGCGTCATCGAATTAGGATCCGAGGGCGAGTTCGTTCAGTACCTTCGGGTTGCGACGTGCGGCCGTCGCGTGGCGATCGCCGATCACCGATGCGAGGAACGTCGCGTCGTCGGCGACGCCGGAGAAACGTGCGGAGCCCCACGTGTAGAGCCACGGGAGTCCGAGGAAATAAAGACCGGGGCACGTCGTAACGCCGCGCTTATGGCTCGGGTAGCCGCGGCCGTCGAAGATCGGGATGTCGATCCAGCGATAGTCCGATGCGAAACCCATGCACCAGATGACGCTGCCGATACCGTCGAGCGTCCGTTCGCGGATCGGGTCGCCCGGCTCCCAGACGGGAACGTAGCGTTCCTCGTCCGGCGCATCGATCGCGTGCTCGGTGATGAAGCGGTCGATCGTCGTCTTGATGCTCTCGGCGACGGTATCGGCGCCGTCGAGATTCTTACGGAGATCGTCGCCGAATTGCAGCGTTCCGTTTTCATCGACGTCGAGTAGGCGTCCGTAGAGCTGCATGCCCTCGCGCGCGAAGCGTCGCAGATCGATATCACGTCCGCCGTCGCGGCCGGTGACGTAGTGGTTCGCCTTACCGCGAACGCGTTCACGGAGCGGATGCTCGTGCACGGGCATCGAGTAGTAGCCGAGCACGTCGAGCCACTCGACGACGTCTTTGCCGCGATAGCGGCGTGCCGTGCGCGGCGCGCTGCCGACGCAGAGGTGCACGCGGCGGCCCGCGAGATGCAGATCTTCCGCGATCTGCGCGCCCGATTGCCCGGTGCCGACGACGAGGACGTCGCCCTCGGGCAGCGACTCCGCATTCTTGTATTGCGACGAGTGCATCTGCGCGATCGTGCGCGGCAAGCGTTCGGCCATGCGCGGCAGCGTCGCGCGATGGTAGCCGCCGACCGCGACGACGACGTGATCGGCCGTGAGGTCGCCCTGCGTCGTCGCGATCTCGAACGTCCGCCCGTCGCTCGCGAGCCCGAGCCGCGTGACATCGACGCCTTCGCGCAGCGGCGGAGAGAACGAATCCGCGTAGGATTCGATATACCGAACGATCTCGTCTTTTTTCATGAAGCCGTACGGATCGTCGCCCGCATACGGAAAGCCGGGTAATCGGCACTGCCAATTCGGCGTCACGAGGCAGAACGTATCCCAGCGATCGGAGCGCCACGCTTCGGCGAGCTTCGAACGCTCGAGCACGACGTGATCGATGCTACGGCGCTTGAGCAAATAGCTCATCGAGAGCCCCGCCTGGCCCCCGCCGATGACGATCGTACTGTGGTGCGGGACGGAGGGCGTCGCGGATGTCGTATCGTCGCCATGAGCAGGCGCCTCATCGACCCGCGCGCCGTTATCCATCGTTTTCATGCGATCATGCCTTCGTACATCCGTGTCGCTTCGTGATCGAAAATCGACGTGGTCGTATCGCGATGCATCGCGTCATCAGGCGGTCTCGAAGATCGAGAGCGACGAGCACGCTCCACACTTGCCGCAGCCGGCTTTGCTTTCGGCCGACGTCAGCTTCGCGTCGCGCAACATCGCGCCGATCTCGCCGAGCAGCGATGCCATGAACGCGGAGCTCGGCGAGACCGCGTCTTCGAGCGGCGTCCCGCCGATCGGCACGAGTGGGACGACGAACGGATAGACGCCGAGCGCGATCAGCCGTTCGCACATCGCGAGGATCGATTCCGGTGCGTCGCCGAGCCCGGCGAGGATATACGTGCTCACCTGACCGCGCCCGAAGATCTCGACCGCGGCCGCGAACGCCTCGAGATAGTACGCGACGGGCACCTTCGCCTTGCCCGGCATCGCGCGCGCACGGACTTCGGGTTCGACCGCTTCGAGATGCATGCCGAGCGTATCGACGCCCGCGTCGCGCAAGCGTGCGAACCACGCGAAGTCGTCGGGCGGTTCGCACTGCGCTTGCAGCGGCAGATCGACCGCGGATTTGATGCCGAGCGCGCTCTCGCAGAGTACCGCGGCGCCGCGATCGGTAACGTTCGGGGTGCCCGTCGTGAGGACCATGTGCTTTACGCCGTCGAGTGCGACGGCCGCGCGCGCGACTTCGCCGAGTTGCTGCGGCGTCTTGTGCGCGATCGTGCGCTCGCCTTTGAGCGACTCGCCGATCGCGCAGAACTGGCACTGCGTCTTGCGATTCTGATAGCGAATGCATTCTTGCAACACGGTCGTCGCGAGGACGTCGCGACCGTGCAGCGTCGCGATCTTCCAGTATGGGATGCCGTCCGCCGTAGAGCGCGCATAGAAGTTCGGCTGCGGCGGAAACGCGATGCGGCCGACGGCGACGCCGTCGCGTTCGAGCGTCGTTCCCGTGGGCGTCGTCACGGCCACGAACGGCGAAGCGGCGGCCGCGTTCGTGTGGATCGGGACCATGATCGTGCGCCCTTCGATCGTGACCGCTTTATGATCGGACGGGCCCGCGCCGCCCTTGCGGCTCGGTGCGCCGACGCTATCGTCAGTGAGCTTGAGGCCGAGCGATTGCAGTTCCGTTAGCAAGTGCCGCGAGCGGGTCTGCTGCGAGTCGATGACGGTCATCCGCGTCCCCTTCCATTTCGAACGTATCGCGTGCGCGCATCGGAGCGGTCTCGCGCGCATCCATGACGAGGCTCAGGAGTTCGGGCCGCGCGTAGTGCCCGACCGAATCCATCATGCGTTTGCGTTTCGTGACGAGCGCGAGATCGAGATCGGCGATGAGGATCCCCTCGCCCGACGTAATCGGCTCGCCGAGCAAACGGCCTTCGGGCGTGACGATCGCCGTGAAACTGCCGCCGCGTAACGCGCCGCGCATCGCCTCGGCGGGCGAAATCGCCGCGATTTGTTCCTCGTCGAGCCAGCCCGTCGCGTTGACGACGAAGGCGCCCGCTTCGAGTGCGTGATGGCGGATCGTCACTTCCATCTGATCGGCGAAGATCTGGCCGACCATCGAGCCCGGAAATTGACTGCAATGGATCTCTTCGTGTTGTGCCATGAGCGCGTAGCGCGCCAGCGGATTGTAATGCTCCCAGCATGCGAGCGCGCCGATGCGGCCGACGGCGGTATCGACGACGCGTAACCCGCTGCCGTCGCCCATGCCCCACACCATGCGCTCGTGATACGTCGGCGTGATCTTGCGGCGCTTGAGCACGAGTTCGCCGTTCGCGTCGAAGACGAGCTGCGTGTTGTAGAGCGTCCCGTGATCGCGTTCGGTCACGCCAAGGACGACGACCATCCCGTGCCGCCGAGCGGCCGCTGCGACCGCGGCCGTTTCCGAACTCGGCACGACGACGGCCTCTTCGTACAGGCGCAGGTGCTCCGCGCCCATTGCGACCGCGGGCATCACGAACGAGAAATACGGATAGTACGGGACGAGCGTTTCCGGAAAGACGACGAGCGACGCGCCCTGCGCCGCCGCGTCGTCGATCGCATCGAGAACCTTCCCTACCGTGCCGGCGCGGTCGTGCAGGACCGGGGCGATCTGCACGGCCGCGGCACGGACGATCATAGGGTCCAGGTCGAGAGCACGTACGCGTTTTCACGACGATGGATGAGCTGGAGATCGAGCACGTCGAGCGGGCTGATCGGGATGATCCCGTCGATCAGCGAGGCCTCGCCGTGGCCGTAAAGCGCCTGCAGCGCAAAGCGGCAACAGTAGACTTTCCCACCCTCGTCCATGAATTTCTTGAGCTGATTATTGAAGTTCTGGGCTCCCGGGAACGCCTCGTCGCCAAGCTTCGGGAAGCCGCGCTGCACGCCGAGCGTCACGCCCGGGCCGTACAACAGGATCGTCGTGGTAAAACCCTTCCGCTGAAGGCGCAGCGCTTGGAGAATGTTTACGAGCCCGATCGAGCCTTCGAAGGCGACCGTATGGAACGTGACGAGCGCTTTCTCACCCGGCTCGGCCTTGACGTCTTCAAAGACTTTCTGCTCGTAATCGACGAGAAAATCTCCGGCTTTGTGATGTTCGCGGTCGACAACTGGCATGATTCCAACTTTCTAGCACGGGGCGCAGCGCGATCGGTCATCCAAACGGACACCGCCATTTCGGCGCACTTGAACGAACGGCCGGTGACGCGTAGGCGACGATCGGCGATGCTGGGGAGACAAAAGCGGGTCGGGTGCCTAGTCTAGCCGCTCGAGTCCGCGATAACCAGCCAACTGCTAGTTAAGCGTTCGCAAGGAGTGAGTTGGAACGAGCGGTCGAATCCCGTCGGAAGCTGGGTGAGTTTCTCAAGGCGAAGCGGGCCTCGCTCGATCCGGTCGCGTTCGAATTACCGGTGCAGCGGCGCCGTCGCGTCGCGGGATTGCGGCGCGAAGAAGTGGCGCTACTCGCCGGGATAAGCGTCACCTGGTACACGCAGATCGAATGCGGCGCGAATATCACGATCTCGCCCGCGCTGCTCGGCCGCCTCGCAATCGTGCTGCGACTGACGCCCGTCGAACGGGCGTATATCTTTACGCTCGGCATCGAAGAGATGGCGGTTATCAATACGGTTCTGCCCGAGCTCGCGGTGCTCGCGGATTCGCGAATCGTCGCGGAGAGTTTCGAAGCCGAGATCGCGCTCGTATTACGCACGCATCGAACGATCAAAACCCAGATCTATTCGACGGTGGTGCACGGGACGCTCGAAGCGCTGCGTCCGCAATTGGACGAGAGCCGTTGCCCGATCGGCATCTGGCTACACGACGATCTCGCGATGGAACATCGCTGCAATCCGTGGCATTCGCGCGCGTCTCGCGCGCACGCGGCGTTCCATCGCGAGATCGATAAGGTCGTTCATGCGGGGCTCGCGGGCGACATCGCGCGGGTCGAAAACGCGCTCGTCACTCCGGGTCGCTACGTCACCGCATCGACCGTCCTCGAGCGAACCTTCGCGAGCTGGTCGGCAATCGTCGCTGCGTAAAACGCGCGTTCGGGACGTAGGACGCCGCATTCGCGAACGCTGAGTCGAGATCAGGTTCGTGAGCGGCCTGCGCTTCCGTCTGAGAACGCTCACACCGATCTCACAAGCGCGCCGCTCGCGGGCGCGCTACCGTTTGCGTCATGCATCGTTCCGCGCCCGTCGTACTCGCGCTTTGCGCAGCCGTTCTCGGTGGGTGCTCGGCGCCCCCGACCGCGGCCGTCGCGCCCCGGGCGCTCCCGATCGTGCCGACCGTCGTGGCATCGCGCGGAACGCTCGCGCCGCAGACGACGCTCGGCGGGATCGTCGCGCCCGAGCAGATCGTCGGGCTGCAATCGATGCTCGTCGAACCGGTCGCGAGCGTCGCCGTTCAGGAGGGCGACGTCGTGCGCGCGGGGACCGTGCTCGCGACGCTCGACGTCAGCGATCTGCGCGCGAACCTCGAGGCGCTCACGGGGACCGCCGCGGCCGCGAGCGCGCGCGTGCGCCAGAACACCGTTCAGGCCGGGCTCACGATCGAGCAGAATGCGAACGCGATCCTGACGGCGCAGGCCGCGAAGGCGAGCGCCGATGCGACGCTCGATCGCGATCGACGCAACGTCGATCGGCTCGGCGGGCTCTTCACGCAAGGGTACGTCTCCGCGCAGGCCGTCGATACGGCCCGGACGCTCGTCCTGAGCGATCGGCAGGCGTTGCGCGCGGCCGACGTCGCGCTCGCGAGCGCGCGAGCGCAAGTCAGCGCGAACGGCTCGCTCACGACGGGGCTGCAGGGCGCGACGGTCGCGGTCGCGCGGGGCGACGCACAGGCTGCGGCCGGCTCCGCCGAACAA
>CAZZYZ010000059.1:793-16064 GCA_964658425.1 Vulcanimicrobiota bacterium | reverse complement strand
AGCGCGAGAAATCGCCGGTAGAGCGCCGCGAACGAGGCGGAGAAGTGCGCCTCGGGATCCGCGATCGTCACGTACCCCGCGACCGCATCGACGGGCGCCGCTTCGCGCACGAGCGTCGCGATCCAATTCGGCGCAACGATCGTATCCGCGTCGAGCGAAACCAGCAGCGCGCGCGGCATCCCCGCTCGCAGCGCGCGTTTCGCAGCCGCATCGAACAGTGATCCCCGCAGCGCACCGATATTCGGCGGACACGCCGCGAGCGGCAGATCGATCACGCGCAGCCGGTCGCCGAACGCGCGCGCAAATCCGCGCGCGACGTGCGAGGTATCATCATCGCATCCGTTCGCGAGCACGACGACCGACACGCATTCGAGATCGCGCTGCTCGGCCAGCGCGCGAAGCGTCGTGCCGATCAACGCGCGTTCGTTCCGAGCCGGAATGAAGATCTGCACGGGCCGCACGTCGTGCGGCGCGAAGGCTTCGGCGAAGTGCGACACGCTCGAGACGTTGGAACGCGCGCCGCGCGTGTCCTCCGCTCACGGCGCGCGGCGACCCTAGGTTCGCGTGTGCGGTTTGCGAGCCGCGGACGATCCGCGAACGCTGTGCGCGCGTTTTTGGTCGTACATCCTCGCATCCGCCTGCGAGAGCATCTTCGAGAAATCACACGGGGTTGCAGCGATCGCCGAACCGACGCTCGCGCCGACGTGCTGTAAGCCGCTCGCCGTCTCGACGGGTTCGCTCGCGATCTCTTTGATGCGTCGGGTCAACGCTTCGACGGCGACGTCGATGTTCTCGTGGCCGGTCACGACGATGACGAACTCGTCGCCGCCGATTCGCGCGAGAACGTCGCCTTCGCGAATGCAGGTTCGCATCCGCTGGGCGAGCGCGATGAGAACCTCGTCTCCGGACGCGTGCCCCGCCGTATCGTTCACGGCCTTGAAATTGTCGAGGTCGATGAGCAGAATCGCGAGATGCGTGTTGCGAGCGGCCGCCATTCTCGCGCCTTCGAGGTAGAGCAGGGCGCGATTGCTGACCCCGGTGAGCGAATCGTGCGTCGCCGCGTGATGCAGTTGGTGTTGCCGCTTGCGGACGATCGAGTGCATGTGCGCGTGTTCGATCGCGAGCGCGGCATGATCGGCGAAGAGGCCGAGTATTTCGAGTTGGTATTCGGAAGGCCGGCGCCCGTCGATCGGATCGTCGACGCTGAGAAGGCCGATGCGCTCGCCCGACGGAGCTGAAAGCAGGATGAACAGCGCATCTTTCGATTGCCAAGCATCGACCTCACCGTTAGAATCGAGTACTAAATGGTGGGCGTTGAAGCTCGTGTCCCAATCCGGCGCATGGAGACTATCGACGAAAAAGATCGCGCCTGTACGTCTTTGCGCGAATGTCTCGATATGAGTCCAGTGCTCTAGTGGGAAGCGCGTTCCAAGCAACGCATCGCGGCACTCGGCATCGCCCTGCACGGAAACGACTTCGAAGAACCCTTCGCGATCGAACAGGCTGAGCGCGGCTACTCGGAAGCCGGCACTCATGACGATACCCTGCGCCACGGCATCGAGCGTCTCGCTCAAATCAAGGCTCGCATGTAACCGCTTGGTGACCGTATGCAGGGCCCGAAATGCCTCGAATTCACTGCCGGTAAATGCGCTTACAACCGCGGGGTGTCCATCGCGTCCCTCGTTCATCGTCGTCGCGAGCGTTTGACGTCGTACATGTGCGCGTCGGCCTGCGAGAGGATCTTCGAGAAATCGCACGGCGTCGCCGCGATCGCGGAGCCGACGCTCGCGCCGACGCGCTGCAAGCCGCTCGCCGTTGCGACGGGTTCGCTTGCGACTCGTTTGATGCGTCGGGTCAGGGTCTCGACCACGATGCCGATGTTCTCGTGGCCGGCGATGACGATGACGAACTCGTCGCCGCCGACCCGAGCGAGAACATCGCCTTCGCGGATGCACGTTCGCATCCGCTCGGCGAGCGCGATTAAGACTTCGTCACCCGACGCGTGGCCTGCCGTATCGTTCACCGCCTTGAAATCATCGAGATCGATGAGCAGCACCGCGAGCTGTGTGTTTCGAGCAGCTGCCATTCTCGAGCCGTCGAGGTAGAGCTGCGCGCGGTTACTGATCCCGGTGAGCGAGTCGTGCGTTGCCGCGTGATGCAGTTGTTGCTGCCGCTGTTGCACCGTCGCATGCATGCGCGCGTGTTCGATCGCGAGCGCGGCATGATCGGCGAAGAGCGTGAGTATCTCGAGTTGATACTCGGTCGGCCGACGACCGTCGGCCGGATCGTCGACGCTGAGCAACCCGATGCGCTCGCCCGAGGGCGCCGAAAGGACGATGGAGAGCGAATCTTTCGCTTGCCACGTGTCGGCCTCGCCGTTGGACTCGAGTTCCAAGAGATGTCCGACGAAGTCTTCGGTCCAATCGGGGGTCCGAAGGCTATCGATGAACAGAATTGCATCGTCGCGCGGTTGCGCGCAAGCTTGAATGTGGGCCCAATGGTCCAGTGATAATCGAAGTCCGAGCAGCGCTTCACGGCACGCGGCGTCGCCCTGCACGGCCACGATTTCGAAGAAGCCTTCGGAATGATAGAGGCTGACCGCCGCGACCCGAAAGCCGGTACTCGCGACGATCCCCTGCACGACCGCATCGAGCACCTTGGTCAGATCGAGGCTCGCATGAAGCCGCTTCGTCACGCTATGCAACGCGCGAAATGCCTCGAACTCGCTTCCGGTAAACGCGGCATCGGGGGGCGATACGTCGCGCAACTCGTTCATCGTGACTGCACCTTTGGTTGTCGAACGGCCGGCACGCGTCCGCCGGAGCACGACTTCTTGGTGCTATCGGTTCGAACGGCGACGTGAGAAAGCCGAAACCGAGCGTTCGGTATCACACCTCGCATACGATCCGGCAACGCTCGAGGTCTCCGTAGGAAGCACGCCGAGCGTCGAATCACGCTCCGGTCGTACGGAGTTTCACCTTACGGTGATGCCGACGAGCCGGTATCCCCGGCTTTTCGCACGTCGAGTTCCTCACGACGCAGGGTTGCCTCGAGGCGTTCGGTCCCCGTCACGCGCGTCGTTCCGATCGTCACCTTCTCGACGACGCGTAGGTGCTTCATAACGACGATCTCTTCGGCAAGCAAATCGAGCGTAATCGGCTGGACGGCCGTATCGTCCATCGATTCGCCGTCGCCATCCACGTAGTCGATCACGAGTTCCTCGTGGCTCACGTCGACGTCGATCGTCGTGCGGACCGTGACGATCCGCCGCGAGATCACGGCCACGCGCCCGCACACCCGTCGCGCGCCCGGAACCAAGCGCTCCGCCGATAAGGCGATGCGATCGCGATCCGGCGCGTCGAGCGAATCCATACCTTCCCGATCCATCACGTGCATCGATCTCCAATCACGAAGAAAGCTATCATCGCAGCCCCGACCCGTCGAAAAGAGAAGAAAGCTTCCGTCTTGATACGGAAGCTTTCTCGATTCGATGAGGATATCGTTAGACGCGCGCGCCGCGACCCGTCAGCAAATTGAAGACGAAGAGAATGACGGCTATGACGATGAGGATGTGGATGAGGCCGCCGCCGACGTGAAGGAGGAAGCCCGCCAGCCACAAGACGACCAGCACCGTAATGATTCCGTAGAGAATTCCGCCCATAACATGTTCCTTTCGATTCGAAGATTCGTACCGTTAAGAAACGCGGGCGGGCTATTCGGTCACATGCTCTCCGAAGGAAAGAGTCCCCGGCCGTTCCCGCCCTCATCGACCTCGACGATGGAATCGGTTAACGCGCGATTGGGGATCAGCAATTTGCGCCCCTCATCCGTGCGCAAAACCGTGCAGAGCGTATCGAATCGCTCGACCGTTCCGTAGAGGCCGTTGAACGAGATCCGATCGCCGATTGCGAATTGTTTCTCGACGAAGCGGCCGGAGAGCGAGTTCTCGGCGAAGCGGCGCGCGCCCCAGCCGACGGCGATCGCGAAGGCGAGGGCGAGCGATCCGAACGCGGCGAGAATGATCTCGAAGAAGAATTCCGACTCGATCGTCAGCTGCTGCAACGCGATGAGGATCGCGATGACGATGATCGCGGTGCGAACGAATCCGCCCGTCACGTCGTGATACAGAACCCCCGAGCGCCACATCGCCCCCGTCGTGCCGCGGCCGACGATATCGCCGACGATGATGCCCGCAAAAACGACGACGACCGCGATGACGACGTGCGGGAGAAACGCGACGAACCCGCCGAGCGAGCGTGAGAATTCGGCGAGTTCGAGCGCGTTGATCGCCTGAAGCGCCGCGCCTGCGAGGATCACCCAAAACCCCATGCGCCCGATGAGTCGCGAGGGCTCCATCGCGATACCGACACGCGCGAGATCGTCGATCATCCCGGTGCGGACCGCGAGCCCGTCGAAATCGGCGCGCCGTAACGCCGCCGTTACCACGCGGTCGACGACGAGCGCGATGATCCACCCGAGAACGAGCACGATCGCGGCGCCGACCACGTTCGGCAGAAAGCGAACGTACACGTTCGGATCGAGCGCGAGCAGCGTATGCATGTTAATCGCGGCGACCGCCGTTCATGTATTTCTCCGAGCCGAGCAGCGTCGCGATGCCGCGTACGAACGAGGCCATCGCCTGGACCAATTCGTTTACCGTCTGCGTATCGTTCCGTCGCGTGCGAATGCGTCGCAGCGCGTGCCGGATCGCATCGGGCGGCGGTTCGCGCTCGAACGCACCCGGGTCGGGCGCGCCGTCGCTTCGGTACTTGCGAGCATCGTCAGGCATTGGTTTTCTCCATCAATTGACGTAACCGTGCGCGGCCGCGCACGATCCGCATCTTCGTCGCAGAGAGGCCGCAGCGTTGGATCTCCGCGATCTCCGAAACATCGTAATCGTACATGTCGCGCAGCACCACCGCGACGCGCTGCTCGACGGGGAGCTCGGCGATGAGCGACTCCAGCTCGAGGCGCAAGCCGGCCGTCGAGTAGGCCGCTTCCGGCGTCGGCTCGCGATCGTCTTCGAATTGACGGTTCGCTTCTTTGGAAAGCTCGTCGATCGACTCGAATCGGATCTGGCCGCGGCGGCGCAGGACGTTGAGGCTCAAGTGGACCGCGATTCTTCGCAGCCAGGAGCCGAACAGGGCCCCGTCGCCGAGCTCGGCGAGCCGAGTGTAGGCGCGCACGAGGGTATCCTGGAGCACGTCTTCCGCGTCGGCCGGCTGGCCGAGTAAACGCAACGAGGCCGTGTACGCCGCAGCCTGATGGCGCTCGAAGAGGCGCTCGAGTGCGGAGAGGTCGCCCCGTCGAGCCGATTCCACGAGCTCCCCGTCGAGCATGCCCCTCCCCCGAATGCAAAGCCGGGCCGAGCCCGGTAGGCTCGGATGGTTATAGAGATGCGGCTCATGGGAGACCTCCTTCGTACGGGACACGCGAGAACGCCATTCGGTCACATGCCGAGCCGACGTATCGCCGACGGCTTCGGACCCGTATCTCGCTCCGTTGCGCCGCGCGCGCTCACATGCTGTATTCGCAAGGGGCCTTACGCTGCAGCTTCGTAGATGCGCCGCAACCGTCGATCGCGCATCGTTCTTCGGACATGTATTTTACTTCGGACATGTATTTTAAAAAATAATCTGCGAGATCGATGTGACCGCGTCGTCGTATCCCGTGTCTTACGCATACGATTCACCGACTTTCTTAAAAAAAGGAACGTAGATGCACGAAGATCCGGGTTACGCTTACGAAGACCACCAGGCCAGCAGCTATGACAAGCAATCGATCGCCGCGATCTTCGACACCGTCGAAGATGCGAAAGAGGCCGTCCGCGATCTGCATGACGGCGGTTTCCACAAGACGTGGATCGGTGTGACGGCGTTTGCCGGCGATGACACGGACGCGACGGACGCAGCGCCGAATCGCGCCGGAGAAGCGCGCTCGGCAACGACGGTTCGTACCGAGGAAGGCGGCGGCTTCGGCGCCGCGGTCGCACGGTTCTTCGGCGAAGAGAACAACGAGTCGTTCGCCGATGCGCTCGCACGACGCGGGATTCCTCGAACCGACGCGCTCGCGCTCGAGAATCGCATGCATGACGGCGCGGCCGTCCTTACGGTCGACGTGAACGATCGGTACGATCTCGCGATGCAGATCCTTCGCGAGAACCAGGGCGTCGTTCGCGCGCCTCTGGGAGGCGCGATGCCCATGGGTCTCCCGGGCGATCACGACCTCAACAATCAGCGTCAGCTCGACCAAGCGAAGATCGACGACGCGAAAACGCTGCAATTGCGCGAGGAGCGTCTTCTCATCGAGAAGGGACGCGTCTCGGCAGGCGAAGCGACGCTACAAAAACGCGTCGTCAGCGAGCGCGAAGCGATCGACGTTCCCGTCGAGCACGACGAGCTCTTCATCAGCCGCCGGCCCGTCACCGCGAGCGTCGCGGCGACCGGACCGATCGGTCAAGGCGAAGTGATCCGCGTGCCGCTGATGCGGGAAGCGGTCGTCGTCGACAAGCGCGCGTTCGTTACCGAAGAGATCCAGTACGGCAAACGCTCCGTCTCAGGGACGGAACGCGTCGAAGGCGACGTCCGTCACGAAGAACTCGTGATCGATACGGACAAACGCGGACTCCCGAGCGACCGCTGATCGTCCCGCGGGGACGGCGGTTCGCCGCCGTCTCCGGCGCGGCGGCCTCGGGAGTCCTCCTCGCCGGAGGTGCCGTGGGCTTTTCGCGCTCTCCGCCTTAAACGGAGGCGCGCATTTTCTTATCTACGACGATGCACGTCGCGAAGATGATGACGCCGAAGAGCGGGATGAGCCACGTCACGAGGTACGGTTCGAGCGCGGAGCCGCCTTCGCGCTCGACCGAAGCACCGGCCGTCATGCCGCCTTGCGCGGCTTTCGTGTCGGCACCGGGAGCTTGCGGTAAACCTTGCGCGTACGCGAACGCCGGGCCCAGCATGAACGTCATTGCCATTGCGAGTGCGCCCGCATAAGCCAATCGTCTGACCATCGTGAGATCCCTCATTTCGAAGCCGATTGCGAGAGTAAGGAAGGTCGCCGATCACGCCTTTACCCCATCCGGCACCGCTCTGACATCTATCCCTGCGCGCAGCGCCGTATCCGTCGAACGGAGACCGCGAGCTCGAAGCCGTTACCGCCGCCCGAACGGCGTGTCGCCGCCGATGTGTCCGGCGTTCTCCACCGCCAATTGTAAATGCGAACGCAGCATCGAAAGTTCGCCTGCCGCGAAACTGCGCAGCGCGGGATCCGCTCCGAGCTTCGCTTCCGTCGTGAACAGCGAGATCGTCGCGAGATGATCGCCGACTTGTTGGACGAGATACTCTTGGTCGAACGTTACCGGCTCGGCGTGGACGAGGCGGTCGAGCGCCAACCGATCGACGTCGTTCTCCCGCGGATGCGCGGCCGAACGTACGCCCATCGAAGCCCTCGCAAAGCGTTGGGAGAGCGCCGAATGATCGGTCAGCATCGTCTCCGCGAACCCGAGGGCTTCGTCCGCGTGCCCGCGTTGCACGGCGAGGTTCGCCATATCGAGTTCGGCGTTGTTGCCCTGACTCGCTGCGATCACGAACGCTGCGTCGATCTGCGCGGGCGTGAGATACTCCGGTGCCGGGAACGACGATGCGGGCGGTGTCGCCGATGCGCCGGGCGCCGCGAGCGGTACCGGATTCTGTTGCGCGTACGTCGGCCCGATCGGGACCGCGAACGTCCCCGCGATTACGAGAGCCGCGGCGAAGCGCGTCATGCCGGCAACTCCGCCGCGGCCGGATAATGATGCTGCTCGCGGCCCACGGCCGCGTCGTAGACCTTGGTCGCCTTGTACAATTCGAGTCTGCCGTCGCCGGAGATCGCGCGCACGCGCTCCTGCAACGCCGCCATCTCGCCCGACGTATACGGCACGAAGCTCTGCGCGACGGCGAGGTTCTGACGGAACACGTCGATCGAATCCATGCCGCTCACCGTCGTGAGCACGGGCAAACTCATAGCATAGCGCAATAGCTCTTGCGGCGTCAGCACGCCGGCGCGAATGGGTTCGCCGCCCCCACCCATGCTCTTCATCCCGATCGCCGCGATGCCGCGCTTTTGCGCTTCGGGCAGCACGCCGCGTTGAAAGCTGCGGTAATGGTAATCCATCACGTTGAGCGGCATCTGCACCGTGTCGAACGGGAAACCGTACGACAGCATCTTGAGATGGATCGCCGGATCCTTGTGACCCGTGAATCCGACGAAGCGCACCTTGCCCTGTTTCTTCGCGAGCATCAGCGCCTCGATCGCACCGTCGGGTGCGAAGCTCAGGTTGGGATCGTTGTCGTAGATCACTTCGTGGATCTGCCAGAGATCGAGATGATCCGTCTGCAGCCGCTTCAACGACTCGTCGAGCATCTTCATCGCGACGTTGCGATCGCGGCCGTGCGTGCAGACCTTCGTCATCACGAACGCCTGATCGCGCCGCCCGACGAGTGCGCGCCCCAAGCGTTCCTCGCTCGTCCCGCCGTGATACTCCCAGGCGTTGTCGAAGAACGTGATGCCGCCGTCGAGCGCTTCGTGCACGATGTTGTGCGCCTCGGATTCCGAAATCATCGACCCGAGGCTCGACCCGCCGACGCCGAGCGCCGAAACGGTCACGCCGCTCGTACCGAGTTGTCGTCTGGGGATCGCCATTCGTTCATGTCCTTACGGATGCGCGCCGTCGACCGGCATGCCGTGTACTTCGCGCGTGATGATGTTGTCGTAGGCGAGCGACGTCTTGTAGACCTCGTACCGGCCGTCGCCGCTGACGCTCGCGACGCGCCGCTCGAGGTCCGCCATCTCGTCGCGCGTCATCGGCGTGAAGCGCTTCGCGATCGCGACGTTCTGGCGCAACACCTCGAGCGAATCCATCCCGGAGATCGTCGTCGTCACCGGCAGACTCATCGCGTACCGCAACGCATCCTCGGGCGTGTATCGCAGTGCCGGATCCGTGAACGGCGCGCCCGTGCCCTGAAAGGGCTTCATCCCGAGGACCGCAATGCCGCGACGATTCGCTTCGGGGAGAACCGATTTCGCGAAGCTGCGAAACTGCGTGTCGAATGCGTTGAGCGGCATCTGCACCGAATCGAACGGATAGCCGCCGAGCAGCATCTTCATGTGCAAGCCCGGATCCTTGTGGCCCGTGAAGCCGACGTAACGGACCTTACCCATCTGCTTCGCCGTATCGAAGGCTTCGAGCAGGCCGTCCTTGCGATACGCGAGCTCGGGATCGTTGTCGTAGGTGATCGCATGCGCTTGCCAGAGATCGAGGTGATCGGTTCCGAGTCGGCGCAGGGACTCGTCGAGCATCTGCATCGCGAGCGACGCGTCGCGCCCGTGCGTGCAGACCTTCGTCATCAAGAACACCTTGTCGCGATAGCCGCCGCGCAAGCCGGCGCCGAGCCAATCTTCGCTACGATGATCGTTGTACTCCCACGCATTGTCGAAAAACGTGATGCCGCTGTCGATCGCTTCGTGGACGATGCGCGTCGCCTCATCGACGGAACCCGCGTCGCCGAGGTGATGCCCGCCGAGCCCGAGTGCCGAGATCGTATCGGGGTGTCGCCCGAATCTGCGCCGCGGAATCTCGCCCGACGCATTCGCGGGTGCGACCGTCGCGGCTCCGAGCGATACGGAACCGAGCGCGGATGCCGCCGCCCCGATGAACGTTCGACGCGTCGTCTCGCTCATGCGGCGACTCGAGTGCGCGATTCCGATGCGCAAGCCGAAACGGATTGCTTCAAGCACGAGCAAAGCGAGTATATCAGAAGCACGGCGCCCATATCGCCACGTGTACCCCGGCAAAGACGATTCAACGGAGCGCGGTTCGAGTGTCGTCCGCGAATCGAAACGTCGATGGCTCGACGGGCATCGACCGATGTCGTCTTTCCCGTTCCCGGTTGAGAGAGAATTGGATGAACGTGACTTCCCTTCGCACGATCCTGTTCGACGTCGACGGCACGTTGCTCGAAAGCAACGAGGCCCACGCTTGGTCTTGGAGCGATGCGAGCGCGAGATTCGGTTTTCCGAAGGGCGTCGACTTCTTCCGGCCGTTGATCGGCATGGGCGGCGATCGCGTCCTCCCGCTCATCGATCCTTCGCTCAACGAAGACTCGGGCCTCGGCAAGGAGATCGCCGAGCAGTGTCAGGCGATCTATAACGCGCGTTATTTCCCGAAGGTCGGCGCGACGCGTGGCGCACGGGCGCTCGTGCGCCGGTTCCACGACGAAGGCTGGACGTGTGTGGTCGCGACGTCGGGAACGGCCGAAGGTCTCGCGGCCGCCCTCGAGCGCATCGGCATCACGGAATATATCGATCATGCCGCGACGAGCAATGACGCGAAGGCGAGCAAGCCTGCCCCCGACATCATCCAGGCCGCACTCGAACAGGCAAAGACGGTTCCGCGGGACGCGATTCTTCTCGGCGATACGCCGTACGATATCGAAGCGGCCGCTGCCGCAGAAGTTCGCTCGGTCGCGCTTCGCGCCGGCGGATGGCCCGACGAAACATTACGCGGCGCCGCAATGCTCTTCGACGATCCGCAAGACATGCTCGAACGGTTCGACTGGACGTCGCGATCGATAGCGCCCATCGTACGGTAGCTCGATCTCGCGTTTTACGTCGTAATGCGAGCGCCGGCGCGATCTCTGCAAATCGACGCTTTCCTGTGGTTCCGCGCGCCAGTATGGGGAATCAAGTGAGGATACAAGACGCCTTTGCAAGGAACGATTATGAAAAACGGTCACGCAAAAGACTCGGTAGAAAAACACGGCCTCTCATACGCCCCGGGTGGCGTCACGCCGCCGGTGCAAGCCGAAGGCCCGCCGAACCAGTCGGGCAATGCGCCGAAGCCGCCGGGAAGCGATGCGCCGATCCTCGCGAAATCACCGAACGGCTTCGGAAAGAATGCGTGGCCGACCGATGAGACGCCGGGCCGGCTGACGCTCCGCAACGGTTCGCCGGTATCGTCGAACGATAATTCGCTTTCCGCCGGACCGGGCGGCCCGTTGTTGCTCGAAGACACGTGGCTGATCGAGAAGAACGCGCACTTCAATCGCGAGCGCATCCCCGAGCGCGTCGTGCATGCGAAGGGCGCGGGCGCCTTCGGCTATTTCGAACTCGAGCACGACATGTCGAAGTACACGCTCGCCAAGATCTTCAACGGCGTCGGGAAGAAGACCGAGCTCGCGGTCCGCTTCTCGCACGTGGCCGTCGAGAGCGGGGGTGCGGATGCCTATCGCGACCTTCGCGGCTTCGCAATGAAGTTTTATACGGAAGACGGCAACTGGGATCTCGTCGGCAACGACACGCCGATTTTCTTTCTGCGCGATCCGATGAAGTTTCCCGATTTCATCCATTCGCAGAAGCGCGATCCGCAGACGCATCTCCGCGATCACGCGATGCAATGGGATTTCTGGACGCTCTCGCCCGAGTCGATCCATCAGGTGCTCTGGCTCATGGGCGATCGCGGTATCCCGGCGGGCTACGAATACATGAACGGCTACGGTTCGCACACGTTCATGTGGCACAACGAAGCAAAGGAACGCTTCTGGGTGAAATTCCACTTCCACACCGAGCAAGGCATCAAGACGCTCAGCGATGCGGAAGCGGGTCAGATTCGCGCCGACGAAGAGAAGCTCGATTCGTACACGCAGAGTCTCTTCAATCGCATCGACGCCGGCACCGAAACCGCATGGAAGCTCTCCGTGCAGATCATGCCGTACGACGAAGCGTTCACGTACGAATACGATCCGTTCGACGTGACGAAGGTCTGGTTGCACGCGGATTATCCATTGATTCCGGTCGGCCGGATGGTCCTGGATCGAAATCCGGTCAACTATGCCGCGGAAGTCGAGTCGCTCGCATTCTCGCCGGCGAATCTCGTACCGGGCATCTACGCGTCGCCCGATAAGATGCTGCAGGGTCGGCTCTTCGCCTATCCCGATGCGCAGCGGTATCGCATCGGCGGAAATTACAGCCAGCTCGACGTTAATTCGGCGAAGGGCACCAAGGTGAACAATCCCTACCAGCGCGACGGCGTCATGGCCGTGGGAGACAATGACGGCAACCGCGTGAACTACGCGCCGAACAGCCACGGCGGTCCGATCGCCGATGCGAGCTATCTCGAACCGTCGATCGCCCTCAAAGAGGCGACCGGCCGCTACGAACAGTCGTCGCGAAAGAACGACGACTACGTGCAGGCGATCCTGTTCTGGAAGACGATCGGCCAAGACGGCCAGCAGCGTCTCATCAAGACCATCACGTCGCACATGCAAACGGTTCCGATGCCGATCCGCGAACGGGCCGTTGCGATGTTCGCCAGAGTCGATGCCGGTTTCAGCAAGCAGATGGCGACGAACCTCGGCGTCGAGAGCCGCGAGCCCGCGATCGCCGGCGCCTCGAAGTAACCGACACCCGGAGACGGAGAGCGACTCGTCGATCGAGTCGCTCTTTTTCGTCTCGATCGTTCGATTAACGAGATCGTGAGCGAAGGTTCGTCCGAAACGACCTCACATCCAAGGTCGCGGCAATGAACGTTCAGGAGCGTCGAAAACGATATAACGGTTCTCGCTTGGCTTACGATATAAGGTACAAAACGTACCGTTCAAGACCTGATACCCGAGCAAGTGTACCGTGCATTGGCCATCGTCTGCATCGGAGACGATAAGCTCAAACAATTTCCCGATCCGTGCAAATCACAACGTTTCTGAATCTATGTACTCAAAGAGAAGCCGGCGTCCGAAGCATCGTCTGGGCTGCTTCCAAATATTATCCAAGGTGTGCCACAGAATCATGATAGTTCGGTACTACATGAAAGAGAATCGTTAATCGGAAGAATCGCGCGGGTAGACGAAGCGCATGAAACGTCATCTCGCAACGTCCTTCCTCAGCGGACTCATCGTTATCGGTGCGGTCGGCGGCGCCGCGCGTCCCGCCCCCGCAGACACCGCTTCCACCGCCGCGATCATCGCGGGCGCAGCGGCGATTACGGGCGCGCTCCTATACGATAGCAGCAATCATCCCTACTACATCCAAAACAATCGTCGCTACTACGTGAACGACGATCAAGCGCAATACTACCGGTCGCATCATCGCGGATACGAGCGGAAAGCCTACGTCCCGGAGCAGCAGTATCCGGTCGCGCGCGGCTATCAGCACGGACCTTCGAGAAACGACCGTGGCGACCAACACGGCGATAACCACGGGCATGGCCGCTAGAACGTATCGAAGCTCGTGCCCGAACGGTCGCTATTGATCGAGCTCTTCACGGCGTCGCTGTAAGAACGCTTCGGAGACGCCGATTCGTTCCGCGAGATCGGAGCCGTCGGCACCTAACGCTTCGCGTTCGAGCGATGCGACGAACGTCCGATACGCACGTTCGTCGGCGTCGAACGGCGCCAGATGCTCGAGGTCGATCGTTCCGCGCGAAAGCACGATCGCACGCTCGATCGTGTTCTCGAGTTCGCGCACGTTGCCGCGCCACGTTCGCAGCGTGAGTTCGTGCAGCGCGGCCGCGGAGATGGCGACGCGTCGGCCGGAGCGCCGCGTCGCCCGCGCGAGAAAATGATCGACGAGCGCCGGAATGTCGTCGAGCCGATCGCGCAGCGGCGGGAGCGCGATCTCGACGACGCCGAGCCGGTAATAGAGATCCTCGCGGAACCGGCCGGCATCGGCCTCGGCACGCAGATCGCGATTCGATGCCGTGATGATGCGCGAATCGATCTTGATCGATTTATTCCCGCCGAGACGTTCGATCGTGCGCTCCTGCATCGCACGCAAGAGCTTCGCTTGCATCGCGAGCGAGAGCTCGCCGATCTCGTCGAGAAAGAGCGTCCCGCCGGCCGCGGCTTCGAAGCGTCCGATCCGTTGCGTCGTCGCGTTCGTGAACGCGCCTTTCTCGTAGCCGAACAATTCGCTTTCGAGTAGCGCCTCGGGCACCGCGGCACAGTTGATCGCGACGAACGGTCCGCTCGCGCGCGCCGAGTACGTATGGATCGCGCTCGCGACGAGCTCCTTGCCCGTCCCGGATTCGCCGCTGACGAGCACCGTCGCGTCGCTCTGCGCCACGCGACCGATGAGCTTGAAGACGCGCTGCAGCGCGGCGCTCGTCCCGACGATCCGTTCCGTCGCGGCGATCTGCACCTCGGTCCGCCGCTGCGCGCGCGCGAGTTCTCGCGTAAGCGTTGCGTGATCGAGCGCGCGCCGCAGCGTGAGGCCGATCTCATCGGGATCGAGCGGCTTCTGCACGTAATCGTACGCGCCGGCACGCATCGCTTCGATCGCGCGAGATCCGCTGCCGAACGCCGTCATCACGATGATCGGAACGGGCCCGGCGCCCCGCTCGACGAGTAGCTCCTGGCCGTCGCCGTCGGGAAGCCGTAAATCGAGCAGGATCGCCGACACGTCGGGCGCGGCCGAGAGCTCGCGCGCCGCGGCGAGTGTCGATGCCTCGCGGACCGCGAAGCCGTCGCTGCGCAAAAGTTCGCCGAGCGCGCGCCGCGCGCCGTCGTCGTCTTCGACGATGAGGATGATCGGGTGTTCGTTCATGTCACCGTCCGTGCCGTCTGCGGCGCGAAGCGCAGCGTGAACGTCGTATGCCCGCCCGCGCTGCGGACGTCGAGAACGGCGTCGTGCCAGGCCGCGATCTCCATCGCGATCGCGAGTCCGAGCCCGCTGCCGTTGGGCTTCGTCGTCGTGAACGGTTCGAAGATCTCGGTCAGCCGGTCCGTCGCGATCGGAGCGCCGACGTTGCGAACGCCGAGCGACGGCGTGCGATCGACGATCACGTCGACCGACGAGCAGGCGTCCGCAGCGTCCGCGGCGTTCTTGAGCAGGTTGATCGCGAGCTGATCGAGCGCGGCCGCATCGCCGTGGACGGCGACGGGCTCGAGATCGAGTGCGAGCGCGAAGCGAACGCCGCGCTGTTCGGCTTCCGGGGCGAGCAGCGCGACCGCTCGTCGCGCGACGTCGCGCAGATCGAGGTCGACGCGCCGCGTGTTCCCCTTCGTGCCGAGTTCGAGCATGCGCGCGACGACCGAATCCAGCCGCTCGATCTCGCGGACCACGCGGTCGGCGAGCTCGCTCGATCCGGCGTCGCGCCGCTGCAGCAACGCGACTTGCAGCCGCATCGCGTTGAGCGGATTGCGGATCTCGTGTGCGACGCTCGCGACCATCCGCCCGAGCGATGCGAGCCGTTCCGCCCGCCGCGCGTGAGACCATAGTCCTTCAGGAAAATAAGAGTTGC
>CAZZYZ010000059.1:0-783 GCA_964658425.1 Vulcanimicrobiota bacterium | reverse complement strand
CGGCGGTGGACGAATACCTCCTGTTTCGCGATCGCCTGCGCTCGGATGCGAACGTCCGCCATGCGATTGACGGCGGCCCCGACGATGCCGAGATCCCCCGAGCCGAGTTCGATGCGCGCGTCATCGTCCGTTTCGAGCCGTCGCACGCCCGCGACGAGTGTCGCGACTTCGCGGCGAATGCTCGCGAGCACCCAGATTCCGAATCCGACGAGCGAGACCGCGACGAGCGCGATCGCGACGACGAGCAGCCGGCGGCGTTTCTCGGCAGGCGCCGCCGCACCGGAGAGTCGCCGCATCGTCCACGCGGCGCCGGTGATGCGGCCGCCGATGCGAATCGGCGTCGCGTCGATCGCGACCACGTCGCCGAGCCCCTCGCGTAGTTGCGTTGCGGCCGATGCGCCGTGCTCCGCGGCGCGCCGATCGAGCGCGGCGATCGTATCGGATTCGACGCGCGGAACGTCGAGCTTCGCTTGCGGTCCGCCGTGCGTCGGGTACGCGTATCCGAAAAGCCGATCGGCGCGCGCATCGTAGAAACCGCCCTCGATGCCGTCGTACGGCGCGAGCACGTCCGAGGTGAGTCCGCGCGCGAAGACGTCGTGTGTCGCGTTCGCCCGGGCGAGTGCGGTCGCATCGTCCGTCGCGCCGATCTGCGAAACGTACGCGCCTGCGAGGCGCGTCGCGAGCCCGGCGAGGAGGCCATGCGCGCGGCCGACTTCGATGTCGACGGAACTCTCGAGCGCCCAAAACAGGGCGAACCCGGCGAGCATGACGGCGAGGATCCCG
>CAZZYZ010000058.1:3945-16155 GCA_964658425.1 Vulcanimicrobiota bacterium | reverse complement strand
AACAGTACCCCGTGCTGCGCAAGGGAGATTTCGCCCGGTCGCGGTGAGACACCGCCGCCGCACAGTGCGATCTGCGAAATCGTATGATGCGGTGCGCGAAATGGCCGCGTCGGAACGATCCCGTGTGCCGGGCCGAGTACGCCCGCTACGCTGTGAATCTTCGTCACGTCGAGTGCTTCGGCCGCGCTCATCGGCGGCAAGATCGACGGGAGGCGACGCGCGAGCATCGTCTTGCCGCAGCCCGGCGGCCCGACCAAGATCACGTTATGCCCGCCGGCCGCAGCGATCTCGAGCGCGCGCTTGGCCCCGGCTTGCCCGCGAATATCTGCGAAATCGCCGTGAGCCGAATAGTCGGGTGCGTATGACGCTGCCGCATCCGCGAACCGATACTTCGCGCCGTGTCCTAGTGCGATCGCAACCGCGTCATGCAGCACGTCGATGGCGTATACCGTCAAACCATCGACGAGCCGCGCCTCCGCGGCGTTCGCGCGCGGGACGATCACGCTATCGAAGCCCGCGCTGCGCGCGGCGATCGCCATCGAGAGTACACCGTGCGTCGCGCGAACGGCACCGTCTAGCGCCAATTCGCCGAGCACGACGTAGCGCTGCGCCGCGAGCGTGTCGACCTGTTCGTCGATCGCAAGTAGTGCGAGCGCGATCGCGAGATCGAACCCCGGCCCGATTTTCTTGACGTCGGCCGGCGCGAGGTTGACGAGCACGCGACCCGCGGGGAACCGGTAGCCGCTGTTGATGAGCGCGGCGCGCACGCGATCGCGCGCCTCGCCGAGCGCGCGGTCGGGCAGACCGATGATGCTGAAGCCGGGCGTTCCGGCGGCGCTATCCGCTTCGACGCGGACGACGTAGCCGTCGATGCCGAGCATCGCGGCCGAGTGAGCAAGAGCGAGCACGACGTACCTCGACGGTCAATCGCGACGAGCGGTGCCCACGGCAAGGTTCACAGAACGATCGCACGAGGTCTTTCCGAGCATGAGCTGCAGTGCGTATTCCGGTCAATAACCAAACTGATCGACGGCGATAGGTTAGCGCAGTGCTGAAGGCTGGAAACGTGCGAAAAGCTCAAAGCCCCACGGCGTCGCCGATCCATAGAAACGAGTCAACGAACCGGGCCGTGTGTTAAAGGTAACTTGGCCGCCAAGACCCGGTACGGTACCGCTATGTGGTGAACGAAAGTCGTGAACGTAGCCGACCGTATATGCGCCGATTGGAAAGAGCGTCTGCGCGAACGTAGAGATTAGGCGGAGTCCGGGCGGATTCGAGTCTAGTACCAATTCGGTGCCATTTTTCTGAACGAATTCGCCTCGCGCGTAAACGCTATCCGAGATACGATGGTAATCGGCTTCGAGGAGGTAGGCGTTTGAACGCGTTTCATCGCTCTCGTCGTTTTGACCCCAGACAGCGGACATCGTGAAGAACTGACCGAGGCCGAGCGGTCTGTTGTAAATGACCGAAGCGGTCGTTCGGTGTTGATCGAGAAGCGGCGTCAACGCCTCGGGACTCTTGATGTAACCGTACGAAACCTGCGTCGCGAGGTTCGCGGTCGGATTCCACGACACGCGTCCGCTGACCGAATCGAGGCTGATCGGATCGAAATTCGTACGAATTTCGTTCGGCTCTCGACCCGTAAACGAGCTCGCTTCGAGCTTGACTTTGCCGAACGAAACGCCGCCGGTTACGACGCCGAACGTGATATGCGTCGAGTCTTCCCAGTGGTGCCCGATCGGCGCGTCCGGCATATCGTAGGCGATGAGTCGATGCATGAACGTCGGCGGTCCGAGTGCCGGTTCGCCGGGATAGCCGAAGTACAGGTAACCCGATGCATTGCGGCTCATCCGCGCCGAGTAGGTTAAAGCCGCTTCCGAGAATAGATCGTGCGGATGCTGGTGATCGTGGAGCGGCTCGCCCCGATAGCTCTCGCCGCTTTGATAGAGCTCCGGGTAGCCGAAGCCTCCGACGGTCGCGAAGTCGCTCGTGACCATGATGCGGGCACCGAGCTGCGAGGCAGGGCTCAGCGGGTGCGATCCCATGACCATGTACCAATCCGGGGCGTTGAACGTACGGCTTCCGCGATCGGTGAACGTGTCGCTATAGCGCACGAAGCCTGCGCCGTGCGTCATGAGCATATTGTCGCCGCTCATGCTCATGTGGCCGAACGTCGTCGATGAATCGGGGAGCCAGGCGGTCCCCGAACCCTCGCGCGACATGGGGGCGCCGAGATCGGTAATCGCAGGCATCGCATGCATCGTCATCTCGTCGCCGCCCGTCGGCGCCTTGCTCATGCCATACATGCTCATCACGCCGTTCGCATTCGTCGGCAGCGACATGCCCGAGCCCATCTTCATGTCGTTCATACTCCCCATCGGCTCACCCGAAGCCATCGGCATCGGCGAACCGCTTGAAGCGGGCATCTCCGATGCAGCGGGTGCGGGCGAAGCATTCATGGGCATCGATCCCATCGGCGTCGCCGAACTCGTCGTCACGGGCGTGGGATTCGAGTCCGAGCGCATGTCGTTCATCGTTGCCATCGCGTGCGACGAAGACGTGTCGGACGATACGGCGCCGTCGCGCCCGACATCCGTCACCAGAGCCGTAAGCACGTTGAAGGTGTCGGCGTGGTCGGAGCCCGCGCGAGACAAGGCGACGGCCAGCTCTCTAGCAGGAGACGCCACCCGTGTTCGTACCGTCTCGTGCGAGGCGACCACGACGAACTCGAGCACGCGACCGAACGTCGCCGTACGAATTTTATCGCCTCCGGCATCGACGAATGCCTGTAGGAGTTTCGGATCCTGTGGCACCGACGTCATCGGCATAGACACCGGCGCCGCCGCCGCCGGCAGCATCGTCGCGGCGAAGGCGGCTCCGATCGCGAGCAAGACGTCGAGCAGGTTACTACGAGAATTAGTAAATAGGGACACGAAAAGTGCCTTTCAGCAGTGATGGCGTTCGAGCATCGGGAGGGCGTTCAAGAAATAGAGATGGCTTGCGATGAGAGCGGAAAAGACGCTAACCGCGACGACCGGCCGAACGAAAACGAAGCGCTGTTTGAATTGCGGGTGCAGCGCGCCGGCATAGGCGTTGCCGAGCGAACGTTCGATGCCGATCTCGGCTTGGCGCACGTGCCGAGCAAGCCGTTCGAAGCGCGCGTCATGCAACGTTCCGGCTACGATATTCGTACGGCGCTCGCGGCGATCGTACAACCAACGTTCCAAACCGCCGAAGCCGGGGACGAGCAGTGCGGAAAAGCCGAGGTGCCAGAGTAAGCCGCGCAGCGGATCGCGACGTTGCACGTGGACCAGCTCGTGTCTCATTACGAGCGCCAGTTCGCTCTGATCGAGGCCCCGGATAAAGCCCCGCGAGATGAGAATCGCAGGGCCGGGCATCACCGTGTAACAGATGGGTGTCTCGACCTCGAGATATGTGATCTTCGGTTCCGGAATGTCGAGCGCGGCGACTTGCATTCGCACCGCGCGCTGGAGGTCCGCGGGGATGACTCCGGCAAGCGCTCGTAACGTCTGCAGACTCGCGTTTGCGCGTACGAGCTTCACGATCACGATCCCGACGGAGACGACGGCGGCGGCAAGCAAGATGGCCGGCAACTCCTCGTGTACGGTCATCGTGGCGTGCAACATGACGTGGGCACTACGCGACCAGCAGAACCGCCGAAGACCGGCCCACAACGGCACGATGAAGAGAAGCGGCCAAACGGCGCGCAGGACCCGCACAGCGCTCACGAATTTCCCCGTTCTTTGAGGCGCCGCTCGAGTTCGGCTCGCGCACGTTCGTCGTCGGCGATCAGATCGACGAACCCGTGGACCGCAATCGGACCATGCGCGTCGAGCAATCCTTTGAGAACGTTGCGGACCAGATCGCTCACGAAGCGTTCGCGCGGGACGCGCGCGGCGTACGTCGCCTCTGCATAAGAACCGCGCTTGGTAATAAGCTTCTTTTTGATCAGCCGCGACAACTCCGAGTGAATCGTCGTGTACGCGAGTCCGGATCGTCGCTCGAAAAACGCGTGGAGCTCACCCATCGATTGCGCGCCCGACGACCAAAGGCGTTCCATAATCGCAGCCTCCAGCGGGCCGAGCACCTGCTCGACGCCTTTGGCTCCGGGACGGAATGGGCGATCCATCTCGAGCACGTTACTACGCGACGCAGTAAATTACAAGTTCCGAGCGCGCTTACACGCGAGCGAAGATTCGCGGATCAGCATCGAGGGTGACGATCTCCGTGGCGTCGGCTTTCGGTCCGCCCATGCCGGCGATGCCGGGGATGGCGATGGCACGCGTCTTCGGCGTTCGCGAAGGAGACGCGCCACGACGTCGAGGGGGGACGTGCCCTTCGATGAGATAGCCGTGTTGGCCGACGCGAACGTAATTGAACCGGGGCTGCTCGTTGTGCGGCAAGGTCGAGGTTCGATTGCGGAACCGGCCAGCCGTGCGCCTTTCGCCAGTTTGCGGGTCGCATGTCCGTCGTCTGTCGCGATAATCAGTCGTCGTCTGCACCCTGCGTTGCATCTCGGTACCGCTTGCGGCGACGCTACGCGGGAATAAATTCCGTCCAGGGCGTAGCGTCGTTCATGCTTGCTACCGAATCCACCGCCACGACGGCGGTACAGCGCTGGTTCGTACAGCTCTCCGATGCGCTCGAACGCCGGGCGATCCGCGAAGCCGCGGACCTTTTCGTCGACGACTGCTACTGGCGCGACCTGATCGCGTTATCGTGGAACATCACGACCGTCGAAGGCCGCGTCGGCGTCGTCGATTTGCTCGAGCACACGCTAGCGACGACGTCCCCGAGCGACTGGACCGTCGTCGGCGATGCGAACCCGGGCGACGGCGGCGTCGTCGATGCGTGGTTCGCGTTCGAGACCGCCGCCGGGCGCGGGAAAGGCCTCATCCGTCTCCGCGGCGATCGCTGCTGGACGTTGCTGACGACGCTCTACGAGCTCAAGGGCTTCGAGGAGCCGAGCCGCGAGCGGCGCTCGCGCGGCGTCGAGCACGGCGTGGTTCCGGGCCGCAAGACGTGGGCCGATCGCCGCCGCGAACGCGCGGCCGACCTCGGCTACGCGACGCAGCCCGAGGTCCTCATCGTCGGCGGCGGTCAAGGCGGGATCGCGCTTGCGGCGCGGCTCGCGCGCCTCGAGGTGCCGACGCTCGTGATCGACATGCACGAGCGTCCCGGCGATCAGTGGCGCAAGCGCTACAAGTCGCTCGCCTTGCACGATCCCGTGTGGTACGACCATTTGCCGTATCTGCCGTTTCCGGAGAACTGGCCCGTCTTCGCGCCGAAAGACAAGATCGCGGATTGGCTCGAGGCCTACGTGTCGATCATGGAGATCGATTACTGGAGTTCGACCGAGTGTACGCGCGCCGCGTACGACGATGCGACCCAGACGTGGACGGTCGACGTCGTTCGCGACGGAATGCCGGTAACGTTAAAACCGAAGCAGCTCGTGCTCGCCACGGGGATGTCCGGCATCGCGAACGTCCCCGAGATCCCCGGCGCCGCCTCCTTCGCCGGCAAGCAGCATCATTCGAGCAAACATCCGGGCGGCGACGCGTATCGCGGCAAACGCGCGGTCGTCATCGGTTCGAATAACTCCGCGCACGATATCTGCGCCGATCTTTACGAGAATGGCGCGGACGTCACGATGATCCAGCGCACGTCGACGCACATCGTGAAATCGGATTCGCTGATGAAGTACGGCCTCGGCGCGCTCTACTCCGAAGAAGCGATCGCGAACGGTATGACGACCGAGAAAGCCGACCTCACGTTCGCGTCGATCCCGTATCGCATCATGCACGAGTTCCAGATCCCGGTCTACACCGAGATCGCGAAGGCGGACGCACCGTTCTACGAGCGGCTCGAACGCGCCGGCTTCAAACTCGACTGGGGCGACGACGGCAGTGGTTTATTCATGAAGTATCTGCGCCGCGGCTCGGGTTATTACATCGACGTGGGCGCGTCCGAGCTCGTCGCGGGCGGCGAGATCAAGCTCGAAAGCGGGGGCGTCGCGCGCATCGAATCCGACGCCGTCGTACTCGAGAACGGAAAACGCCTCCCCGCCGATCTCATCGTGTACGCGACGGGATACGGCTCGATGAACGGCTGGGCCGCGAAGCTGATCTCACAAGAGGTCGCCGACGCCGTCGGGAAGTGCTGGGGCCTCGGCTCCGGCACGACCAAAGATCCCGGCCCGTTCGAAGGCGAGCTGCGCAACATGTGGAAGCCGACGCGCCAACCGGGGCTATGGTTCCACGGCGGAAACTTGCATCAGTCGCGCCACTATTCGCTCTATCTCGCACTGCAGCTCAAGGCGCGCTACGAGGGCATCCCGACAACCGTCTACGGTCTCGCCGAAGTCCATCACCGCTCGTAAACATACGACGAGCGCTTCGACGAGTCTCGTTACGCCGCGCCGATGGCGACGGGTTCGCCTGCCGCCGTGACGTTGATGCGCACGTCGATGTTGCCGCGCGTCGCGTTCGAATACGGGCAGATTTGATGCGCCGCTTCGACGAGCGACTTCGCCGTTTCGGCCGGGGTCGACGGAAGGTCGACGTCGAGTGCGACTTCGAGCGCGAATCGTCCGGTTTCGAGCCGTCCGATGCCGACCGCGGCCGTGGTCGTCGCTCTGCCGATCCCGATCTTGCGCTCGCCCGCGATCCGCTTCACCGCGTTGAGAAAGCACGCTGCATAACCGGCTGCGAAGAGCTGCTCGGGATTCGTTTTCCCGCCCGGGCCGCCGAGGCCGACGGGATACGCGAGCTGCAGATCGAGCAGTCCGTCATCGGAACGAACGGTACCGTCGCGTCCGCCGAGCGCCGTCGCTCGAGCGGTATATAGGATCTCCATGGGCGGCACTTTCATGACCGAATTTTCGTACCCTTCGGCTTCGAAGCACACCCGTTCGGGCTCGAGACGCGATACGCGTGACCCCTCGGCATGCAGCCGCCTTCGCACCTCGAGCTCGTATGTCGCTAGCGATCCGACACGAGCGCGATCGATCGGCCCCTCGACGAGATAGCCGGCGCTCGAAGGTTCTCTCGATGTCCGAGGGTCTCATCGGCGGCACGACGTGTGCTTCATCGCTTACTCTCAACGTTCGTCGGGCGCATCGTCGAGCCGTAGGCCGTTCACCCACACGAAACGAGATGCCGTATGTTACCCTACGTACGTGCAGAAGACGCTGCGTTTCGTGTTGGCCGTCGTGCTCATCGATTCGATGAGCTTCGGGATCGTAATCCCGGTTTTTCCGCGGCTCATCGCATCGCTCGCGCACGTCGATATCGCGGAAGCCGCGCGTTACGGCGGGGCGCTCGCCTTTACGTATGCGATCGTGCAATTCTGTTGCGCGCCGATCGGGGGTGCGCTCGGCGACCGCTTCGGCCGCCGGCCCGTGTTGCTCGCATCGCTCGCGACGTTCGCGCTCGACTATTTCGCGATGGCGTTCGCGCCGAATCTCGCGTGGCTCTTCGTGACGCGCGCGATCGCGGGCGCGAGCGGGGCGACGTACTCCACGGCATTCGCAGCCGTCGCCGACGTCACGGCGCCGGAGGATCGTGCGAAAAATTTCGGGCTCGTCGGCGCTCTCTTCGGGCTCGGCTTCGTCATCGGGCCGCTCGTCGGCGGTCTGCTCGGCGTGCTCGGCACGCGCGCGCCGCTCTACGGCGCGGCCGCGATCGCGTTCGCGAACTTCGTGTTCGGCTGCTTCGCGCTGCGCGAAACGCTGCCGGAATCGTCGCGCCGCGCGTTCGCGTGGTCGCGCGCGAACCCGCTCGGCGCGCTGCTCGGCCTGCGCGAATCGCCCGGCGTGCGCGTGTGGCTCGGCGCGATGTTCTGTTGGCAGATGGCGTTCTTCGTGATGCCGAGCGTGTGGGCGTACTACGGAACGCTGAAATTCGGCTGGAGCCCGGCGATCGTCGGCGCGACGCTCGCAATCTCGGGGATCTTCATGGCGCTCGTGCAAGGCCGCCTCATCGGGCTCGTCGTCCCGCGGCTCGGGGAACGGGGCGCGGCGTTGCTCGGCGTCGGGGGCGCGATCGTCGCGTTCGTGCTCTTCGCCTTCGCCTCGACGACGTGGCTGATGTTCGTCGCGCTCGTGCCGTGGGCGTTCGGCGGCTTCACGAATCCGGCGCTCAACGCGTTGATGTCGGGTGCGCTGCCGCCGTCGCGGCAAGGCGAACTCCAAGGCATCATCGCGAGTTCGATGGGCCTCGCATCGATCGTGAGCCCGCCCGTGATGACGCAGCTCTTTTCATACTACAGCGCGCAGGGTGCGCAGCCGCATTTTCCGGGCGCGGCGTTTCTCGCGGCGGCGTTCTTCGCACTCGTCGCGGGCGCGATCGCGGCCTTCGCGCGGACGCGAGGGCCGCTACCGGCTTAAGTCGCGGTCGCAATCGTCGTCCGAACGGAGCGGCGATCGCTCCCGGAGATCGCGTCGATACGGACGACCGGCCGCACGTGCGCGGGAGTAATCGCTCCCTCCGGGATCACTTGAAATTCGATCAGCTTCACGCCGGATTTCGGAAGCGTCGCCCGATACGTGAACGGCGAGCACAAGCGGTCGCTGCAGAACGATGCGATCCAGTGCCGCGGCAATCCGCTCGCATGCAACTGCACGGCACGACCCGCCGCGCCGCTGATCGCGACGCGATACTTGTACGTGCTCGCGAGCGAGCCGGGAAGATCGGGGCCGGTCCACGGTGCGATCGTGACCGCGGTCGCGGTGCTGCCGGCATCGAGGCCGAGCGCGAGCAACGCCTCTTGCGAGCGTTCGAGATACCACGCGTACCGCGGATCGGAGCGTGGGACGCGAACCGCCGTCTCACCGGCGGCGACGAACTCGGTGCGCGCGCGATCGCGATCGCTTATCTTTATCGCCGCCGCCCCGGCGTACAGATGCGTCCACGCGAGTGCCGCGGCGGATTGCGCCGCTGCGAGCGGGATCGCGGCGTCGATCGCCGCGAGCGTGCCGGCTCGATCGCCCGTCGATGCGAGCGCGCGCGCGAGCGCAATCTCGTGCGCATACGTCGGCGCGACGGCGACGATCCGGCGATCCGTCTCGACGACGCCGGCTTCGTCGCCCGCCTTCGAGAGCGCGTACGCGAGGCCGTCGAGCGCCGCGCCGTCCGACGCGTCCATCGCGAGCGCCGACCGGTATTCGGAGACCGCGGCCGCGTAGTCGCCGCCGGCGACTGCGGCATCGCCTTTCAAGCGCGGCAGCATAACCGGATCTTCGGGCGCTTGCGCGAGCCCCATGAGTGCCGCGATCGCGCGCGTTCGTAGCGCGTTCTCTTCGGCGTGCGTCGCGAGCAGATCGTGATCGCGCGCGGGGTCGTCCATCGCATCGTCCATCTCGCTCTCTGCGCTCGCGATCGCGGTAGCCGCATCGCGGACGTTCGCGAGCACCGACGCGCGGTCGCCCTCGAACGAGAAGCGATCCGGCGCGAGCGACGCGTCGAGCTTACGCTGTTCGTCGCTGACGAGCGGCGCCGACGTGCCGCGGCGCGCCGCGACGACGTACGCATGCAATTGTGCGCGCGGCAAGATGTTGTCCGCGTGCGCCGCGCGCAAGATCCCCGCGGGATCGATGACGTACGTCGTCGGAAAATTCGTGATCGCGTAATCGCGCGCGAAGGCGGAGCGATCCGTCGTTGCGACTTGCGGATACGGAACGTTCTTCGCCGCCGCGAACGCGCGCACGATCGCTCGGGTCTCCGTCGTGTCGATGCCGAGGAATGCGACGCCGCTCGCGCGCATCGCGCCCGCTTCCGCGACGAGATCCGGCGTCTCGAGCCGACAGGGCGGGCACCACGATCCCCACACGTTGACGACGAGCGTCCGTCCGCGATACTCCGCGAGCCGCACCGTCCGGCCGTCGATCGTCGTCAGTGTGAAGGCCGGTGCGGGCTCGCCGATCTTCGGGGTCGCGGCCGATGCATGCGCGGCTAGCGCGAGGAAAGATGCGAGCGCAAGCGCCGCGACGCGAGAAAACACGGCGCGCGTTTCTCCCCGCACCCTCTGGTCGCCTCGCGCGCCGCGGGCGCTCCGTCAATCGTACTGCGTCGGGAGCAACGGGTCGCGATGGTGTGCGAACGCGGCTGCGAGCTCGTCCGGCGTCAGGCGCTCGAGCGAGAGCGGCGGCAGGTCGTCCTCCGCGAAGAAGCCGATCTCGCTCGTCTCGATGCTCGGCGCCGCGCTGCCGCCGATGATCTCGGCGAGGAAGAAGAGCTTGTAGATGTGCACGAGCCGCTTCGGTTCGTGCGGGTGGCGTTCGCGATCGAACGCGGCGACGAGCTTCACGAGGCGGACCTCGAAGCCTGATTCCTCACGCACCTCGCGGATCGCGTTCTCGGCGGGCGACGCAGCGACGTCGGCCCAGCCACCGGGGAGCGTCCAGCCGCCGTCGCCGGCGTCGCGCACGAGCAGGACGTGGCCCTGCGCATCGAACGCGGCGACGCGCGTATCGACCTTCGGCGTCGCGTAGCCGTCCTCGGCGGCGAACGATGCCGCGAGCAGCTCCGGCGCGGCGCCGGTGCCGAGCGCCGCGATGCGGGCCGCGATCTCGCGGATCTCCTCGTAACGCCCGCGATCGAACGGGTCGCCCGCATAGGTCAGCCCGATCTGCGCGATCGCCTGCAGTCGCCGGGCCCAGCCTCGCCACTCGTCCACGGCGCACGTATCCTGGGAGCGGCTTGGGATTTCCCGGAAAGCGCAACGGTTTCTCGACAACGGGGTATCTGCCGGAGCGTCGATGTCGAGCTTTTTCCTATCGCGTCCGATTTTCGCCGCGGTTCTCTCTGCCGTTATCCTGACGATCGGTATCGTCGCGATCCCCAATCTGCCGGTCTCGCAATTCCCGCAGATCGCTCCGCCGACGATCGTCGTCAACGCAACGTATCCGGGCGCGAACGCCGCGGAGGTGGAGTCGGCCGTCACGACGCCGATCGAAGAGGCGATCAACGGCTCGCAGGGCCTGCGCTACATCTCGTCCGTCAGCGGCGACGACGGCACGTCGGCGATCACGGCGACCTTCGACCTCTCGCGCGATATCGACAAGGCCGCGACGGACGTCCTCGTCGCGATCCAAACGGCGAACGGCGAGATCCCGTCGGTCGTCAAGACGCAGGGCGTCACCGTCCAGAAGACGCTCGGCTCGCTGCTCCTGAGCGTCTCGCTGACGTCGGACAACCCGAAGTACGATATCGTCTACCTCTCCAATTACGCGGCGCTGCAGGTCGTCGATCCGCTCAAGCGGATCCCGGGCGTCGGATCGATCACGATCTTCGGTCAGCGCACCTACGCGATGCGCATCTGGCTCGATCCGAAGAAGCTCGCGAACAACGACGTCACGTCGGGCGACGTCGAGACCGCGATCGCCGCGCAGAACGTTCAGGTGCCCGCAGGCGCGTTCGGCCAACTACCGACGCCCGCGAACCAGCCGTATTACATCAGCGTGACGGTCCAGGGTCAGCTCGTTGCGCCGCAAGCGTTCGATCAGATCATCATCAAATCGACGCCGAACGGCGGCTTCGTTCGCATCGGCGACGTCGGGCACGCCGAACTCGGGGCCGAGACGTATTCCAATCGCGCGCTGCGGAACGGCGTGCAGACGGCGGGCCTCGGCATCCAGCAGTTGCCGGGCGCGAACGCACTGCAAACCTCCGCGGCGGTGCTCGCGCAGATGGCGGCGCTCTCGAAGCATTTCCCGCCGGGCGTGCACTGGGGGCTGAACTTCGACACGACCGACTTCGTCCGCGAGTCGATCAAAGAAGTGCTCATCACGCTGCTCTTCTCGATCGCGCTCGTCGTCATCGTCATCTACATCTTCTTGCAAGATTGGCGCACGACGCTGATCCCGGCGATCACGATCCCGGTCTCGCTCATCGGCACCTTCGGACTCATCGCGGCGCTCGGGTTTTCGATCAACACGCTCACGCTCTTCGGGTTGACGCTCGCGACGGGGCTCGTGGTCGACGATGCGATCGTCGTCATCGAGAACATCACGCGCATCATGGAGCAGCGGCACGACGGCGATCGTTTGGGCGCGGCGACCGAGGCGATGCGCGAAATCACGGGCGCCGTCGTCGCGACCTCGCTCGTGCTGCTCGCCGTGTTCGTACCGGTCGGTTTCTTCCCGGGCGTCACGGGCGAACTCTACAAACAGTTCGCGCTCACGATCGCCGG
>CAZZYZ010000058.1:0-3935 GCA_964658425.1 Vulcanimicrobiota bacterium | reverse complement strand
TCAGGGCAACATGCATGCAAGCATTGACAGGGGTACCGGACAACTGTACAAACAGTTCGCCATTACCATCGCCATCTCCGTTATCTCGCTCTTCGTCGCGATCACGCTCACGCCGGCGCTCTCGGTCTTGCTGATCAAAGCGCCCGTCGAAGGCGAGGAGAAGAAGACGGGCCCGGTCTTTCGGCAGATCAATCGCGCGATCGACGCGACGCGCTCCGGCTATGCGTGGCTGCTCTCGAAGATCTTGCCGTTCCGCTGGGCCGTTCTCGGCCTCTTCGTGTTCGCGCTCGTCGTGACGGGCTTGCTCTACACCCACACGCCGACGGGCTTCTTGCCCGATGAAGATCAAGGACTGATCTACATTACGGTTCAGGGTCCCGAGGGGATCTCGCTCAACCAGGAAGAGGCGATCAACGCGAAGGTCGACGCGATCATCCGGCAACAGCCGGGCGTGACGCTCGTCTTCAACATCAGCGGCCGCGGGCTCGGCGGCTCGGGGAACGGGACGAACGTCGGCTTCGTGATCGCGCGCCTCGCACCGTGGGGCGATCGTACGGCCGCGAACGCGCAAGTGCCGGGGATCCTCGCCGCGATCCGGCCGCAGTTCGCGAAGATCGCCTCGGCGCAGGTACTCGCATTCAATCCGCCCGCGGTCCAGGGTATCGGCTCCGTCGGCGGCTTCCAATACGAGCTCGAGGATCCGAGCAACGGCGATTACGCCCCGCTCTATCAAACGGCGCAACGCCTGATCGCGCAAGCGAATGCGTCGGGGCACGTCAGCGTCGCGAACACCGTGTTCGCGGATTCCGCGCCTCACGATTACATCACGATCGATCGCGAGAAGGCCGAGGCCGCGGGCGTCAACGTCGGCGATATCTTCGACGCGCTCCAGGCCGAGGTCGGCTCGAAATACGTCAATGACTTTACCTTTCTCAACCGCGTCTATCACGTCTACGTTCAAGCGCAGGATCGCGACCGTTCGACGATGAGCGATCTCTCGAAAATCTTCGTGCGCTCGACGGGCAACGTGCAGACGCCCGTCACGGCGTATCTCTCCGAGAAGATCGTCACGAGCCCGCCGCTCATCACGCATTACAATCTCTTTCGCAACATCGAGATCACGGGGCAGACGCCTCCGGGTCAAGGCAGCGGCGAATCGCTCGGCGAGATGCAGCGGCTCTCGCAGAATCTGCCGAACAATGCCGCCTATCAGTGGTCGGGCATCTCGCTCGAGCAGATCCAAGGCGGCTCGGCCTCGGCGATCCTCTTCGCACTCGGGTTACTCTTCGTGTTCTTCGTGCTGGCCGCGCAATACGAGAGCGTTACCGAGCCGTTCATCATCCTCTTCTCGACGCCCGTCGCGATCTTGGGCGCACTGATCTTCCTCGATCTGCGCGGCATCTCGTCCGACGTATACGCGCAGGTCGGGTACGTGTTGCTCATCGGCCTCGCGAGTAAGAACGCGATCCTCATCGTCGAGTTCGCGAATCAATTGCGCGAGCAGGGGAAGAGCGCGTACGACGCCGTGACCGAAGCGGCCGAGACGCGGTTGCGTCCGATCCTCATGACGTCGTTCGCGTTCATCCTCGGGATCTTTCCGCTCGTCATCGCGACGGGTGCCGGTGCTTCGAGCCGTCATTCGCTCGGCACGGCCGTCTTCGGCGGCATGATCGTTTCGACGATCCTCAACCTCCTGATCATTCCGGCGCTCTATCTCATCGTCGCGCAATTCGATCACAGCCACGATCCCAAGCCCGGAGAACCGCGCTCCGGCGAATCGCACCCCGCATCGGAAGGAAACGCACCCGCATGACCGCTCGCGTCGCGCTCGCCGGCGTCGCGCTGGCGCTTACCGCTACGGCTTGTTCGAGCCCGCCGAAGCCCAAGCCGCCGACGCTGGCCGTCGAGACCGGCACGATCAAGCGCATGACGATCGGCAATTACGACGAGCTCAACGGCCAAGTCACGCCGTATTTGCAATCGAGCCTCTCGACGCAGCAGTCGGGGACGATCGTTCACGAGTATGCGAACGAAGGCGACCGCGTCACGAACGGCGAGGTGCTCGCGCAGATCGACGCATCGCCGCTCGTCGCTTCGCTGCAAGAGCAGCAGGGCGCATCGACGCAGGCCGTCGCGAAGCTCGATCAGTCGAAGATCCAACAGCCGATCACGGACCAGCAATATCAGAGCGCCCTCTCGCAGGCGCAGCAATCGTTGACGCAGGCGAACCAGCAGCAGCAGACGGACGTCGCGGCATTAAAGAATGCGGCGCTCGTTTACGACAGTAATCGGCAACTCGTCAAACAGGGCTACGTCTCGCAGACGCAATTCGAATCGGCGCGCTCGCAATACGTCGCCTCGCAGAAGACGCTGCAGATCGACAGCGAGAAGATCACGCAGGCACGCGCGGCGCTCTTGCAGGCGCAGCGGAACACGCTCAACTCGCCGCTGCAGCGCCAGGTCGTCGCGGAGAATCGCGGCGCGGTCACGCAGGCGGCGGGCGCCGTCGATCTCACGCGGACGCAGATCGTGCAGACGACGCTGCGCGCGCCGTTCTCGGGCGTCATCACCTCGCGGCTTCTCGATCCCGGCGCCTACGCCGGGCCGAGCCAGCCGCTCTTCCAAGTCTCGCAGATCGACCCGATCTACATCGATTTCAACGTCAAGGACGACGATCTGCCGTACGTCCAGCCGGGCACGGCGGTCTCGTTCACATCGGCGGCGCTCCCGAATCGGCATTTCCAGGCGCCCGTCGTGAGCCTCAACGTCGTCCCGCAAACCGGGACGCTGCTCTACCGCGCGCGACTCTCGCTGCGCAACCCCGACTTCTCGTTGCGCGGCGGCATGCTCGTGACGGTGCGCGTCACGCGCGCATTGCACCGGGACGTCCTCCTCGCACCGCGCAGCGCCGTCGAGCAGAACGACGGGGCGGCCAACGTCTACCTCGTGACCGAAGCCTCGCCCGCGCCGGACGCGAGTCCCGCGCCCGCACCGAGCGGCTCCCCGGCCGCGGCGTACAACGCGCACAAAATCTCCGTCACACTTGGCCTGCAGAACGACGATTACATCGAAGTGTCGAGCCCGAAAATCGCGGCTGGGACGCGCGTCGTTTCGTCACGGCCTGAAAATCTCGTGGACGGATCGGCGGTGAGCCCACACTCCTGATCTCGCGCACGGCGCAAGCTTTCCACACCCTGCACAGCCTTCGTCGTACGAAATGTGGATAAGCCGGAGTTCCTGTATGAGAAACGTTGATCCCGAGACGCTCGCGGTCCACGCCGGACCTATGAATATCCCTCAAAATAGGGCCTCGAGCCCGCCGCTCTTCCAGGCGTCCTCGTACGAGTTCGAAGATCTCGCCGATATCGAGGCGATCTACGGCGGCGCGAAACCGGGCGGCATCTACGGTCGCTACGGCGGCCCGAACGGCGCGCAATTCGAAAAAGCGGTCGCGGAACTCGAAGGCGCCGAAGCCGCCGTCGGGGCGGCCGCGGGGATGTCGGCCGTCGATGCGTCGATCGCGCCGCACGTTCGTTCCGGCGATGCGATCGTCGCGACGCGGGATATCTATGGCGGCACCTTCGCGCTCTTCGAAGCCGAGTACCGCGCGCGCGGCATCGCCGTGCACTACGTCGACCAGCACGACCTCGCCGCCGTGGCGGCCGCGATCGATCGCTACGCGCCGAAGGTCGTCTACGTCGAGGCGTTGACGAACCCGCTCCTCGGCGTCGCCGATCTGCCCGGGCTCGCCGCGCTCGCTCACGCGGCGAAGGCCTTGCTCGTCGTCGATGCGACGTTCGTGACGCCATACTCGATTCGGCCGCTCGCCTACGGTGCGGACCTCGTCGTGCACAGCGTCGGAAAGTACATGGGCGGTCACGGCGACGTCGGTGCGGGCGTCCTCGCGGGCCGCTCCGAGCTCGTCGCCGCGGCGC
>CAZZYZ010000057.1:0-16390 GCA_964658425.1 Vulcanimicrobiota bacterium | reverse complement strand
CCCGGCGGCCGACCGCGACGGCCGGGCCGCGCTCGCCGCCCTCGACGTCGCCGACCCCTACGTCCCCGGCCTCGCCGGATTGCGTGCCGACCTCGGGCGCGAGCAGCCCGCGGCGTGGCAACCGATCGCCGCGAGCGCGGCGCGGATCGTGGCCGCGCTGCTCGGCTCGGTGCAAGCCGTGCCGTTCCCGCCCTCGACCGGCGTCTGGATCATCCTCATCCGGACGCGGGCGACCCCGGCCGATGCCGCTCGCGGCGGTGCGCCGCACTTCTCGCTCGACGTCGTCGGTTTCGACGGCTCCCATCGGTCGCTCGCGGCCTATCCGGGAGGCGGCGACGAGTTCGCGCGCGACGCCGCGTCGATGCCGTGCCTGCCGGACCGAGAACCGGCGGTCGGGCACGGTTCCGGGCGGGTCGCCCCGGTCGACCCGCCGCCCGGCGTCACCGTCGCGCAATTCGCGCGCGCGCTCGAGACGGGGTGCGCGGCCGCTTCGGCCGGACGGCTCCGCTACGTCGTGCGCGAGGCGACCGACGATCGCTTCCTAACCGGGCTGCTCGTCGCGAGCGGGGTCGACGCGGCCCCGCTCCTGCGCGCCCTCAGATGATCGAGATCGTCTCGCGGGGCTTCGGCGGGATCGCGGCGAGCGATCCCAGGAGCGCCGCCGCGAGCGCGTCCGCGTGCGGGGACTCCGTCTCCTCGATCCGGCCGGCGTCCGCCAGCCGCAACAGCTCGGGATCGAGCGGCATCCGCGCGAAGACGGGCGCCCGCGCGAGGTCGGCGACCTGCTGCGCGTACGAAGGCCCGAAGATCTCGTACCGTGCGCCCGTATCGGGGGCGACGAAGTACGACATATTCTCGACGACGCCGAGAATCGGTTTCTTGAGCTGGTGAACGAGGTTCGCGGCCTTGCGCACGATCATCGTGGCGAGTGCCTGCGGCATCGTGACGAGAACGACGCCGTCGATCGCAAGCGATTGCAGCACCGTCAGCGGCGCGTCCGAGGTGCCGGGCGGCAGATCGATGAGCAGCACGTCCAGATCGCTCCACAGCGTCTGTTCGTAGAATTGGCGCAGGACGCCGGAGAGGATCGGCCCGCGCCATATCATCGCCGTGTCCTCTTCGGGCGTGAGAAGGTTCGCGCTGACGACCTCGATCGCCGCGCGGGTCGTCGCCGGGACGAACAGCGGGCGCGTGCGGCCCTGCGCGTCCGGCTTTTCGTTCGGGTCCTTCTCGATGTCGAGCGGCGTCCGTAAGCCGAAGAAGCGGGGTATCGAGGGTCCCGTGATATCTCCGTCGAGGATCCCGACGCGCTTCCCGGCGCGCCGCAGCCCGACCGCGAGGAGCGCGGTCGTGAGCGATTTCCCGACGCCGCCCTTCCCGGACATGATCGGAACGACGGCTTTGAACGTCCCGCGCCGCACGAACGCGCCCGGCGCCCCGACCTGCGGCCGGCGGTCGTCGTTCGAGATCGTCGGCACGCGGCCGGCTCGGTGCGCCTGCGTCAAGGCGGCGATGATCGGATCCACGCGCAAACCGTGTGCCTTCGCACCGGCTTCGAGCGTCTCATACGCGTTGACTCCGCAACCGGAGCAGCGGAGGCCGAAGCCCTCGAGCACCTCGCGCGCGATCGGGAGCGAGTCGACGAGTTCGCGAATGTTCGTCGCGGGCGTGATCGTAAGCGGGGGCATGAGGTCTAGACTACAACCTTCTCGCAAACGTCACTGCTACAATGCCATTCTTCCTACGGAGCTCCGGCCTTCGTGCGAAGAATCACCGAAGAGGAACGTTCGGGAACGTACGATCTCGTATGTCCGAGCACTGGAGGGTTTCCCCATGGCTGCCTTCGCCGCGTTGACCATCCCCGTCGTCGTTCCGAGCTCGCAGAGCGTCGCCGACGTGCTCAAGATCCTCGCCGAGACGCCCGGAGCGACCGAGATCGCCGTCGATGCCGCCGCCGGCACCGCGACGCTTCAGCTGCAATTTCCGGGAAACATAGATTTCATCATGCGTAAGCTAGCGAAGCGCGGTCTTTCCGTTGCGAGCTCCGTCGCGATATCGGTCCCGGTGCGCAATCTCTCCGGTCGCGACGTGAAGCCGCTCGCGCTCGTGGGGAATCTCGACGCATCGCCCGCGATCAGCGGTGCGACGTACGACGGTGAACGCGTCTCCGCGCGGATCGTCCCGATGACGGCGAGCATGCGTTACATGTACGAAGAGATCATTCGGGCCGGCCTGACGGCCGTCGACATGCCGACGATCGCCGGCAAACAGGAGTTCGTGATCTGATCGAACCCGTAGACGGAGCGCTTCGGCCGAGCGCGGGCGAGGCGGCCGATGCTCGCATCTAGCGACGAAGAAGGTCTCGGTCGTTCGGTCGTCTCGCGCGTCCTCCGCAAGGACGATCTCGAGGCGGCGTACGTCGCGTGCCGCGAGATCACCCGAATCGCCTCGAAGACGTTCTATCTGGCGTCGCTCTTTCTCGCGCCCGAAAAGCGCCGGGCGGTCTGGGCGGTCTACGCGTTTTGCCGCACGGCCGACGATCTCGTCGATCGGATTACCCCGGCGGGCGACCGGCTCGGCGCGCTCGATCGCCTCGAGCGGGCGCTGCTCGACGCGCTCGACGGCAGCGAGGCCGAGCCGACGCTCGTCGCCTACGCCGACGCCGCACGGCGATTCGACATCCCGGTCGCGCCCGCGCTCGCGCTCTTGCGCGGCGCGCGGATGGACATCACCATCCGGCGCTACGCGACCTACGAGTCGCTGTGCGAGTATTGCTACCTCGTCGCCTCGACGGTCGGCCTGCTCGTCACCCCGATCCTCGGCCACGCGTCGGACGAAGCCTTCGAGTACGGCATCGTCCTCGGGCGCGCGATGCAGCTGACGAACATCCTCCGGGACGTCGGCGAGGACGCCGCGATGGGGCGCGTCTACCTGCCCTCGCAGGAGCTCGAACGCTTCGGGTACGACGAGGCGCGGATCTTCGACGGGGTCGTCGATCCGGCGTTCGTCGAGCTGATGCGCTTCCAAATCGGTCGCGTCCGCGCGCTCTACGCGCAGGCGGAGCCCGGGATCGCCCTGCTCTCATCCGATTCGCGATATACGGTTCGTGTGGCGCTCTCGCTCTATCGGCGGATCCTCGAGCGGATCGAACGCAACGGATACGATGTTTTCCGGCGCCGCGCGTTCGTGCCGCTGCGGTCGAAGCTCGCGACGGCCGTCGTTCTCGCGGTCGCGCGCTAAACAAACTCCTCGCCTGGTAGCAGCGACTACACCGCCGAGGACCCCGAAGCTGATACGCTACTCCTCGAGGAGCCGCCGCTCAGGCGCCCTCGATCCGAGGAGGGAGCGCCTAGAATGGCTTCACTAGATCCGTCGCTGGCCGGCGTGTATGAGATCGGGAACGACCAAGTTCCCGAAGTCTACCGCCCGTTTTTCGACAATGGCGACTGGACGCAGCATTCGCTGACCGTCTGGGGCTCGTGGGTATTTTTCGTCGTCGCTGTCATCGCCCACATCTTCGTGTGGCTGTGGCGGCCGTGGTAAGGGAGATCGATTGATATGATGGTTCGTAAGAGCTACAACTTTCGCGCCGTTCTCGCGGCCTATGCCGCCGCGGGACTCGTGGTCGCGTTCTTGATTCACTTCATCGTGCTCTCGTCGCCCAAGTACAACTGGATCTTCCCGCAGACCGCGACGCAGGTCACCGCACCGGCACCGGCGCCGGGCGCTAAATAAGGATAGTCGACCTCAGACGGTCACGGGTGAGCGGCGGCGCAGGAGCGTTCGTCCGCGTGCTATTGGGATAGAGAGGCATCATGCTCAGTTTCGAAGGCGTCTATCGCAAGCGCGGCGGAACGTTCCTCGCCGATATCTTCGGTGACGATCCGTTCGACTTTTGGGTCGGGCGGTATTACGTCGGAATCTTCGGCGCGATCAGCGTCGGAGCGACGATCTTCGGCATCCTCATCATCATGCTCGGTATCGCCGCGCAGCGCGACGGCGATCTCCTCCGGGTGACGATCCCCTCACCGCTGCGTGCGAACGGATTGCATTTCGCGCCGTTCTATCAGGGCGGCGATTGGCAATTGATCATCGTCTTCGCGACGATCGCGTTCGTCGCATGGGCACTCCGAGAAGTCGAGATCTGCCGCAAACTCGAGATGGGCTATCACGTGCCCATCATGTTCAGTTTTGCGATCTCGGCATTCGTCATTCTCGAGATCATCCGCCCGTTGCTCATGGGCTGCTGGTGCGAGGGATTCGACCTCGGATTCACGGGTCACCTCACGTGGGTCTCCAATACCGGATTCCGGTACCTGAATTTCTATCTCAATCCGTTTCACGCGTATGCGGTCCTCGGATTTTTCCTGACGGCGATGGTCCTCGCGATGCACGCCGGCGCGATCCTCGGAACGTACAATACGAACGCCGACGCGATGGTCGAGACCGAGACGGAAGACAATTTCTGGCGCGACTACATCGGCTATTCGATCGGCGAACTCGGCATTCACGTGCTCGGATTCTGGCTTGCGATCTACACGCTCACGATGTCGGATCTCTGCATCCTGACCTCGGGTACGGTCGTCCAGGACTGGGTCAAGTTCTGGAACTTTCAGATTCCTTGGTTCCACTAAGGGCATCAGCACATGGCAACGATTCTCGCGCGTCCGCTCTCTCAAGATTTCGAAGTTCCGGGGCCGAGCGCGATCGACGCGTCCGATCCGCTCGGCGTCCGAATCGGCGTGCCGTTCCACATCCCGCTGCTCGGGCGGATGGGGATGGCGACGCAGGCGGGCACGATCTGGCTCGGCACGTGGGGCGTCATGTCGGCGCTCTTTTTCGTCGCCGGATTATTCGTCAACGTGTGGGCCGGCATCGCGCAGATGCAAGGCAACCCGCTCCTGCTCGCAAAGTATTTTGCCAACGTGCAGGTTCTGCCGCCGGACGGCCTCGGCATCGCACCGTCGCTCATGCAGGGCGGCTTCTGGCAGCTGAATTTCATCTTGTGGGCCGCGGCCGTCGCGTGCTGGGCCGGGCGGCTCTGGGATCGCCTGCATCGCTACAACATGCGGCCGTTCATGCTGTACGCCTGGCTCTCGGCGATCTTGCTGACGACGACGATCTGGCTGCTGCGTCCGATCGCGATGGGGTCGTGGGCGGAGGCGCCCGGTTTCGGGCTCAACTCCGACCTCGACTGGGCGCAAAACTTCAGCGTGCTCTGGGGCAACCTGTATTACAACCCGTGGCATCAGCTCGCGATCTTCTTTCTGTTCGGTTCGACGATGCTCTGGGGCATGCACGGCGCGACGATCCTCGCGACCGCGGCCGAGGGTAGCCACAAGGAAGATGCCGAGATCAAAGACATGCATTCGGGCTCGCACAAATCGATGCTGTTCTGGCGCTGGACGATGGGCTTCAACGCGAATCCGAAAACGATTCACGATTGGCTGCTGTGGTTCTCGATGGGGACCGTGCTCGCGTCGTCGATCGGGATCATCACGACCGGGACGCTCGTCAAAGATTGGTACGTTTGGGCGGTCGATGCGGGCGAAGTACAGCAGTACGGGCCGATGACGCGCTCGGCGATCAACGGCCGTCCGGGCGTCCCGGCGGTCGGCATCAATCAACAAGAGGCTCCCGGTATGACGAACCCTCAGGGCGGATTCTAACGATGCGCAAACTCGTCGCGCCACTCTCGATCGCCGCGGCGATCGTCATCGCGAGCTCGATCTCGCCCCTCATCAACGTCGCGCGGGCCGCAACGAATCCGCTGACGAGCCCGACGCCGACGTCGATGAGCAACCCCGGCTATCATTACACGCAGGCCGCTCCCGGCAATAACAACGCTCCGAGTCAAGCCGTCGCCGTGCCGCATCTGCTCGTCAATCCCGCGCAGGACGGTGCGGAAGTCGACGAACGCGCGACGGAGATCTACAAGGGTCAGTACGGGCCGGTCGATCAGGCCGCTCCGCTGAACTTCACCGATCAGCCGGCGGCGGTGCCGAAGAACTATCTTCCCGGCCGGCTCTACAACGTTCAAGTCCTCAAGGGCTACAATTACGGGCAGCTCGTCGGGCAGATGTCGTACTACACGCAGTCGCTCGGCGTCTCGTGCACGTATTGCCACAACGTCGGAAACTTCGCGTACGATACTCCGACGAAGCGGATCGCGCGAACGATGCAGATCATGTCGAACGGCGTGCAAACCGCGTGGGTCGATCCGGTGAAAAAAGACTATCCGGATTACAAGGTGACCGGCGCCGTCGGATGCATCACGTGTCATCGCGGCAACGCGCACATGGCCGTCAAGTGGAACATGATCCCCGTGCAGTACCTCGATTACACGAACAAGTCGACGAAGCAGGCTGGCTACGTGGTCAACTCGATGTATTCCGTCGCGCGCTCGCTCGGCGTGAATTGTCTCCACTGCCACAACTCCGCCGATTTCATCTCACTACAGTACTATCCGACCAATAAGATCGCGCATCGGATGTGGGCGATGGTCGACGATATCAATCACAAGTATTTGCCGCCCAACATCAAGGCGGTCACCTGCTACACTTGCCATCAAGGCGCCAAATGGCCGTCGGCGCTGGTGAAAGCAGGGCTCGATCAGACGCCGGTCCAAGCCGTTGCAGACCACCCGGAGATTCAAGAGAATCCGGGCGATCATTTGGCGGCGGGGGTTACACGATAGCTTGGATCTCTTTTGGAGTCTTCCGGATTCCACGATCGTCACCGCGACGACCGGGCGTTCCCTCGCGGAGCTCTTCGTCGCGACCCCGGTCCGGCGGTATGAAAACGACGCGGTGATCTCCGATCCCGAGGCGAAACCGGAACGGACGTTCTACTGCGCGTCGGGGACGCTCAAGGTGACGAAGTTGCTCGCGAGCGGGCGCGAGATCCTGATCACGATCTTGCAATCGGGATCGATCTGGAGCGATCGCGCGATCCTCAACGGATATTGGCGCGAGGTGTTCATCGAGGCGATGGAGCCGAGCGACGTCTACGCCGTCGACAACGCGGCTTTCGAGGCATATTTGCGCGCGCATCCCGAGCGGCTCACGTCGTTCATGCAGCGTATCTCCGAGCAGGTCAGCGACGCATTGACGTTGCTCGATGATTTTCGCGGTCGGGACGTCGCGTCTCGGCTCGCTCGCGTGCTCGTCAAGTTCTCTCAGCAATACGGCGTGGCAACCGACGGTGGCGCGGTGCGCATCGATCTGCCGGTCACGCATCAAGATCTCGCCAACATGATCGGCACGGCTCGCGAGACCGTGTCGCGAAACATGGCGCGCTTCCGGCAGAAGGGCTACGTTCGCGATGCCGCCGTCGGCCAAGCGCTCGAGCTCCTCGATCTCCGTTCTCTCGAAGCGCTGATCGTTTAGTTCTCTTCGCTCGCTTCGGTCCTCACGCGCTTTCAGGAAGTTGATATGTTCGTCTTGTTTTTTTTGGTCGTCATGCTCGTCGGCAGCGCGATCGCAACGTTCGTCATCCCGCCGTTCCTCTTCAAAATCGAGCGCACGGGCCGCGTGAACTTCTTCGGGATCAAGTTCCTCTAACGGCGCGACCGCCCGGGTGACGGCTATCACCGAGTCCGCGAACGGTGAAGACGTACCATCGAAGGCGGAGGGACCCATGCCCGATCCGCGAGAGCAGGCCGTTCGCATCAAGCGAGCGGCCAGCAAATGGACGCTCATTCATCCGATCTTCGCTCTCGGGCAACTCTTGGCGTTCTTCGTCAGCGTCGGCTTTCTCATCGCGTATTTCCGCGGCGGCGCGAGCTACCACGACGTGCACGTGACGGTCTTGATCAAGATCGGTTTGATGGTCGGCGCGGTGATCACGGGATCGCTTTGGGAGCACGACGTGTTCGGCTACTGGTGGTTCGCGCCGGAGTTCCTCGCCGAGGACGTCATGACGCTGATCGTCTTCATCTTCCAGGTCAGCTATCTTGCGATGGTCTGGCTGCATCCCGACCGGATGTATGCCGTCATCGGCATCTTGGTCGTCGCCTATGCGGTGTACGCGGCGAACGTCGCGCAGTACATCCATAAGACGCAGCGCGCGAAATCATCGCTGCGCGAACCCGAATTGCGGCAGGCCGCGTGACGGCCCCGGTCTCGGCGCATCCGACCTCGCACGGTCACGGCCACGGGGCCGCGGCGGCGCCGCCGATGCCGAGCGGCGAGACCGCGCGCACGATCGTCTTCGCGCGGGCCGGGGAACTCGCCGTCCGCGACGCCTCGCTGCGCGTCGCCGCCGCGCACGAAGTCGTGGTCGATACCGCGTACTCGGCGATCAGCGCCGGCACGGAGCGCCTGCTCTTCGGCGGGAAGCTCCCGGGCTTCCCGATGCTGCGCTTCCCGCTCGTGCCGGGGTACGAGGCCGTCGGAACCGTCGCGCGCGTCGGCGATGCGGTGAGGAATGTCGCCGTCGGCGACGAGGTCTTCGTCGGCGGCAGCATGTGCTACACGGACGTCGCTGCGGCGTTCGGCGGCCAATCGTCGCGCGTCATCAAGGATGCCTCGCTCGTCGTTCCGCTGCACGGCATCCCGCTCGCGCGCGCCCCCTTGCTCGCGCTCGCCGCGACCTCGCTGCACGGCGTGCTGCGCCTCGGCGACGTTCGCGGCAAACGCGTCTGCGTGCTCGGGATGGGCGCGATCGGGCAATTCGCGGCACGCTTTCTCCGTGCCGCGGGCGCGATCGTGCTCGCGGCCGACACCAGCGTCGACCGCCTGAAGATCGACATCCCTCTCGAAGCGGCGCTCGATCTCTCGACGTCGACGCTGGATTCGCACGTTCGCGATCTCGACGCCGTCGTCGAAGCGACGGGTCGTTCGGAAACGATCGCCGACTGTTCGCGCGCGCTGCGGCCCGGCGGCGTCGTCGCGCTGCTTTCATACTACGACGTGCTGCACGTGCCGTACGTCGATCTGTTCGTCAAAGAGATCTCGCTGCTCGTCGCACGCGAGTGGGCGCACGCCGATCTCCTCGCCGCTCGCGATGCGCTCGCGAACGAAACGATCGGCATCGGCGATCTCGGCGATTGCATCGTCCCCGCGACCGATCACGAGCGTGCCTACGATATCGCGTTTAACGATCCCTCAATTTCGAAGGTGATACTACAATGGGCGTAAGCAAGAATAGTACCGTCGCGATCTACGGCAAGGGCGGAGCCGGGAAATCGTTCTTGACGAGCATGGTCGCGCGCACGCTGACCGAGCGCGGGAAACGCGTGCTGCAGATGGGTTGCGACCCGAAGCACGACAGCGTGATCACGCATTTCGGAGGCGCGTTCATCCCGACGGTGCTCGGCACGTGGGCGCAATTCCAAGCCGAGAATCGCGACGACGAACTCGCGCCCGAACACATCATCTTCAAGGGCCACGGCGTCTACTGCATCGAGCTCGGCGGCCCCGAATCCGCGCGCGGCTGCGGCGGCCGCGGGATCACGTTCGGGTTCCAGTTGCTCGAGAAGTGGGGCCTCTCGGAGTGGAACTTCAATTACATGCTGCTCGACTTTCTCGGCGACGTCGTGTGCGGCGGTTTCGGCACCCCGATCGCGCGCTCGATGGCCGATAAGCTCGTCATCGTTTGCAGCAACGAAGGCCAGTCGATGTACGCCGCCAACAACATCGCTTCAGCGGTGAAGTATTTCGCGCAGCAGGGCGGCAAGACGCGCGTCCTCGGCCTCTTCGTCAACAAGGACGACGGCAGCGGGAAGGCCGCGAAGCTCGCGGAGTTCCTCGGCGTGCCGGTCCTCGCGTCGCTGCCGGTCATCCCGCAGCACGAACTCGCGAGCGATCCCTACGCGCATCCGCTCGTCGCCGCGGCGGTCGCGAGCGTCATCGATGCGATCGATACGCGGGCGGCGGTCGAGCCGAATAAGGTCGATTTCCACGATTTCATGTGCGCGCTCTCGGGGAACGCCGCGACGATGGACGGGACGGCGGTTTCGTCGGACGAACTCTGGTCGCTCCCCGAGCTCGAACCGATGCTCGCCTCGCTGCCCAACGGCGGGAAGTTCGATCACCGGTACATCGAGAGCGAAGACGATGCGGAGAAGATGCTCGTGCCGACCGTCGTCAGCGCGGGCGGTTTCGCGGTTCCGTCGGCCGACTGGTAGTCGCGTACGGCGCGTAGCGAGGCTCGAGCGAGCTTTCGAAAGCGCCGCGTTCCGGCGGAACGAGCGCTCTGCCCGAAAGAGACTCAGCGGCCGATCGCCGCGCGGCGTTCGAGATTTTCTCGGTTGCGTTCGACGTAGATGTCGGTCAGCGGCATTCGAAATTCGATGAGTCCCGGTGAGGGTGCGAAGACGACGTCTTTGCGGACGAGCTGATTGCGAACCGAGCTGAGGACGGCCGACGTCGTGCCGAGAGCCGCGGCGACGTCGCCGACGGAGTGCGACCCGGGGCCCAATCGCGCGAGCTCGAGCACATATCGCAGTTCGCGCGGCGTCAGCGTTCGGAATCGCTCGTCGTAGAATCCGGCTTCGAGGATCCGCCGCACGCCGGGCGCGCTCGCCTCGACGTCGGCCGACGAGATCGTCGTGCCGCGATGCGCGACCCACGCCGCGGATGCGTACTCTTGCACGAAGAACGGATAGCCGCCGCATTCGCTGACGAGCCGCTCGAGCGCCGGCTCTTCGATCTCGACGCCGAGCGCCGTCGCGGGGTCGAGGATCGCTTCGGCCGTTTCCGCGGCGTCGAGAAGACCGATGCGAAGGAACCGCCAGCGTTCGGTGTACGTGCGGACCCCGTGCAGATGAGCGGGAGCGTTCGGGAGACCCGCGCCGAGGAGGAGCACCGGTTCGTCCGTCCCGGCGGTGAGGTGAACGAAGCGCACGAGGATCCGCAGATCGTCCGGTGCGCCGTCTTGGATCTCGTCGATCGCGAGCAGCAGATAGTGTCCGTGACGGCGGACCGCGACGTTGAGCGCTTCGAGCGCTTCGACGAACGACTCGTGCGTCTTCGGCGCGCGCGAGATCTCGAGCGCGAGCGTCCCGCCGCCGCCCGGCATTTCGAAGCTCGCTTTGGGCAGCGTCTCGATCGCCGCATCGAAGGCGCCCCGAAGTTTGGCAGGCAGCGACCCATAGCGGCTCTTCGCATGTTCGAGACTGCGGCGAAGCGATGCGGCGAGATGCGTTTCGCGCGAGGCCTCCGTATACAAGACGACCGCGCCCGCCTCCGTCGCGGTCGCGACGCAACGGCGAAGCAGCGCGGTCTTGCCCATCCCCCGCAGCCCCGTGAACACGATCGGCTGCGCGGCTCCGCCGCCGCGTGTCAGACCGCCGGCGTAGGCCGCAGCCGAAAGCTCGGCATCGCGGCCCGCCATCGCGGGCGGAGCGCTTCCGGGTGCGGGGCGATAGGGATTCTCATCGTCGGCACGCATCGCCACACCTGTTTGTCAAATGTGTCAAATTCGGAGAAACCGGGTTTTTTTGTGGATATTCAGGATTTACCATGCGAACCTCAGCGCCTTCCGGCGTGCGTTTGTCAAATGTGTCAAATCGGGTTCGCGCGGCGCCCGTGATAGGTATCACCGCTCGTGCGCGGCGGCCGCGGTAGCATCGGAGACGATCGGAGAATCTCGTGAGCAAGCAGCCGTCATCGATGTGCCCCGCGTTCGGGGCGATTCGAAATCTCCTTCGCATGGAGGACGCGATGCCGATCGTCATCTCGTCGGGCGACGGATGCATGTACGGCCACACGTTCGTCGCGCACTTCTACGTCGCGAATCGGCCGATCTTCTCGCCCGGCGTCTCGTCGCAGATGTGGGCGAAGGGTACGGTGTTCGACGAGCTGCGGGCGATGGCGATCGAGATGGCCGAGAAGTACAAGCCCTCGATCATCCCGATCTGTTCGCTCTGCGTCTCCGACACGGTCGGCCTGCCGTTCGAACTGCTTCCGAAGCAGGTCGGCAATACCGAGATCGTCTACGTCCCGCTCCCGGCGTACTCCGTGCACACGCACGCGAAGGCGAAGGATATCGTCGTCGATTCGCTCGTCTGGCGGCTCCCCGCACAGCGGAAGGCGCGCGCCGGCGTGAACCTCATCGGCGAAGTGTTTCCGAGCGATCCCGTCAAGATCGACGAAGTGCTCCGCCGGATCGGCACGCACGTGAACACGCAAGTGCCGGGACCGCGCTGGGCCGATTACGTCGCGATGGTCGACGGCGCGCTCAACGCCCCGCTCCACCCGTTCTACAGCGAGAGCGTGAAGCGGATGAAGATGAAGCAGGGCTTGCCGTTCGTCGAAGGCGCGCCCGTCGGGATCGACGGCACGTATCGCTGGATCAAGAGCATCGGCGAGGCGCTCAAGCTCGACCCGGCGCTCGTCGAAACGGTCGCGGCCGAAGAGCGCGACAAGGTCGTGGCCGCGATGGCCGATTATCCGCTCGGCGGTCTGACGTTCATGGTCGCGGGCTACGAGGGGCACGAATTTCTGCTCGTTCGGCTGCTGCTCGAAGCGGGCGCGAAGGTGCCGTATCTCTCGACCTCCGTCAACACGAATCCGCTCGCGCGCGAAGAGGAAGCGTGGCTCGCCGCACGCGGGTGTAAGGTGCTGTACGGTGCGAATTTCGACGACGAGATCGGCGCGCTCGAACACGAGAAGTACGATTGCGTGATCGGCACGACGCCGCTCTGCGCGCACGCGAAAGAGCTCGGCATCCCGTCGATCTATTACACGAACGCGATGGCGACGCGCTCGCTGATGTTCGCCGACGGCGCGAGCGACATTCTCTCGCTCGTGATGTCGACGTATCGCAGTAAGGATCGCTACGATCGCATAGCGCGTTTCTTCAGCGATGACGGCGTGCCGAAGCGCCGCACGACGTCGTGGGCGCCGAGTATCGACCTCACCTCGCATCTCCTCGCGCACGCGGGCGACGTGCCGCATCCGACGCTCGGCGAAGCGGGCTAACGCATGGGCCTCGAAACCGAACTCAAGAGCGACGTTGCCGGGACCCCGATCCGCAAGCGCGTCACCGATCTCGATCACGCGGGCGGCGACACGGGTGCGATGCAGGTCTTCGCGAGCTTTCGCGATGCGAACGTCGTCCTCGACGGACCGGTCGGCTGCCACGTGATGCCCGCGGTCGCCGTCATCAATTACACCGACAGCGTGCCGTATCTGCAGAACGTCACGTGTTCCGAGCTCTCGGAGAACGAGGTCACGATCGCGGGGACGTTGCCTGCGCTCAAGGAGAAGGTCGGCCGGGCGAACGTTGCGGGCAAGCAGGTCTTCATCGTGAGCACGCCCGTTTCCGAACTCATCGGGGCCGCATGGACGACGCTCGACGAAGGCGTCAAAGGTTCGCCGCTCTTCTTCGATGCGCGGTCGCTCGATGACGACGAATGGGTCGCCCGCGATCGCGCGCTGCTCTTCTGCTGGCAGAACCGCGAGCACTTCATCGCGCGGCCGGGCGACGGTGCGCCGCGCGTGACGACGCGACCGCTCGTCAACATCATCGGCCCGACCTACGGCTGCTTCAATTCCTACAGCGATCTCGCGGAAGTCAAGCGCTTGATCAACGGCATCGGCGCCGACCTCGGCGTCGTCTATCCGTTCGAAGCGAATACCTCCGATACGCTTCGGCTCGGCGATGCGCACGCGAACGTCGTGATGTATCGCGAGTTCGGCCGCTCGCTCGCGCGCGAAGTCGGCCTGCCGATGTTCTACGCGCCGTTCGGGCTCGAAGATACGACGGCGTTCCTGCGCGAACTCGGCAGCGCTTGCGGCCTCGAAGCCGAGGCCGACGCCTTCATCCGCCTCGAGAAGACGACGACGCTCGCCGCGTGGAACGACATCTGGCGTTCGACGCACAGCGACTTCTTCGCGAACGCCCCGATCGCGATCGTCGCGCCGCCGTCGTACAAGGACGGCCTCGAAAAGTATCTCGGCGACGAACTCGGGTTGCCGATCACGTATAGCGCGTATCGCACGGGTCCGCAGAGCGCGCCGAGCGAGAGCGTGCGCGCGGCGCTCTGCGATGCGAGCCCGAGCCCGATGATGATCTTCGGATCGATCAACGAGCGCATGATCATCGCGCAAGAGAAACTGCCGTCGCGATTCTATCAGGCGTCGTTCCCGGGTGCGGTCGTGCGCCGCGCGACGGGGACGCCGTTCGTCGGCTATGCGGGCGCGGTCTGGCTGTTGCAGACGGTCTGCGAGATTCTCTTCGATACGCTCTTCGCGAATCTCCCGACGTCGTACGCGCCGCCGCACAAGGCGGAGCAGCCGACGACGGAGATCATGGCGCAGGCCCACGGCATCGTCGCCGAGGCCGGCCGCGGCCAGAACAGCGTCGTCGTTTGGACGGACGAGGCGAAGGCGCTTTCCGAGAAGACGGTCAAGCGCGTGCCGTTCTTCGTGCGCGTCTCCGTGACGAAGAAATTGCGCAGCGAAGCCGAGCGGCTCGCACGGTCGCGCGGGAGCGACGTCGATCGCGCGATCGTCGAGGAAGTGACCGCTGCGTACGCTCCCAACCGGTAGCGGCGCATCGCGCACGATTCCACGGCGCGTTCGCTCGTTCTCGTGGCGGCTGCGCTGCTGCGCATCCCCGCGCGGCGCGTTCGCGCGCTCGCGCTGGGCGACGACGGCGCGCTACGCGATTGGATCGCGAACGAATCCGAATCGCGGCTCGCAGAGGCGCGGCGCGACGCGAAGCTCGCGGTCGAACGCCTCGAGGCGATCGGCGCGCGCGTGATCTCGCTCGCTTCGCCGGAGTATCCCGCGGGGCTGCGCGATCTTCGCGATCCGCCCGCGTTTTTGTGCGTGCGCGGGACGCTCCGCGCACATCCGTGGCGCGCGGGGACGGCGATCGTCGGCACGCGACGGCCCGATCCGCGCGCTCGATCGTTTACGACCGAACTATCGGGCGGTGCGGCCGCGCCGATCGTGAGCGGGCTCGCGCTCGGGATCGATGCCGCCGCGCATCGCGGCGCGCTCGCCGCGGACGCCGCGACGATCGCCTACGTGGGGCACGGCTTCGGAGCGACGTATCCCGCACGGCACGCGGATCTCGAAGACGAGATCGTCGCTCGCGGCGGAGCGATCGCGAGCGAACTCTTGCCGGGCGAGCCCGTCTCGTCGTTCTCGCTCGTGCGTCGTGACCGCTTGCAGGCCGCCCACGCCGCGGCCGTGGTGCTCGTGGCGAGCGAGAGCGGCGGCGGCGCGCGGCACGCGCTCGAAGCCGCCCGGCGCCTCGGCCGGCCGCGGTTCGCACTCGAACCGCAAACGGCGGGCGCAGGCTACGCCCTCAACGCAGCCGAGATCCGCAGCGGCGCCGTGCCGCTCGCGTGGAACCTGGCGAGCGCGCTACGAGCGATCGACGCACCGCACGAACGCTAGAACGAAGGAGTTCGCAAGGCCGTGGATGGGCAGTTCTCACCATTCGATCTCGAAAAAGCGACGCTCGGCGACGACATCGATCATCTGCCGTTCGGCGTGATCATCGTCGATCGCAGCGGAACGATCCTGGAATACAACACCTACGAGAGCGAGATGGCCGGGCTCACGCGCGAGCGCGTCGTCGGCCGTAATTTTTTTCGCGACGTCGCACCGTGTACGGCGATTCGCGAATTCGAAGGCCGTTTCACGACGTTCTTGAGCTCGGCGGAGAAGAGCATCGAACCGTTCGAATTCGTGTTTCCGTTCGCGAGCGGTGCGCGGCGCGTCAACATCGTTTTCGTGCGCACGAACTTCGATTCGCAGCGCGCGACGATCTGTGTCGCCGGACGCGTCGAACACGCGCGATGATCCTCGATGCGACGGCCGCGGCGGTACTCGCGGGCGGGGCGAGTTCGCCCGTCCGTACGGGATCGGCCGTCGGCGGCGCGCCGTTTCACATGGCATCGGGCCGCGGCGCGTACGCCTTCGACGAGGCGGGGCGACCGTTCGTCGATTACGTCATGGCGTACGGTCCGCTGCTCTTCGGACACGCGCATCCGGCGCTCGTGCGCGGCCTCGATGCGATCGCGGCGCGCGGGACGGTCTTCGGCTCGACGACGGCCGCGGAACTGCGGCTCGCCGAACGGATTCGGGGCCACGTGCCCTCCCTGGAACGCCTGCGCTTCGTAAGTACCGGGACGGAGGCGATGATGAGCGCGATGCGCACGGCGCGCGCGTTCACGAGGCGGCCGCTCGTCGCGCGCTTCGCGGGCAACTATCACGGCCACTTCGACGGCGCGTTGCACGATGCGGGCGCATCGGCGCAGACGGACGACGTCGCGGCGAGCGGCATCCCGGCAGGGGCGCGGGCCGCGAGCGTCGTCGCGCGCTACAACGACGTCGCCGATCTACGCGCGCGACTCGCGGGGCGTGAAGGCGATCTCGCCGCGATCGCGGTCGAGCCGATCGTCGCGAACATGGGTCTCGTGCTGCCG
>CAZZYZ010000056.1:0-16613 GCA_964658425.1 Vulcanimicrobiota bacterium | reverse complement strand
ATCGCGGCGCTCGCGGCGATCCTGCGGCGCATCCCGACACGCCTGCGCGTTCCCGCACTCGTCGCGTACGGTCTCGATCCGGCCGCGATCTGGAGCGTCGCCGAAGGACACAACGATGCGCTGCTCGCGTTCCTCGCGCTCGGCGGCATCGCGCTCGCGCTGCGCGTCTTCCCCGCCGCGGCAACCGCGCCGTCGACCGATGCCGACCTCGACGTCGCCGTCGACGTCGACGTCGAGGCGGACGACGAAGCCGCCCGCATCGCGTCTTTCCTGCGCCGGATCGCGCCGACGTTCGGGGCGGGGCTCGTCGGCATCTCGGCGGCGCTGAAGGGGACGGGGCTCGTGTTCGCCGCGGTCCTCGGCTTCGGGCTCGCGGGTCCGTGGCGCCGCCCGCGCAGCCCGCTGCTCGGCGCCGTCCTCGCGTCGTCCGTGCTCCTCGCGGCGGTCGCGTCGCTGCCCCGGATGTGGCCCGCGTTCCGCGCGCTCGGCCACGCCGGCCGGTACGCGCCCGGCGCGTCGCTGCAATCGCTGATCGGCGCCGTTCCGGCGCTCGTTCTCGCGCTCGCGGCGGCCGCGTACGGCGCGTACGGGCTCGCGCGCGGCGAATGGCGCGCCCTCGCGTGGCTGGGAATCGGCGCCTGGCTCGCGCTGCCCAATCCGTATCCGTGGTACGCGCTGTGGCTCGCGCCGCTCGCCGCGCTCTCGGGCGGCGGCTGGGCCGCGCTCGCGCTCTGGGGAGTGACGATCTCGAGCGTCGTACGTTACCTTCCCGACGCCGAAGGCACGTTCTCCGCAAGCGAAGGCCGCCTCGTCGCGGTCATCGCAACCGTGCCGCTCGCGCTGTTGCTCGGCGCCCGGGCGCGCCGCGTCCTCTCCCAGAAAGCGACCTCGCCACCGTGATCTTGCCGTTTCTCCTCGCCGTCCTCGCACCGGCAGCCCAAGCGACGCCCCAAGCCCCGCAGCCGATCCTCGTCGGCTTCCCGACGGCGAAGCCGCACGGCCGGGCGACGGCTACCCCCGAGCCGTCTGCGGCACCGAGCGCCGCCCCGACCGCCGAAGCGACCGAGAAGGCCGCCGAGCCGAGCGGCGCGCTCCCGACGATCGTGCCGGAATCGGCCGCCTATCCGTACCGCTTCGTTCCGCATCAGCCGGCGAGCCCGACGAGCGCGACCCCGCAGATCTTCGCGATCTATCTGAATTCGAAGTCGCTGCGCAGCCATGGCCCGATCGCGATCCGCGTGCTCACGAGCGCAAACGTCGTCAAGGTCGTCACGCAGAGCAGCGGCCATAACGGCTCGATCCCGCGCATCGCGAACGGCGATTTCGAAACGAAGAGCACGCTGCCCGCGCTCCCCTTCATCGCGTCGGGGATCACGACGACGATCGATTTCGTCGCGACGACCGCCGCCGGGAAGACGGTGACGGTCGGAGTGCCGGTCGCGCTGCAGTGACGCGAAGCGCTCGCTGTTCGGCCGCGCTCGCGCTCGTCGCGCTCGGCACCGCCGGGGCCCGCGTCGGCGCGACGGACGCGACGCCGAGCGCGCCTCAGGCGAGCGCGCCCGCGCTCGCGACCGCGAGCCCGACGGCAGCGCCGCCGATTCAAGCGCCGCCGACTCCGTACGCATCGCCGACCCCCGTGTACCATTTCGTGTACCGGCCGACGCCGCTGCCGACGGGTTACGCGTCGCCCGCCCCGGCCGTGCCGCAGATCGCCGAGATCGACGTGAACGAAGCGTCGCTGACCGCGCCCGGCCCGATCCACGTCCGCGTCCTCACGAACGGCGTCGTCGACACCGTGACGGTGAAGACGCTCGGCCAGGCCTACCCGATCCCGCATGCAGCGTTCGGCGAGTTTCTGCTCGACGCGGAGATCCCGTCGATCCCGTTCTGGATGTTTCTGCACGGCAAAACGTTCGATATCTCGTTCGTCGCCGCGACGCAGGAGGGTCGTCAGACGGGCGTCGTGCTGCCGTTCTTCCTCCGCTGACATCGCGCGGCCGCAACCGAGCCGCCCACCCGGCGGTCGAACGCTCTTGCCGCCCCCACACCGCTTCCGAGGCCTGACGCTATCGCTACCCTCGCCCCATCGCTCGTGCGCGCGCTCCCGAGTTCGAGCCGCCCGCTCGCAACGCTCATCGAACGGCTGCGTACGAACGATGCCGCTTTCTCGCTGCACGAGACGACGTCGTCCGCGCGGCCGTACGTCCTCGCGGGCCTCTTCCAGGCGCTGCGCGCGCCGCTGTTCGTCGTGGTCTCGACGGCCGACGTCGCGGAACGGACCTTCGCCGACCTGACCTACTATCTCGGCGACGACGGCGCGGCGCCGGTCACGCTCGTGCGACCGCGCGAGGAGAGCGTCGGCGTCATCGAATCGCCCTCGGAACGCGCGGCGCGCATGACGCTCTTCGCGGAACTCGCGCAGGATCGCGCGCAAATCGTCGTCGTGCCGGTCGCCGCGATGCGGCAATACGTCGTCCCGCGCGCCGTGTTCGAGAAACGTTCGTTCGTGCTGCAAACGGGCGAGGAGAGCGGCTTCGAGGAGCTTCAAGACGAGCTCTTCGCGCTCGGTTACCATCGAACGGACGTCGTCTCGGCCGCGGGCGAATATGCGGTGCGCGGCGGCCTGATCGACCTCTGGTGCGCGACCGCGAACGTGCCCACGCGCATCGAATTCTTCGGCGACGAGATCGAATCGATCCGCAGCTTCGATCTCGCGACGCAGCGCAGTACCGATACGCTCGAAACGATCGCGATCGTGCCGTGGAGCGAGATCGCGCGCGATCCGGCGCTGCGCGAACGCGTCCTCGCGAACCTCACGGGCGATGCGGCGACGGTTTCTGCCGGCCGCGCGTATCTCGCGAGCGGTGCGGAGATTCCGGAAGCGTGGCTACCGCTCGCCTACGACGAGCGCGAGACGCTGCTCGATCATCTTCCGAAATCGACGCTCGTCGTGCTCGAAGAGCCGGCGATGCTCGCGACGATCGAGCGCGGCCTCGACGACGAACGCTCGCGCGAAGAGAACGTGCTGCTCGCCGCCGCGGAATCGGGCGAGCTCTCCGTCGAGGAACGCGCCGTCGGCGAAGCGCTGCTCGCCGACGTCACCGCGCCGCATCCGACGCTCGCGTCGCTCGCCGCATCGTTCGCGCGCCGACGCACGCTCATCGTACCGGGCGCGATCGAAGGCGAGGAGACGCCCTGGCTGCCGCGCTCGCTCGAATCGTACGTCCTCGAGACGCGGCCGGTCGAACACTTCAACCGTCAGCTCACGATGTTTCTCGATCAGGTCAAGACGTGGGTCGCCGAAGGCGATACGGTCGCGCTCGTGGCGTCGGGCGCATCGCGCCTCGCGGAGATGTTGCGCGCCGCGAACCTCACCGTCGAACGTAGCGCGACGCTCTTGCATCTGCGCGAGAACGGCGCGGCGTCGTTCGTCGGCAGCGCGCCCGGGATGACGCGCGGCGGCGTCGTGTTCGTCGACCAGGGCAGCATCGAATCGGGCTTCGCGATCCCGGGCCTGCGGCTGCACGTGCTCGGCGATCGCGAGATCTACGGTCAGCCCGCGAAGCGCGTGAAGCTGCGCGCGATCAAGGAGGGCGTCCCGGTCACGCTCGCCGATCTCAAGGTCGGCGATTACGTCGTACACGCGATTCACGGCATCGGCCAGTATCTCGGCCTGCGCAACGAGCGCATCCTCGGTGCGACGCAAGATTATTTAGATCTGAAGTATGCCGGAACCGATCGCATGATGGTCCCCGTCACGCAGATGCATCAGGTCACGAAGTACGGCGCGAACGAAGGCGCGGCGCCGCGGCTCTCCAAGATGGGCGGCGCCGACTGGGCGCGCACGAAGACGCGCGTCTCGGAGAACCTCGCGAAGATCGCCGACGGCCTCGTCACGCTCTACGCCGAGCGCGAATCGGCGCCGGGCTACGCGTTCGGCCCCGACACGCCGTGGCAAGCCGAGCTCGAAGAGTCGTTCCCGTACGACACGACGCCCGATCAGCAGAAAGCGATCGACGACGCGAAGGCCGACATGGAACGGCCGCGGCCGATGGACCGCCTCGTCTGCGGCGACGTCGGCTACGGCAAGACCGAAGTCGCCGTCCGCGCGACGTTCAAGGCGATCGCCGACAAGCGGCAAGTCGCGATCCTCGTGCCGACGACGCTGCTCGCCGCGCAGCACGCGCGCACGTTCGCCGCGCGCTTCGCGAGCTTCCCGGTCCGCATCGAAGAGCTCTCGCGCTTCAAGACCAAGAAAGAACAGCAGGCGACGCTCAAGGATCTCGCCGACGGCAAAGTCGACGTCGTCGTCGGGACGCATCGGCTCTTGCAGAAGGACGTCGTCTTCAAATCGCTCGGTCTCATCGTCGTCGATGAGGAGCAGCGGTTCGGCGTGATGCACAAGGAACGCCTCAAGCAGATGCGCGCGACGATCGACGTCCTCACGCTCTCCGCGACGCCGATCCCGCGCACGCTGCACATGTCGCTGCTCGGCGTGCGCGAGCTCTCGCTCATTCAAACGGCACCGAAGAATCGCATGTCGATCAAGACGATCGTCGTCCCGTTCTCCGACGGCATCGTGCAGAAGGCGATGATCCAAGAGCTCGACCGCGGCGGTCAGATCTACTACCTGCACAATCGGATCGAATCGATCTACGGCGTCGCGCGCGCGCTCGGCGAGCTCGTACCGAAGGCCCGGATCGCCGTCGGTCACGGACAGATGACCGAGGCCGAGCTCGAGCCCGTGATGGCGAAGTTCGTCGAGGGCGAGATCGACGTGCTCGTCGCGACCACGATCATCGAGAACGGCATCGACATCCCCAACGTCAACACGATCATCGTCAACGACGCCGACCGGTTCGGCCTCGCGCAGCTCTATCAATTGCGCGGCCGCGTCGGGCGCTCGAACCATCAGGCCTACGCGTATCTGCTCTATCAGGCGCACAAGGCGCTCAGCGACGACGCGAAGGCGCGCCTCGAGGCGATCCGCGAGTTCACCCATCTCGGTAGCGGGCTGCAGGTCGCGATGCGCGATCTCGAGATTCGCGGCGCGGGGAATCTGCTCGGTGCCGCGCAGTCCGGCTTCATCGGCGCGGTCGGCTTCGAGACGTACTGCGAATTGCTCGCCGAGGCGATCGCGGCGCGCAAGGGTTCGGAGGCGATGCTGCCCGAGAAACGCGAGGCCGTCATCGACGTCAAGCTCGACGCGTTCATCCCGAACGACTACATCCCGCAGGTCTCGCAGAAGATCGGCGCCTACCAACAGCTCGCCGCCGCGCGCAGCGAGGCCGAGGTCGACGAGCTCGCCGCGGGCCTGCGCGACCGGTTCGGCGAGCTCCCCGAGCCGCTCGCGAATCTCATCGAGATCACGAAGCTGCGCACGATGGCGCTACGCAAGATGGTCAGCCGCGTCGTGATCGACAACACGCGCCTCACGCTGGGCGTCGGCACCGGTTTCGAGATCGCCCCGACCGCGATCTCGAAGCTTCAATCGCTCACGAAGAACAAGTTCCGTTTCGGTGACGGCAAGGTCACGATCGACCTCCCCGATCGCAAGCCCGTCGAGCACGTTCCGCTGCTGCGTGCGCTGTTGGAAGCGCTGTAGGTCAACGCGAATTCGACCCCCGCGAGCAGCTTCCGTCGCGTGAGCCTGCCTTACGACGCGTGCGTCATCGGCGGCGGCCCTGCGGGTAGTGCGGCAGCGCTGACGCTGGCACGCGGCCGGCGCCGCGTCCTCGTTCTCGATGAGAAGACGTTTCCACGCGACAAAGCGTGCGGAGACCTCTTGGGCACGGACGCGATCGCGGAGTTACGGTCGCTCGGATTGTCCTATCTCGTACGTGATGGATTCGCCCTCTACGGCGCCCGCGTGTACGGACCGACGGGACGTTACGCGGGTGCGCTTTACGGCGCTGCGAGCGAAGAGGCGTCGGCCGCGCGCGTCATCCCGCGAAAAACCTTCGATGCGCGTCTCCTATTCGAAGCGCTCGGGGCGGGTTGCGAATTCGCTTGCGAGCGCGTGCAGAAAGTCGAGCGCGTTCGCACGGGCGAGTGGGCGATAACGACATCGCATCGGACGCATCTCGCTCGCACCGTGATCGGCGCCGACGGTTACGGATCCCGAACTGCGGCCGCGGTCGGCCGGTTGCCGATGAAAGCGCCGCATCTCGCGATCGTCGTGCGCGCGTACGCAACCGGCATCCATAACCTCGGGGATGCGATGCACTTCTTCATCAACCGCGCGGAAGACGGCTACGGCTGGGCGTTTCCACTCGGCGGCGAGCGCGCGAACGTCGGGCTCGGCTTCGTTTTAGGAGACACGACCGAGACGCCTGATGTACGTGCGGCCTTTGCACGCTTCGTGAGCATGGCCGGGCCGGCGCAACGCTTCTTCGAGAGCGCATCGATCGAGAACGTGCGCGCGTGGCCGATCCCGCTCGGCCCGCAACGCGGCCCCGTGGCCGCGGAGGGGGTGTTCCTCGCCGGGGATGCGGCCGCGCTCGCATCGCCGCTGAGCGGTTCGGGGATCCACAATGCGCTCGTCAGCGGAGCGCTCGCCGCACGAGCGGCGATCCGCCACATCGGCGGGGATGCGAGCGCGGCCGCGTGGTACTCGCGTACGCTCGCCGGGCGTCTCGCGCCGCGACTGCATGCCGAACGCGCGATGCGCCACGTAGCCGGGGTATCCTCGCGCGTCACGCCGTTTCTTCGGCTCGCACACGCAGTGCCGTTCGGCGATCTCGCGCTCTCCCGGATGCTGCTGATGCTCGGGTAGGCGTGTAATCCTCCGCACACTACGCCGACATTAAGGGCTCGGGGATGTGTGAAGCACGCCTGCCACGCCGCTCGCGCCCGTGGCCGATACAACCTACGTGGAACACAGTCGGCGACCAGCGGTTCGATGAACCTTCGCATTCGCGATCGGCTCGTCTTTCTCATAACCGTGCCGCTGACGATGCTCGCGCTGTTCATCGCGACGGCCGCGTGGATTCATATCGAGACGCGCGCCGCGACCGTCACGCAAGATCATTGGAACCGCTCGCTGCTCGCCTACAGCAAGCTCTCGGAGACGCTCGGCGACGCGCAGACGGGCATGCGGGGCTACGTCATCACCGGCAACACGCGCTTTAAAAAGCCATACTACGATGCCGCGGCCGATCTCGAGCCGGAACTCGCGCGCCTGACGAATCTCGCGCGGGCCGATCGTGCGGAGCGCGCCAACGCGAGCTCGCTGAGCGCGCTCGCGCGCACGAGCTTCGCGTTCGACGTCGCAACGGTCGCCCTCGTCGATCGAGGCCAGCGCGAGGCCGCCCGGCACGCCGTCGCGAGCGGCAAGGGGCTGATCGCGCTCGATCGTTTCCGAAGCGCCGTGGCGGTGCTCGAGAACGACGCGATTCGGCGCCGCGAGCTGAGCTCGGTACGGCTCGACACGCTCTGGCTGCGAACGTTCACGCTCATCGAGATCGCGGCGCTCGCCGCGATCGCGGTGACGATCGCGCTCTACCTGATGGTCACCCGCCGCATCGCCGAGCGGTTACGTCGCGTCGGCGAGGATGCGGTGCGCATCTCGCGCGGCATCGCTCCGGTCTCGCCGCCTTCGGGCAACGACGACATCGCGCAACTCGGCCGGTCGCTGCATACGATCATCGCGCTCGCTCGATCGCGTGAGGACGATCTACGCAAGTACAAGCTACTCGCGGATCAGGCGCAGCACATCATCTTCTGGGTCGGGCCCGACGATCGCCTCGTCGAGGTAAATCAAGCCGCCTCGAACGCCTACGGGTACGACCGCGCCGAGCTGCTCGCGATGGCGGTGGGCGACCTGCGCGCGCCCGACGACCGGGAGGGCGTCCCCGCGGTACTCAAGCAAGCCCGCAGCGGCGGCTCGGCGCACTATGAAACGCTGCACCGCCGCAAGAACGGCGAGATCTTTCCGATCGAGGTGTCGCTCAACACGACGATCATCGACGGCCAGGAGATGCTCCTCGCGATCGTGCGCGACATCAGCGAGCGCAAACGCGTCGAAGCCGTCACCGAGGCATTCCACAACGCTACCGAAACGTCGCTAAAGCTCAAGTCCGAATTCGTCACGACCATGAGCCATGAGATCCGCACGCCGATGAACGCGGTTATCGGCATGACGGAGTTGCTGCTCGATTCCGAGCTCACGAGCGAGCAACTACAGCACAGCGCGATCATCCGCGACGCGAGCTTCGCGCTGCTCGGAATTATCGACAACATCCTGGACTTCTCGAAGATCGAAGCGGGGCAGGTGCAACTCGAGCGCCGGGAGACGAGCATCGTCGATCTCGTCGAGTCGGCCGCGACCATGCTCGGCGACAACGCGCATCGCAAGGGCATCTCGCTGATGACGTACGTCGACGAGCGCGTCCCCGCGACGGTCATGAGCGATCAGATGCGCATCCGTCAGGTGCTCATCAACCTGATCGGCAACGCGGTAAAATTTACCGAAACGGGCGCCGTCGTCGTATCCGTCACGTTCGCCGGCGAGTCGGCGGGCGCGTCGCTCGTACGTTTCGCCGTCAAGGATTCCGGGATCGGCTTCGACGCGATCACCGCGCGCAAGATCTTCGAGCCCTTCCAGCAAGCGGACGGGTCGACGACGCGCAAATACGGCGGTACCGGTCTCGGACTTACGATCTGCCGGCAACTCGTCGATCTGCTCGGCGGCGAGCTCGTCGTCGAAAGCACGGCCGGCATCGGCTCGGACTTCGCGTTCACGCTGCGGCTCGAGCACGGGCCGGTCGCGGTCGTGCCGCACCTCTCCTCGATCGCCGGGAAGCGGGCGCTCATCGTCGATAACGACGAAACGGCACGGCGCATCCTGCGCACCTACCTCGGTCGCTGGGACGTCGATTGCGACGTCGCGGAAAATGCTGCGGGTGCCCTCGAGGCGCTGCGCGAGTGCGCGCGCAGCGGTCGGCCGTGCGATTTCGCGATCGTCGACTATGCGATGCCGGATTGCAACGGCCTCGAGCTCGGCGAGCGCATCAAGGCAGATCCGCTCATCGCCGGCACGGCACTGATGATGGTCACCGCCTTCGATGCGAGCAGACGCGGCCAGGCCGCGATCGCCGCCGGTTTCGTACGGTACCTTACCAAGCCCGTCCGGCAAGCGCACCTGCACGATTGCATCGTCGAGGCGATATCGCACGCGCCGCCGCATCCGGCGGAACGCCGCAAGCTCGAGCGCGATGCCCCGCCGGGTATCGTCGCGAGCCGCGCCGAGCGCATCTTGATCGTCGAGGACGAACCCGTGAATCAACTCTTGGCAAAAAGGCAGCTCGGAAAGCTCGGTTTCGCCGCGCACGGCGTGAACAACGGCGAGCAGGCCGTCAACGCGATCGCGTTCGAGCAATACGATCTGGTGCTGATGGATTGTCAGATGCCCGTCATGGATGGGCTCGCCGCGACTCGCGCGATTCGATTCAGCGAGGCGAAGACGGGACGCCGCGTCCCGATCATCGCGATGACCGCGAACGCGCGTCCCGACGATCGCGACGCATGCATCGCCGCCGGCATGGACGACTATCTCGCAAAACCCGTGCAGATCGAACATCTGCGAGCGATGCTCGCTACCTGGCTCGCGGAGACGTCGCTTGTCGCCCGCTGAGTCGGAGCGGCCGGCGATCGCCGCCGTGCTCGAGCTCTTCGACGACGATCGTGATGCGATGGACGCTCTGCTTCGCGCGGCGATCTCCGTCCTCGCGGAGAGCGTCGCCGAGATCGATCGCGGGAACCGCGCTGAGGACGAACGCGCCGTCGCGGTCAGCGCCCATCGCCTCAAGGGAGCGTCGGCCGGGATCGGCGGCGCGCGCGTGGCGGCGATCAGCGCGGCGATCGAACGCACGGCGCGCGACGGTCACCTCGTGACGCCTGCCGTTCTCAAGGAATGCCGCAACGCGGCAGCCGCGCTCGACGCGGATCTTCGCAGTTTTTTGAAAGGAGCCCCGAGCCATGGATGACGTCCGGACGATCGTCGTAGCGGAGGACGAGGCGATGACGCGCATGTTGCTCTGCCGCATCCTCGAACGCGAGAACTTTCGCGTGATCGCCGTCGAAGACGGCCGGCTCGCCTGCGATATGGTACGGCGGGTGCGGCCGGATCTCGTGCTGCTCGACTGGTCGATGCCGGTGATGGACGGGCGGGCCGCACTCGAAGAGCTCAAGGCGGATGCGACGACGCGCAGCATCCCGATCATGATGCTCAGCAGCCACGGCGAGATCGATGCGAAGATCGTCGCGCTGACCGCCGGCGTTCAAGATTTCGTGACGAAACCCGTCGACCCGCGCGAGCTCGTCGCACGCATCACGCAGCAGTTGAGCTGGCGTCAGCTCGTCGCGGATGACGTCGAAGTGAGATCCGACAGCGAGCGGCTCCGCATGTACGGCGGCGCGCGCGTCAACTCCAACCTGGCGAAGAACGGGACCGCAGGCGAAGGTTCGTACATCGAGAGCATCTACGGCACGATCAAAAAACGCTGGTAGCTCGTGAGCGTCGAGCTTCGCTACGTGCCGGCACCGCCGGCGCCGACGTGGATGACGTATTTTACGATGATGCGCTGCAGCGTTCGATACGAACCGGGGCTGCCGTACTCGACGTAGAGGCGGTTCTGGTTCCGATAGCGTTTTTGATACGAGATGGCGAGATCGGTGCCGGGGAGTGCGAAGCCGCCGGTACCGGAGATCTGGCGCAACGAGAGGGCGATGTTGCCGTTGAGACCGATCGCGCGCGAGAGCGAGAGCCGCCGCAGCCACTGCGAATCCGCGATGCCGAGATACGGCCGTTCGCGTGTCCCGCCGTACTCGAGCGTCACGCCGAGTCCGCCGCGGAGCGTGCGCGTCGTCGTCGCGTCGAGCTGTTGCGTGAAGGCCGGCGCGATGCCGATCGGCGCGCTCGAACACGGGAGCGGCCGCGCGAAGCCCGGCGGCGGGCACGAGACGGAATACGAGCCGGCCGAATACGAGACGTCGGCCGAGTTCGGCGTACCGTCGGCGTAATTCAAGCCGAAGCCCGTCGAATCGAAGGCGAAATTTTGGCCGCCCGAGTAGGCCGGAAACGGATCCGCGTACGCGCGGATAAAACTCGTGCCGCTGTAGAGCGTAACGTTGAGCAGATTGCGAAAGCCGACCACGACCTGCGAGGCCGCGTCGACTTCGTGCGCGGCGCCGCTGCGATCGATCAGCCGGTCGCCGCTGAGATTGAACGATACCGTCTTCACCGGGCTGCGTGCGCCGACGACGCCGTTGTATTGCACGAAACCCGCGGGGCCGCGGACGTCCGGGAGCGCCGTATAGCCGTCGATCGGTCCGTAACTCGGGCCGACGTCACGGTAAATCACGCCGCTTTGAAAGAGCCCGTGGCTGTCGAGCGCGCCGACGAGCAGATCGCGCCCGTCTTTGGGCGAGCCGACGAACGTCCCCGTCTCCTGCGAGAGCGAGGCGACCGGCTCGAACCCGGAATGCGGATTTAAAAACTCCGCTCCGATCCCGACCGTACGATCGCGCACGCCGGGATGGTCGGCGTCGACGCCTTGCGCGTCGAATGCGATCGACTGGTCTTCCGTCCGATATTTATAGCCGAACGCGCGGTCGTCGAAGCCGTCACCGTTCACGTCGAGCACGCCGATCGCGTTGTTGCCGACCGTCCCCTCGATCTTCGCTCCCGAATCGACCACACCGAGCGACGGCGTGTACAACATCGAATAGCCGTTGTTATTGATCCCGATCCCCGGTAGCGGCATCAGATACGACGCGCCCTCGGCGAAGAACGGCCGGTATTCCGTGTACTGCCGGGCGAATTCTTGCGGAGCGATCGTCGTCTGATCGGTCTCGACGTTCGAGAAATCGGGCCCGAGGGCGCCGACGAACGCGAGCGTGCGCGTGAACGGCAGCGTCGCATCGAGCCCGAAATTGCGCACGTGTTCCTGATTGAAGATCGTCGGCGTCGTCTCGAAGACGTTGCGATCGCGGCCCGCGCTCGCGAGCGCGTAGACGTCCGCGTAGGGCGGCGGCGCCTTCGCGACGCCACCGATCTTGAGGCCGCCGAGGATCGGCCACTTCGTCGCGTTGCAATACGTGATGCTGTTGAGCGTATTCTGCTGGCAATACGCGTTGTCGGCCGGAGCGTACGCCCACGTCAGAACGTCGTTCGCCGCGGCGACGCGGCGCGAGAAATCGATGCGCCAGCGTTGAATCGGCGATCCCGAAAGCCGCATGTCGGCGAGCGGGATCGTCATCAGAACGTCGTAGCCGTCGCTCGTTCGCGAGGCGACCGCCTGCCACGGCGGCTGGTAGCGCGACGATTCCGTCGAGAACTCGTACTTCGTGCCGAGCGGGGTCGCGCTGAAGCCGTACGTGCGCGAACCGTTCCCGCTCGTGTCGATCGAGACCGTCACGGAATCGTCGAGGCCGAATCCGACGTCGTCGGTCCGCTGCTGCGCGGTCAGCGGGATGCTACGCTGCGTCGCCGCGAATCCGACGTAGACGTTCTTGCCGTCGTACGTCAAGCGCGCGGTCGTCGCGACATCGGGGCGTGCCGCCGACTCCGTCGTAAAGTTCGCGAAGTCGGTCGCGACGAGCGCACCCGTCCAGCCCGGGTCGGTCGCGTTCGTGCTTGCGGGCGCGACCGTCGTCTCGACGGCCGTCGTCGTGACGCCCGGACGAATCGAGGCCTGCGCGGGGGCCGTGAGCGCCAAGGCGATCGCGATCGGCGCGCCGATCCGGGCGAATGAACCGTGAGTCATGCGGAAAATGAGCCTCGTCCCGTGGGAAGCTTCTCGTCTCGGTCGATCGCCGGCGCGCATCGGGAAGGTCCCGCGTATCGTTGCTCGTCGGCGGTTCGCGCATAGGTACGGCGGCGCGCCCGACCGAGTTTCATGCCGACCGGCCGCTTCCGGCGAGCGGCACACCGCGGCAGGAGGGCGGCAGCCGGGCGACCGAAGCCGTGGTGGTTTGGGGTTCCGTGGCGGTGCCGGGAGCCCTGATTTCTACACTTTGCTTGGAGACTTCATGGCAAACCCGACCCGGGCGCTGACCGCCCTCGCTACGTTTACCTTGGGCGTCGCCGTCGTCGGTTGCTCGTCCGGTGCCGGCGGCGATAACGGCGACGTCGCTTCGGTGAACGGCGACAAGATCTCATCGGCCTCGTTCAACAAGAAGCTCGACGCGAGCCCGCAGGCCAAGTCGATCCTCTCTCAGATGATCCAGAGCAAACTGATCGATCAGTACGCGACGGATAATAAGATCGACATCCCGCAAGCGGCGGTCGATAAATCCGAGGACGACATCAAGGCGAAGTATCCGCCCGGCCAATTCGATCAGGTCCTCAAGCAGCAAAACCTGACGCAGTCGGACGTGCAGACGATCCTCAAAGAGAAGCTCGTCGTCGATAAAGCGATCGAAGGGAACGTGAAAGTAACGGACGCCCAGATCGCCGATTACATCTCGAAGAATCACACGACGCTCGACACCCCGATGCAGGTTCGGGCGAAGCACATTCTCGTGCCGAACGTCCAGCTCGCCGACAAGATCGAGCAACTGCTCAAGGGCGGCACGAGCTTCACGGCGCTCGCGAAAGAATACTCGGTCGACCCCTCGAGCAAGGACAAGGGCGGCGAGCTCGGCTTCTTCTCCAAGGGGCAGATGGTGCCGTCGTTCCAGGCCGCGGCCTTCTCCCAGCCCGTCGGCGTCGTGGGGCCACCCGTGAAATCGCCGTTCGGATACCACATCATCGTGGTCGAGGAAAAGAAGGCCGCGACCGTTGCGACCGTCGCGAATTCGGGGCCGAAGGTGAAGACGCAACTGCTGCAGGCCGCCGAGCAGACGCAGCTCCCGCAGTTCCTCGCGAACCTGCGCAGCAAAGCGAAGATCGAGATCTATCCCGACGCTCTCAAGGACGCGTTGCCGCCGGCATCCGCGGCCGGAGCCGCCGCGGGTGGAGCCCCGGCGACCCCCGCTCCCGCTCAGTAGAAGATCGGCGCCTCAACGATGGCGCTCGTTCGGATCGTCGGGCTCGGGCCCGGCGATCCGCATCTCCTGACCCTCGGAAGCCTCGAAGCCTTGCGGGCGGTGCGTCGCGCCGTCGCGCCGCTCGCGCCGCCTGATCTCACGCTGTTCCTCGAGAGCGAGGGCATCGAGATCGTGCGCGATCGAATCGCCGACGCGGCTCTCTTCGTGCGCGGATCGAGCGACGCGATCGCCCGCTTCGCATCCGATTTCGGCGACGACGAGTTCGCGATCGGCATCGTCGGCAATCCGCTCTCGGATTTTCCCGGCCTTCCGCTGCTCGTTCGGGCGCTCGAAGATCTCGGCCGCGCCGTCGAAGTCGTGCCCGGTATGCCGCGCGATTCGCTCTCGTCGGCGATCGCGATCCCGCTCATGCCGCTGCCGCCGGCATCGGCGCGCTACGCGTGGACCGATCTCATCGAGGTCATGGCACGCCTGCGCAGCAGTTGCCCGTGGGACCGCGAGCAGACCCACGAATCGCTCGTGCCCTATCTCGTCGAGGAGACCTTCGAGGTCGTCGATGCGATCGAATCGCACGGCAGCGGCGAACTCTGCGAAGAGCTCGGCGATCTGCTGCTGCAAGTCGTCTTTCACGCGCAGCTCGGGACCGAACGCGGCACGTTCTCGATCGCGGACGTCGTCGACGGGCTCGCGAATAAAATGATCCGCCGCCATCCGCACGTCTTCGGCGATCGCGCCGTCGCGAGCGTGGCCGAGGTGTGGCAGAACTGGGATCAGCTCAAATCGCTCGAGCCCTCGGCTGCGAAACGTCCGAGCCGGCTCGACGGGATCCCGCCCGGCCTCGGGGCGCTGCAGAGCGGTCAGAAGATGCAAGCGAAAGCCGCGCGCGTCGGATTCGATTGGCCGCACGTCGATGACGTGCGTGCGAAGCTCGCCGAAGAGGTCGCCGAACTCGAACAAGCCCGCCGCGACGGCGACGAGGCCGCGATTCGCGAGGAACTCGGCGACGTGATTTTCACGGTCGTCAACCTCTCGCGCGCGCTCGGCATCGACGCCGAAGGCGCGATGCGCGCGGCGAACGCGAAATTCTACAAGCGCTTTACCTTTATGGAGCGGCGCGCGACGAGCGACGGCCGCACGCTCGATCAGTACTCGCTCGAAGAGCTGGAAATACTGTGGCAGCTCGCGAAGCGCGCGGCATGAGCGATTCGAGCGATCGCGTCGTCCTTCGCATGCGGATGAGCGCGAACGACGCGCATTACGGCGGCAGCTTGGTCGACGGCGCCCGCATGCTCGCGCTCTTCGGCGATGCCGCGACCGCCCTCTGTATCGCGGAGGCCGGCGACGAGGGACTGTTCGCGGCCTACGATAGCGTGACGTTCGTCGCACCGGTTCATGCGGGCGATTTCATCGAGGTCGAAGCGCGCATCACGCGGCGCGGAACGCGCTCGCGCGCGATGGCGTTCGAGGCGCGCAAGATCGTCGCCGCTCGGCCCGAGCGGTCGCCGAGCGCGGCCGAGGTTCTCGGCGAACCGATCGTCGTCTGCCGCGCGACGGGCACGTGCGTGCTGCCGGAGACGACCTACTGATTTGCGATCAGTAGTTCGCCGCGCGCATCACGTCTTCGCGCGACTTACTCAAGTCTTCGAGTAATTCCGGCGCGACGACGGCGAACGGCGTCGTGCCGTACGAGAGCAGGCGGTCGTGAAAATCGAGCAGCGACCCGGTCGTCCCCGTGCGTTCGCGGTAACTCGAAAGTAACTGTTCGAGCTGATAGCGGCCGACCGTGTACGAGATGAAATAGCCGGGACTCAGTGCGATCGAGGCGACCTGCGCCCGAGCCGCCGCCTCCGGGAACCCGGCTTCACGTTCGAAGAACGCGACCGCGCGCTCGTAGCTCCAGCGGCCGGTCGCGAGCATCGGATCGACCGTCGCCCGCGCGCCGCGCACGCGTTCCCACTGCGCCGTATAATAGCGGCCGTCGAGCCGATCCGAGAACAATCCGAGGTTGACGAACATCTCCTCGCCGTAGAACGCCCAGCCCTCGGCGAAGACGCCCGTGCCCTGAATCTTACGTACGAAGTCCGGATTGCGCCGCGCGATCGAGAGCTGGAGGAAATGACCCGGCATCGCTTCGTGCGCGCCCGTCGAGAGGATGCGGTCGCGATCGAAGTCTTGATTGGGATCGAGCGTGCGCGCCGCTTCGGCGAGCGACGTCGGCGGCGTGATGAAGTAGTAGCCCGTCGTGCCGGGACTGAAGAGCAGCGGCGGATTCATCGACGCGCCGGGCGAGACCGGCTGCAAGAATTTCGGCGTCTCGACGACGTCGATGCGGCCGAGCGACGCCGGGATCGTCACGACGTTCTGCGCAATTACGAAGCGCTGCAGCTCGTCGAGGCGCTCGCGATAATAGCCGACGAGCGCATCGCCGCTCGGCGCGAGGCCGCCGCCGCTCAGCGGGCCGATCGGCGTGCGGCGTGCGGCGGCGTCGTGTTCGACCCAGGCCTGCACGGCCCAGCCGTGCGCGAGCTCGTCGTCGGCCATCCGCACGACGTCGTTCGCACCGAACGGCAAGAGCTGTTCGTCGTGCAGCATCGCGTCGTACGCGGCCGCGCCCATCGAGA
>CAZZYZ010000055.1:0-16674 GCA_964658425.1 Vulcanimicrobiota bacterium | reverse complement strand
CGAAGCGATCGCGACGTCGCTGCACGTTCGCGACTTCCTCGATAGTTCGTCGCCGAAGCAATACTCGTTCTTGCGTGGCGGGGCGCTCGGATGGGCGATGCCGGCCGCGGTCGGCTGTTCGCTCGGGATCGGGCGCGCGCCGGTCGTCTGCCTCGTCGGCGACGGCGCCGCGATGTATTCGCCGCAGGCGCTCTGGACCGCGGCGCACGAGCACCTGCCCGTCACGTTCGTCGTGATGAACAACCGCGAATACAACGTCTTGAAGAACTTCATGAAGTCGCAGCCGCGTTACGTCTCCGCGCGCGAGAATCGCTACGTTGCGATGGATATCGACCGGCCGCCGATCGACTACGTCGCACTCGCGCGATCGATGGGCATCGCCGGGACGCGCATCGAGCGCGCGAGCGACGTCGCCGCAGCGATCGCGGCCGGCATCGCCTCGCGAGAACCGAACCTCATCGAGATCGTCATCGGTGCCTGAACGGGCTACCGGGCACCGACCGGCGCGACAACTCATATCGCATCGTCGGGGGCGCGGACGCGCTTATACCTTGCGGTCGACCCGATCGCGAAGCTCTTCGATAAACGCATCGACGGTGATCGCGGGGCGCTTTTCGTCGTTGCCGCGTTCGTTCGGCGCGACGGTGCCGGCCTCGACTTCGGAACGGCCCGCGACCAAGATGTACGGGACTTTCTGCGTCTTCCAGTGCCGGATCTTGTAGCCGAGCTTCTCGTTGCTCGCATCGACCTCGGCGCGGAAACCCGCGTCACGTAATCGATCGCGAATAGTGGTCGCGTACGCGAGCTGGTGCTCCGAGATCGGGGCCACGACGGCTTGCACGGGCGCGAGCCAGGCTGGGAAGTTTCCGCCGTAATGCTCGATCAGCACGCCGAAGAAGCGCTCGAGCGATCCGGCGAGCGCGCGGTGGATCATCACGGGGACGTGATCGTTCCCGTCGCTGCCGCGGTATTTGAGATCGAAGCGTTGCGGCAGCGTGAAATCGACCTGAACGGTGCCGAGCTGCCACGTGCGGCCGATCGCATCGCGAACGTTGACGTCGAGCTTGGGACCGTAAAATGCGCCGCCGCCGGCATCGATGCCGTACGGAAGCCCGCGCGATTCGAGCGCTTTGCGGATCGCCTCTTCGGCGAGGTCGTCCGTCTCGGCGCGCAGATGCGGCTCCCGCGTCGAAAGGACGTACTCGACGCCTTCGAATCCGAACGCCGTGATCAGCCGAATCGCTTCGTCGGCCGTCCGTTCGAATTCGGATCGCAGTTGACCCGGCGTGCAGAAGAGGTGCGCGTCGTCCTGCGTGAAGCCGCGCACGCGCGTGAGGCCGTGCAGCGTCCCGCTGCGTTCGAAGCGATAGACGGTGCCGAATTCGGAGTAGCGGATCGGCAGATCGCGATACGAATGACCTTCGCTCTTGTAGATGAGGATGTGCCCCGGGCAGTTCATCGGCTTGAGCCGGAAGCGCTGGCCCTCGATCTCGAGCGGTCCGAAGATGCCGTGCGCGTAGTTCTCGAGATGCCCCGAACGTTCGTAGAGTTTTTCGCTCACGATGTGCGGTGTCACGACGGGCTGATAGTCGCGCTCGCGCAGTCCTTCTCGAATGAAGTTTTCGATGATGCCTCGGACGATTGCACCCTTGGGATGCCAAAAGATGAGGCCGCCGCCGGCGTCCTCTTCGATCGAGAAGAGCCCGAGTTCCGCGCCGAGCTTGCGATGATCGCGTTTGAGCGCTTCTTCGATCTGCAGGAGGTATGCGTCGAGCTCGGCCTGCGTGCGCCACGCCGTGCCGTAGATGCGCTGCAGCTGCGGATTCTTCTCGTCGCCGCGCCAATACGCGCCCGCGACGCTCGTGAGCTTGACGGCGCCGATCTCGCCCGTCGTCCTCGCATGGCCGCCGCGGCAGAGATCGGTGAATTCGCCGATCGTGTAGAGCGTGATCGGCTCGCCTTCGGCGATCCCTCGAGCGAGCTCGACCTTGAACGGATTGCTCGCGAAGCGTTCGAGCGCGCCCTCGCGCGTGACGCGCTCGCCCGTCATCTCGTAGTCCTTCGCGACGATCTCGTGCATCCGCGTCTCGAGTCGCGCGAGATCGTCGGGCGTGAACGGTTCGGCGCGATCGAAATCGTAATAGAAGCCGTTCTCGATCGAAGGTCCGATCGTCGGCTTCGCATCGGGGAAGAGCTCTTGCACCGCGTAGGCGAGGACGTGCGCGGCGGTGTGCCGGATTTCGTCGAGCGTCGGAACGTGCGCGGCGGGTTCGGGTTGCATTGCGAAACGTGTTGGCGGGGCGCCCGGACCCGGCCTGTGACGCAGAGTCGGGACGGCCGCGCCGCGAAGGGATCGCCATGAGCGACGTGCGCAGCTCCGCGGCTCTCCGCATGCTCCTGGAAACGCCGAGCGCGCTCGCGCTCGCGACGGTCGACGATGCCGGTCATCCGCACGCCACGTACGCACCCTTCGCGATCGCGGACGGCGCGATTGTCGTCGCGCTCAGCACCCTCGCCGCACACGGCCGACACCTGCGGGCACGCAGCGATGCCTCGCTGCTGCTCGTCGAAGAAGCGCTCTCCGGCCAAGATGCCTACGCACGGGCGCGAATCACGCTCGCCGTCAATGCATTTGCGATCGCCGAGGACGCACGGCGCGACGCGGCCTGGGACGCACTCGGCAAGCGGCACGGGGCGACGATCGCCGTGCTCGCGGGGTTGCCGGACTTTACGCTCTTCGCGTGCGCGCCGAGCGCGGGCCGGATGGTTCTCGGCTTCGCCGCCGCCTACGACATTGACGCGCCGGCCCTCGCCGCGGCGCTGCGGGCCGCGGCGTGAGCGGCGGACGCGTCGTCTCCGTCAACGTCGGTGCCGCGTCGAGGGTCGAAGGGTTCGGCCGAACCTATCGCACCGCGATCGAGAAGCGTCCGCTCGCCCACGCGGCGGCGTTTCGCGGCGAATGCATCGAAGGCGACGTGCAGGTCGATCGCAAGCATCACGGCGGGTTCGATCGCGCCGTCTACGCCTACGCGGTCGAGGATTATGCGTATTGGAGCGAGCGGCTCGGGCGTCCGCTCGAACCGGGGCTCTTCGGCGAGAATCTGACCGTCGCGGGCCTCGCCGTAAACGACGCGATCGTCGGCGAACGCTGGCGCGTCGGCGAAGAAGTCGAACTCGAAGTCTCGCTGCCGCGCATCCCGTGCAATACGTTCGCGGCGAAGATGGGCGAGCGCGATTTCGTCAAGACGTTCGGCGCGGAACTGCGCTTCGGGCCCTACCTGCGCATTCGCGGCGAAGGGTACGTGAGGGCGGGCGATCCGATCGAGATCGTGCATCGACCGACGCACGGCGTGCGAATCGTCGACGTCTCGCGCATCCACATGTTCGCGCGCGGCGAGCTCGGTTCGCTGCTCGCTGCGCCGGAACTCGGCGAGGAGTATCTCGCGTGGGTTCGCGAGCAGCTCGGTCACCGAAACGTCGCAACCGCGAGCGATTGACGCTCGCCCCCCGGGGGCTTCCCGGCCGCGTGTCTCCCATGCGGTGGGGCGGCGGGCGGCGGGCAACCCGGTTGCCGATCGTATGATAGATGAAGCCGATGGCCGCAAGGAGATGCGTTTTGTTATTTGCCGCCGTACGAGACGCCGCCCTCACTTAACGTCCGTTTAATGTTCGGATGCTATAACGGGGCAAATCCCTGTCCGCGTGGAGGCCCCTTTTGAAAACACCGCTCGTGCGCACTTTCGTGCCAGGAGTATTCTTTATGGTTGCGCTGTCGGCGGCCGCGTTCGGCCAGTCGACGACGCAGCAAAGTTTACCGTCTAATCCCAGTGCGACGACCGGACCGGTGAATAAACCGCTGCCGCTCCCCGATACGTTTAGCGCGCAGTCGCATCCGGCGCCGACTCCGACGCCCGGAGCCGGCAAACTCGCCGTTTCGGGGAAATTCCGCGCGTATTACTTCACGCGCCTCAATCGCGTCGCCAACGCCGCGAACCCCGATCGCCACGCGCTCGAATTCGGCATCGCGCCGCATTTGGATTATCGCTTCGGCACGTCGAATTTCAATATCGGCTACACCTACGGCGGCGCAACGGGCTTCGGGTTCAACGGACCGGCGCCCTCGAAGAATACGCACGTCGACAACACGTTGCCGGGCTTCCCGCTCGATCAACCGATTCAAGAAGCGTACCTACAGTACAAATCGAAGTACGATACGATCACCTTCGGCGACCAGATCTTGAATTATCCCTGGATGCCGAACTCGGATTCTCGCATCCAACCGGCTTCGTATCAGGCGGCCGACGGAAGCTTCCAGCTCGCGCCCGGGCTCGTCGCGAGCCTCACCCGCGAATTCCGTTTCGAACAGCGCAATTCGTCGAATTTCGAACCGAACACGTTGCTCACCGCCTTCTACCCCGGGACGCCGTTCGCGGGAACGCCGAGCCAGACGCCGGGCACGATGCGCGTCGGCCTCTCGTTCAAGCCCTCGACGCGTGCGTCGCTGATGGCGGAAAACTATCAGGTCTACAACATCGCGAACATTACGTATGCGGAAGGCAAGTACGGATTCGATCCGTATTCGACCGCGAATCCGTATCTCGCCGTGCAATACCTCGCGCAGAACTCCGAGGGTAAAAACGTGCTCGGCCGCGTCGACAATCACACGATCGGCGGCCAGATCGGCGTCAACGTCGCGAAGGGCTTACTTCTCGCGGTCAGCGGCGACTTCGCGCCGTGGCAGTACCGATACGTTGCCGCGCCGACGATCGCACGTGCGGAACGGGGAACGTTCATCCCCGCAGGCGGGACCGGCGCCGCAGAACTGATCGCGCCCGGCTTGTACAAGGTCGCCTACGGCGGCGTGATCTCGCCGTTCACCGACAGCCTCGGAACCGACCCGCTCTACACGACGCAGATCACGCAAGGATTGGCCGATCGTCGTAGCGCCGGTAATTCGTATAAGGCCGCGCTCGTCTACACGACGCCGAACAAACAGCTCAAAGTCATCGCCGACGAGGGCTGGTACCAGTACTCGAACGACATCGTGCGAAATCTGACGTCGGAGTTCAACGTCGACGGCACGTACTATTTCATGAAGGTCAAACCCGGCCCGTACCACGGCGTGTTCGCGCGCATCCGAATCGCGCCGCGCCAGCAGCCCACGCTCCCGTACAACTTCGAGTACCAACGCTTCCAACTCGAATACGACTTCTAAACGAGACGGGCTGCTCATGCCCGGCCCGTCGTCGGTTGGGGCCGTGCGTACCGAAATACGCGGCGGCCCCGGCCTCTTCGATTCCTACGTAAGCAGTCCGTCCATCGGATGCGAATGCTCGAACCGGCGTCGGATCGCGAATACTCGGGCCCTTCGTCACGTACGGATGTTGCGCGGCCGTGAATGTTCGCATGTGAGTGAGGCTGTGGGCGTTCACATCTCGGAGGCGTGAACGGCGCGAGGGCGGTTCTTGTGGGGCGGGTAGCGAATCCGGGATCGGCGATGGATGTGTTCGCGCTACCGGAACAAGCTCGATCTTCGATCGGCCGCATCGAGGCGATGCTCGCCGATGCCGAGCGTCTGCTCGCGCGCGGCGGCGCGACAGACGAGGCGGCGTACGCGCTACGCGAGACGGGGGCGCGCTATCTTCCCGACACGCTGAAGGCGTATCTCGATATCCCGGCCTCGCGGCGCGATGCGACGGCGGCGGATATGCTCGTCGCGCAACTCGATCTGCTCGAGCGCGGGACGCGCGATCGGCTCGCTCGCCTCTCCGAGAGCAGCGAACGGGCGCTCGCGAGCAACGGAGCGTTTCTCTCGGAGCGCTTCGGCGCGCTCGATCCCGCGGCGTCGTCTGCGGCACCCGCCGCGTTCGGCGTGCGCGACGACGGTGCGGCGGCACCCGCATATCTCGTGCGACGCTTCTTCGACGAGGTGCAGGCCGCGGGCTCCGTCGACGAGCGCGGCTTGCTCTCGGCGGTCGCCGCGAAGTTCAGCGCCGTCTTTCCGAAGCTCACGCAGGTCAAGCGCGGTCTGTTCGGCGGAGACGTCGCCGCGGTCGCGATCGACGTGCCGACGAGCGGGACGGACGTCATGCGATACGCCCTGGAACGCGAACGTACGGGTATCGCCGCGTCGCTCACCAAGATCGTACGCGGGATCGCCTTGCGCAAGGAAGCCTGCGCGCCGAGCGAATGGGCCGAACTCCTACTCGAGGATCTTTCGGCGTACGCCGAACGCGATCGTGCGGCGAGCGCGACCCTCACCAAACTCTTCACGAGGTAGCGACGATGGGCTTTTTTGGAGGACGCGGCGGCCGTCCGGGCGGCTTCGGTCAGGGCGGAAGCGGTGTCGGCGACGTCCGGACGACCTCGACCGGCGTCCCGCTCGATGCGATCGCGCGCTTGCGGCGCATGCGCGGCGAAGGGGGCAAGCCGCTCTTCACGAGCGATCTCTCCGTCAGCGAATTCGTCTTGCTCAACGAACTCGGGATGGAGCCGGTCGGGCTCGTGCTCGGCAGTTCGATCTATCACGTCGGTTTGCAGTACGCCAACTTCTACAACAACGAAGAGCTCGGCGTGCTGACGCAGGCGATGTACCACGCGCGCGAACTCGCGATGGCGCGCATGGAGGAAGAAGCGACGACGCTCGGTGCCGACGGCGTCGTCGGCGTGCAATTGGAGATCGGTAGCTATGCCTGGGCCGGCGAAGCGCTCGAGTTCACGGCGATCGGGACGGCCGTGCGCGCACCCGAAGGGACCGATTACAAAACCAAACACGGGAAACCGTTCACCTCCGATTTCAGCGTTCAAGATTTCTACAAGCTCCACGAAGCGGGATACGTCCCTGCGGAGCTCGTGCTCGGAAACTGCGTCTATCACGTCGCCCATCAGGGGTGGCGCCAGTCGCTCTCGCAATTCGGCGCCAACACGGAACTGCCGAACTACACGGAGGCGATCTACGAAGCGCGCGAGCTCGCGATGAGCCGCATGCAGGCCGAGGCCGAGGCGCACGGTGCCGAGGGGATCGTCGGGATGCAGATCATCGAGAAGAATCACAATTGGCAGCCGCACGTCATCGAGTTCCTGGCGATCGGGACCTCGATCGTCAAGCGCGGTACGCCGCGCAAGCTCGAGCCGCGTTTCCAAGTCGGGCTCAACGATTAGTGCGGGCGGTGGAGTAGTGGACGAACTCTTTAAAATCTTCGGCGAGGTCGTCGGTGCGGCGATCGAGGGGAGCGAAGAAGCGGGCGAGTCTCGCGAGCAGATGGAGCTGCCCCCCGTGTACGAGCGTTACCTTTGCGGCCGCAAGCGCGAGCTCGGCGTGAACGATCGATGAGCGACGCCGATCTCGGGATGCTCGCGCCCCCCGAGGCGCCGCTCGTCGTCCCCGCGGCGGGCAAGGCGATCGCGCCCGAGCAGGCCGTCGGCAAGGTCCCGATCGCGCCCGCCGATGCCGCGAAGCTCGACGGCCAGGTCGATGCGTTCGTCTCAGATCTCCTTGCGGCGCCGGTGCTCAGCGATGCGTTCAAGGCGCGCATCGACGCGATCAATTCGATGGGGAGCACGGAGATCGTGCGCTCGGCGAACGTCTCGAATCGGCTGCTCGACAAGCCGATGAAAGCGCTCAAAGACGGTGCGCTCGGCGAGAGCTCGCCCGTCTCGAAATCGCTGCTCGACCTGCGCCGCACGGTCGAGAGCCTCGATCCCTCGAAGCGCGGCGATCTGCTTTCGGTGAAGAAGATCCTCGGCTTCGTTCCGATGGGCAACAAGCTCGTCGACTATTTTCGCAGCTACGAATCGGCGCAATCGCATCTCAACGGCGTGATCGAGAGCCTCTACCGGAGCAAGGATGAATTGCTGCGCGATAACGCCGCGATCGAAACCGAGAAGGCCGCGATGTGGGCGCTCATGCAGACGCTCGAAAAGTACGGCTTGCTCGCGAAGAAGATCGCCGAAGGCGTCGGGGCGCAGATCGCGACCGTCGAGACGAGCGATCCCGAACGTGCGCGCGTCCTAAAAGAAGACGTGCTGTTCTACGCGCGACAGAAACAACAGGATATCGCGACGCAGATGGCCGTCAACGTGCAGGGGTATCTCGCGCTCGACATCATCAAGAAGACGAACGTCGAACTGATGAAGGGCGTCGATCGCGCGACGACGACGACGGTCGCGGCGTTGCGAACGGCGGTCATCACGGCGCAGGCGCTCACGAGTCAGAAGCTCGTCCTCGATCAGATCTCGGCGCTCAATTCGACCACCTCGAATCTCATCGAATCGACGTCGAAGATGCTGCGCACGAACGCCGAGCGCACGTTCGAGCAGGCATCGAGTGCGACGATCGATCTCGAGAAGCTCAAGAACGCATTCGCGAACGTGCAAGGCGCAATCGATTCGATGTCGAGCTATCGCGTCAAAGCGCTCGATTCCATGGAGCAGACGGTCGATGCGCTCACGGGTGAGGTCGACAAGGCGAAGGCGTTCATCGCCGCGCGGAGCCTCGCTCCCGCGAGCGAGCCGCCGACGGCGCTGCCGCAGTGAGCGTCGTGGCCGCCGACCTCGAATCGCGCGTGCGGACGGTGCGGCATTTCCCGCCGATGCGACTCGACGGCGACGGTCTCGAACGCTTCTTCGCGCGTGCGGCCACGTTCGTGCCGCCGGGCGACGTGGTCGCGTCGGTCGACGTGCGCGACGGCAATCGCTCGGCATCGTTTCACGAGATCGACGCGCTCTTTCGCGCGCCGCATCTCCCGGATTCCCTCGACGACGTCGTAATCTCGCTCGTGCGTTCCGCCGCCGGCATCGTGACGCACGAGATCCGGCTCGAAGCCGTCGACGGGCGAGCGACGCTCTCGGCGCTCGGCGACGAACTCTGGTCGTACGGAACGAGCGCGGCGCTCTCGGACATCCTCGACGTCTACGCCGTCAAGGTCGCGGCGAAGCGCCCGTTACCGCTCGTTCCGCTCAATTATTTCAGTGCCGGCTTCGTGCTCGCGACGAGCTTCGCCGCGGGGATGTTGCGCGGCTCGACGCGCGGAGCCGCCGCCTTCGGCATCCTCGCGATCGTGTGGTTCTCGATCGACATGGCGCTCTCGGAAGTGCGCAGCGCGCTGACGCCGCCCGCGGGGCCACCGTTCGTCATCGAGCTGCGCGCGCCGCTCGCCGCAGCGCGTACGGCGGCGAAGCCGGAGCGCTTGTGGACGGGGATCCGCTTCGGCGTGATCGTGCTGTGGTTCGCCGTCGCGACGCTCGTCTTCACGCTCGTCCTGCGCCACGTTCCGGCGAAGTGGTAGGCGTTTAGGCGCTGATTCCGATGCGCGCCTTCGCGTCCGGCGCGATCATGCGCCAGGCGAGGAACGCGTCCGCGGGCATCGGCCGCGCGAACAGATAGCCCTGCACGTAGTCGCACGCGAGCGTCCGTAAGATCGCGAGTTGCTCGGGGGTTTCGACGCCTTCGGCGACGATGCGCAGCGAGAGCGCCTTCGCGAGCGCGACGATCGATTCGACGATCGCGCGATCGCTCTCAGCCGCGCTCGCGGAGGCGAGGTCGCTCAGGAACGAGCGATCGATCTTGAGCGTATTCACGGGTAGTCGTTTGAGATAGCTCATGCTCGAGTATCCGGTCCCGAAATCGTCGATCGAACTCTCGACCCCGAGCCGCCGCAGCTCGTGCAATTTCGCAGCCGCACTTTCGGGCGAACTCATGATCAAGCTCTCCGTGATCTCGAGCGAGATCTGCGAGGGAGCGATGTTGCTCGACGCGATCGCATCGACGACCGTGCGCACGAAATGACGATCTTCGAATTGCCGCGCCGAAACGTTGACGGCGACGTTCCCCGGGCCGCCCGCCGCGCGCCAACGGCTTGCGAAGCGAGCCGCTTCGCCGAGCACCCACGCGCCGATCGGGACGATCAAGCCCGTCTCTTCGGCCGTGCGGATGAAGCGATCGGGAGCGAGCCGCCCGTGCTGCGGATGGTGCCAGCGCAGGAGCGCTTCCGCCGCGACGACCGTATCGCCGTCGAGTGCGACGATCGGTTGGTACTCGAGCGTGAACTCGCCGCTCCGGATCGCGCGATTGAGTGCCATCTCGAGTTCGAATTGCGGGATCGATCCGTCGTCGATCGTCTTGTCGAAAAAACCGATCCCCGTGCCGCGATGCTTGACGTCGTACATCACGCTATCGGCGAGGCGTACGAGCTGCGTCGCTTCGGTCGCGTCGTCGGGATAGATCGCGAGCCCGAAGCTCGCGTGCAAGTAGAGCTCTTCCCCGGCGGGCCGGAAACTCGCATCGAGGGTTTGCGTCACGCGGCGCGCGGCCGCTTCGACTCCGTCGCGATCTTCGATGTCGCCGAGAATGAGCAAAAACTCGTCGCCCGAGATGCGCGCGACCGTATCTTCGGCACGCATCGCCGCGCGCAGGCGATCCGCGACTTCGACGATCACCTTATCGCCGATCGAATGGCCGAGGCTATCGTTCACGAACTTGAATCGATCGAGATCGAGCATGCCGAGCGCGAAGCGCGTTCCGTTGCGCTTCGCGCGCTCGATCGCCGCATCGAGGCGTTCCTCGAACTTCAAACGATTGGGAAGCCCCGTCAGTGCGTCGTGCAAGGCGAGGCGCTCGAGCCGCATCCGCGCGTCGTACCGGTCGATCGCGATCGCCGCGAGCGACGCGCATTCGTCGAGCATCTGCGTTTCGTCGGCGGTCGGTTCGCGCTGATACGGCGTGTGAATGACGAGCGCGCCGAGATGGGTGCCGACGGCGCTATGCACGGGGAAGAGCCACGTCGCCCGATTTCCGAAGCGATGGCTGACGAGTTCCGCCTCGTAAAACGGATCGCTGCGATGCAGATCGATGATGAAGCGCGTCGAGGGCTTCGTGTAATCGACGTTGCGGATCGCCGAACTTCGCGCGCGATCGAAGCGGGCGGCGAGCGTCGCGGGCGTCCGCGTTCCGTGATAGGCGCAGAAACGCTGGTCGGCGTGCCGGGCGAGCACGGTCGCCATCGCGCGCGGCATGACGGATTCGATGTCGTCGGCGAGCTGCTTGAGGATGTGATCGAGCGAGGCGTCGGAGGCGGTGAGTTCCAGGATCTTCGCGCGCCGGCGGTGCCGTTCGCGCGTCCGGTCGCGCTCGCTGATGTCTTCCAGGACCGCGCTCACGCCGATCCGCTGACCGAAGAGATCGACGATCGGCGACGCGCTGATCGAGACGTTGATCTGGGTTCCGTCGCGGCGCACGCGTACCGTCTCGTAATCGGTGAGGCTCTGCCCCGATTCCATGACGGTCGAGCGGAGTCGCGCCGATTCGGCGAGCCGATCGCGCGGCACGAACGGCAAGTCGCCGCTGCGCACCTCGTCGAACGTCCAGCCGAAGACGCGCGTTGCCGCCGCGTTCCATCCGGTGACGCTCCCGTTCTTGACGATCGAGATGACGGGATTGGGGACGGAGTCGATGACCGCTGCGAGTTGATCGCGTTCCGCCGCCGTCGTGCGAGCGTCGCGCCGCGCCTCGAAGAGTGCGACGGTCAGTGCCGCGAAGCGTTCGAGTTGCTCGATTTGCTCCCGCGTGAGGGTCCGCGGGCGGGTGTCCAGGACGCACAACGTTCCGAGAAATGCGCCGCCCGGAGCGAGCAGCGGCGCCCCAGCGTAGAAAGCGTAGTTCGCTGCTTCGGGGCTGAGAAGCGCGGCCAATTTCGGCTCGAGGGCCAGATCGCGAACGACGAAGACGTCGCCGCGTGCCATCGTTTCATTGCAAAACGATCCTGCGCGCGGGAGCTCGCCGATATCGATCCCGTAGCGTGCCTTCAACCTCAGCGTTCGTTCGCCGAGCAGGTTGATCGCGGCGATGGGCATGCCGAACGACTCGGCGACGAGCTCGGTGAGCTGATCGAAGATCGGCTCGAGGTCGGAATCGAAGATCGCATACCGATGGAGCGTCTCGGTGCGTTCTCGTTCGGACACGACCGCGTGTCTCGGATCTTTCCGGCGCCGCCGCGGGTCGCGGAGAGGGTCCATACCATATGGTATATCGGCGCCGGTAACTGACCCTTGAGGCGAGCGTGCTAAAATCCAAGGCTTTCAGCGTTGACCTGCGTAGCACCGTGGCATGCTCGGCTCGATCTCCGCGTGCCTTCGTATGGCCGCGATCGCCCTCGTTGTCGCGGGTTTGCCGCGCTCCGCATCGGCCGCGCCGCCGCCCGCCGTGTTTTCCGGGCTGCACTGGCGCGAGATCGGGCCGTATCGCGGCGGCCGCACGCTCGCGGTCACGGGCGTCCCGGGCGACCCGCTCGCCTTCTATTTCGGCGCGGTCGGCGGCGGCGTTTGGAGCAGCGAGAACGCCGGCCACACGTGGTCGCCGATCATGGACGGTCAGCCCGTCTCGTCGATCGGCGCGATCGCCGTCGCGCCGAGCGATCCGCGGACGATTTACGTCGGGTCGGGTGAGGCCGACATGCGCTCCGATATCATCGGCGGGAACGGGATGTACGTCTCGCACGACGCCGGGAAGACGTGGCGCGCGAGCGGCCTCGAAGCGACGCAGCAGATCGGCCGGATCGTCGTCGACCCGCACGACGCGAAAACGGTCTACGTTGCGGCGCTCGGGCATGCGTACGCCCCCAATCCGGAGCGCGGCGTCTTCAAATCGATCGACGGCGGAGCGACGTGGCGCCGCGTGCTCTTCCGCGACGAGAATAGCGGCGCGATCGATCTCGCCCTCGATCCGCACGATCCGCAGACGATCTATGCGTCGCTCTGGCAGACGCGTCGGCCGCCCTGGAGCGTCTATCCGCCATCGAACGGCCCCGGCAGCGGGCTGTACAAATCGGCGGACGGCGGAGCGACGTGGAAGCACCTCTCGGGGATGCCGCAGATCGGCCTCGGCAAGATCGGCCTCGCGGTCGCTCCGAGCGAGCCGAGTCGCGTCTACGCGATCGTCGATGCCAAAGATGCGGGCGGCCTCTACCGCAGCGACGATGCGGGCGCGCATTGGCTGCGGATCGACGGCGAGAAGCGGATCTGGGGGCGAGGCTGGTATTTCTGTCACGTCGCCGTCGATCCGCACGACGCCGATCGCGTCTACGTCTCGAATACGTCGCTCTACCGGTCGACGGACGGCGGAGCGCATTTTACGGCGATCAAGGGCGCGCCCGGCGGCGACGATTACCACATGCTCTGGATCGATCCCACGCAGTCCGCGCGCATGATCCTCGCGAGCGATCAGGGGACGATCGTGACGACGGACGGTGCGCGCACGTGGAGCTCGTGGTACAACCAGCCGACCGCGCAGATCTATCGCGTCGCGACGGACGACGCGTTTCCGTATCGCGTCTACGGCGCGCAGCAGGATTCGGGCTCGCTCGAGATCGCGAGCCGGACGCCCGGCCTCGGCATCTCGATGCGCGATTGGCATCCGCTCAACGCCGGCGGCGAGAGCGACTACATCGCGCCCGATCCGCGCGACTCGCGGATCGTCTACGGCGGCCGCGTGACGCGCGAGGATCTCACAACGCGCGAGAACGGGGACGTCGCACCGACGCTCGGCCTGCCGGGCGATTTCCGAACGACGTGGACGCTGCCGCTCGTCTTTTCGCAGGCCGACCCGACGCATCTGTACGCGAGCCATCAACAGATCTTCGAGACGACCGACGGCGCCGCGTCGTGGCATGCGATCAGTCAGGATCTCACGCTCCCCAACCCCACGATCCCCGCGACGCTCGATCCGACGACCGCGGCCGACCATCTGCCGGGTAAGCCGCGCGGGGTCGTCTACACGCTCGCGCCGTCGCCCGTTCGCTTCGGCACGATGTGGGCCGGGACGGACGACGGGACGGTCCATCTTACGCAAAACAACGGCTCGTCGTGGCTCAACGTCAGCCCGCCCGGCGTCGGCCCGTGGAACAAGATCACGCTGATCGAGGCCTCCCATGCGGATCCGGCCGAAGCGTATGTCGCGGTCGATCGGCACCGGCTCGACGATCGGACGCCGTACGTCTATCGCACGCGCGATTACGGCGTGACGTGGAAGCTCATCTCGAGCGGCATCGCACAGGGGTCGTTCCTCAACGGCCTGCGCGAGGATCCGCAGCGGCGCGGCCTGCTCTTCGCGGCGACGGAGACGGGCGTCTTCGTCTCGTTCGACGACGGCGACGCATGGCAATCGCTGCAGCTCGATATGCCGAACGTCTCCGTGCGCGATCTCACGATTCGCGGCGACGATCTCGTCCTCGCGACGCACGGCCGCGGCTTCTGGATCCTCGATCATCTCGCGCCGTTGCGGCAATGGGGGAGCGACGTCGCGATCGCGCCGAGCCATCTCTTCGCGCCCGCTGCGAGCGTTCGCACGCGGCCGGGCGACGACGAAGGGACGCCGCTCCCGCCCGAGACGCCGCAGGGCGAGAATCCGGCATTCGGCGTCCCGATCGACTACTCGCTCGCGGCAAAACCGAGTGGCCCCGTGGTCTTCGAGATCCTCGATGCCGGCGGTGCGGTCGTCCGGCGCTATGCGAGCGACGACCTCGTCGCGCCCGTCGATCCGGCCTCGCTGACGATCCCGGCGTTTTGGATCGTGCGGCCGGCCGCGCCTTCGGCAGCGGTCGGGATGCACCGCTTCTATTGGGATTTCCGGTACGCGGCGCCGCGGGGAACGGTCGCGACACCCGACGATACGGGCGACGCGGGCCGCGCGCCCGAGGGTGTGTGGGCGCCGCCCGGACACTACGCGATCCGGATGACCGTCGGCGGCGCGTCGCAGACGCAGAACTTCGACGTGGTGCGCGATCCGCGTATCCGCGCGACCGACGCCGATCTGCGCGCGAACTTCGATCTCGCACGACAGGTCGAGGCGTTGCGGGCCGCCGTGCCGGCCGGCGCGACGGCGCAATCGGCGGCGCTCGACGCGCTGCTCGCATCACTCGAGAGCGCGGACGCCGCGCCGACCAAGACGCAGCTCGACGCCTTCGCCGCGGCTCGAAAACCCGCGGGGCCCTGATTGCCGCTACGGGACGCGACGCTGCCCGCCGAACAGCGAAGTATGGTTTCGGCCCGAAGCGATCGCGTACTCGAATTGGACGGCTTGCGTGCGTTCGCGATTTTGGCCGTCTTCGCGATGCACATCCTCAACGGCGGCCCGAAGAGCCTCGGCGAACCGTCCGGCTTCCCGCCTGCGATCGACGGACTGTTCGGCCACGGCTGGCTCGGTGTCGATCTCTTTTTCGTCCTCTCCGGATTCTTGATCACGAGCATCCTGCTCGCGACCCGTGCGCGCGGGGCGCGGCGCTATTTCGGCCGCTTCTATCAGCGTCGAGCGCTGCGCATCTTGCCGCTGTGCACGGTCGTCATCGCGCTCCTCGCGATCGTGTACGCGCCGTCCGTCGGATTCGGGTTCGTATGGCTGTGCGCGGGCTTCGCGGCGAATCTCGCACCGCTCACCGACGTGCGCATGCCCGACGGTGCGGGCCCGATGTGGTCGCTCGCCGTCGAAGAACAGTTCTATCTGATCTGGCCCGTCCTCGTGCTATTCCTCGATCGGCGCGCGCTCGCATGGGTCGCCGGAGCGATCGTCCTCGCAGAACCCGTGCTGCGTTATTTTCTCGCGAGCGGGATCGAGTATAATTATCCGTGGTTTCGCTGCGACGGGCTCGCGGCCGGAGCGCTCCTCGCGCTCTGGGCGACGTGGCCCGGGCGAACGCGCCGCTTCGACGATCGCCTCGCAGCCGGTCTCATCGCATGTGCGGTCGCATCGTCGATCGTCTTTTGGCGTTCGGACGATCGCCTCGGGAGTTCGGTGCGCATCGATCAAGCGCTATTCGTGTTCGCGGCGCTCGTGGTCTTCGGCGTCACGCACGCGAGATCGGCGCGCACCGCGTTTCTGCGCGCGCCGTTTCTCGTGCTGACGGCGGAGCTCAGCTTCTGCCTCTATCTCGTTCACGTTCCGCTGCTCGGTGCGTACGAGGCGCTCGAAACGCGGATCGCACCGCATCACTATCTCGCCTCGGCGCTCGGCGAGACGCTCTTGCGGACCGCCGTCGTCGTGCTGCTCGCCTACGCGATCGCCGCGCTCTCGCGGCGCTCGCTCGAGCTGCCGTTCATCGCGATGGGCAGGTCTCGCGATCGTGAAGCGACGGCGGTCACGCGTCCGGTCATGGATATCGCGGAACGCGAGCTCGCGTAGCGCTCACGCGAGGGGCGGCGTCGTGCGCTGCGAGAGCACGATCCCGCCCGCGACCGCCGCGCCGAGAATGACAACCCAGACGAGACGATCGTCTTCGAGCGCCGCCGCGCCGAGGGCGTGATCGAGCGAGAGCGTTCCGTAGCCGGCACTGGCGATCGCAAGCGCCGCCGCGCAATTCAGGAGCGGCATCTCGATGCCGCCGTCCTGATTGTAGAAGCCGTTCTTGCCGTGCACGGTCGCCTGCGCGACGATCATCGGCGGTAGCGTCAGTGCCGGCCCGAGCGGGCCGCCGAGGCCGAGGATCATGAGCGAGCCTGCGGCCATCTCGACCGATGCGGCGATCGTGCCGTACAGATCGCCCGGGATGAATCCGAGCGATTCCATGAATCCCTTCGTGCCCACGGGGCCGGGGCCGCCGAACCAGCCGAACGCCTTTTGCGCACCGTGTGACGCGAGCGTCCCGCCGACGATGATGCGGCTGACGAGCGAACCGAAATTACTGACCA
>CAZZYZ010000054.1:0-16916 GCA_964658425.1 Vulcanimicrobiota bacterium | reverse complement strand
CTTCGAAGGCCGCGTGGATCGCGCGCATGTCCGTCGCGCGCGCCTTCGCCGCGGTCCCGCCGGTTTCGAAGATGGGATTCGGTGCGACCCGATTCGGCCTCGATGCCGGCCGCGAGCGCGAATCGGGATGCGTGGGCCACGCTGCGGCGCTCGTCGGTGCGTCGAGCGCGGCGAGCCGCTCGTCGTCGAGCGCGAGCAGCGTGAGCGAGACCCCGGGCATCTCGAGGGCCGTTAGGAAGCGTCCGGCATACGCGCGCTCGACGACGATCCCGCGCTCGGTCAGGTCGCGAAGCGCGGCGTTCGCGACGACGGCGAGCTCCATCGGCGGCGTCGCGCCGAGATCGTTCACGAGGAGCGCGACGCGCGCGCCTTCGCCGAGCGCACGATCGCGAACGATCGTCTCGATGAGTTCGGCGACGAGCGCATCGGCCGGGGCGATCGTCGCGCGGCGCACGCCCGGTTCGCCGTGGATCCCGAGCCCGAGCTCGATCTCCGTGTCGTCGAGCGTAAAACTCGGCTCGCCCGCCGCCGGGACCGTGCACGGCCCGAGCGCGACGCCCATCGTGCCGAGCGCCGCGGCCGTCTCGCGCGCGATCCGCGCGACGTCGTCGAGCGACGCACCCGCGGCGGCGGCGGCGCCCGCGACCTTGTGAACGAGCACGGTGCCCGCGATCCCGCGCCGCACGTCGCCCTCGCCCGGCAACGCGACGTCGTCCGCGACGACCACGATCTCGACGCGGCGGCCCTGCGCGCGCGCGAGCTCCGCAGCGAGCCCGAAGTTCAGCCGGTCGCCCGTATAGTTTTTCACGATCAGGAGTGCGCCCGGCTCGCCCGATGCGGCGAGGATCGCCGCGAGCACCGCATCGACCGTCGGCGACGTGAACACGTCGCCCGCAACGGCGCCGCCGAGCATCCCCGCGCCGACGTATCCGGCGTGCGCGGGTTCGTGCCCGCTCCCGCCGCCCGAGATCAAGACGACCTCGCGTTCGCGGACGTCCGCGTAATCCGCGCGCACGATGACGTCGAAACCGTCGAGGATCGCGAGGCTCGGCGAGAGCGATGCGATCCCGGCGAGCATCTCCGGAACGACGTGGGCCGGATCGTTGATCAGTTTCTTCACGCGACACCTCGAGCGGTTCGGACCGACCGTTCGCACGCCGATTGCGGCCGCTCGAAATCGCGGTTTCGATCTCGGTCGGCGGATGCTCGAGCGACGAACGGTTCAGGAACGAAGCATTGAACGAACGTCTCCTTCTATGACGCGTCGGTCGCGATCTCCGGCGAGAAAGCGCGCCGACGCGAACATCGTTCGAGCGTCTCGATGACGGTCGGACGTCGTCTCGGCTCGCGATCGTGCGGCGGTCCCGTCGCCGGTCGAGCGGCGACGGGGATCGACGACGAGATTACTGTTTGCCGATGCGGCGATTCGCTTGATTGAGGAGATAGATCCGGTCCGCGTGCGCGAGCCCGAGCAGCTTGCGATCGTAGTACACCTTGACGTACTGGCCGGGATGGATCGCGGCGATCTGCGTCGTCTGTTTTCCGTTTTCGAAGACGGCTTTGAATTTCGGTGCGATCGCGAAGCCGAGCGTCTGCTTGGATGCGGGATCGTAGACCTTGATATTGTTCGTCGAAACGTGGCGCACGATGCCGTTGAAGACGGACGGACCCTTGGCGGAGACGGGCGACGCGCTCATGACGACCGATAGCGTCCCGAGTCCGAGCGCTCGAAGCGTTGTGTTGTTCATACGACGGGCCGTACCCACGGATCGAAAAAACGGCGCGGCCGCTAGCGAGCACGATCGCTCGTCGCGAGAGAGAGGCAACTCGCTTCGGAGGATCTCACGTGCCCGCTCTCGCCGCTCTCGAGTCGAACGCGCATTCGCGTCCGGCCGTTCCCCACGTCCCCGTATCGCGGCCCACCGCGAAGACCGTCGCGCACGGAAGCCTGATCGTCCCCGCCGCGGCGAATCGCGATTTCGAGGCGGCGAGCGCCTACCTCGGTCGCGATTCCCGGATGGCCGACGTGATCTCGCGCGCCGAGCACGCGCCGCACGAGCTCTATCTCAAGATCGTTCACGACGGGAACGATCGCTTCGATCCCACGCTCAACACGGTGTTTTGGGATCCGCGCAGCGCGCTTCGTACGACGGGCGGCGGGACGCAATCCCCCGCGCTCGGGCTCGGTCACGAACTCGATCACGCGACCGTCGATCCGGCGATTCGGATGCGCGGTGCCTTCGCCTACGATGCCGCGTACGACAACGGCGAAGAGAAGCGCGTGATCACGGGTTCCGAAGCGCATGCCGCGCGCACGCTCGGCGAGGCGGTCCGGCACGATCACGGCGGAGCGGCATTTATCGTCGCGTCGGCGACCGCTACCGAGCGGGCATCGACGTAACGGCCCGCGCGCCCCAAATCGCGACTCCGTCTTCGACGAGCGCGACGAACGGATCGGGGATTCGCTTGGCGGCGGTGAACCGAATCGTATAGCCGAGCCACGCCCCGGCGAGTGCGCCCGCGGCACCGAGCGCGGCTCCCGCGCTCGCGCTACCGCCGAAGCGATGGACGAGCCGTTCGCCGCTCCAGCCGCCGGAGAGGACGCGCGCACCGAGCCCGACCGGACTGAGCCGCGAGGGCGTGAACGGGAGTTTGTCGGCGACGAGTTCGCCGACGGCCATCGCGATCGCAAGACCGGTCCATTTCGAATCGATCGCTTCGAACGTCGCCGCGACGGCGGTCGCCGTTCGAAGGCCGGCGACCGACCCGATACCGAGCGCGCGTAGATATGTGTAGGCGGCCAAGCGAACCTCGTAAAAGCGGACTCGGGCATCCTACCCACGGAACCACGGTCGCCGACAGCCGTTCGCGCAGGCCGACCGTTATCCACCTGGCTAACGTGTCGCTCCCGGTGCCGACGAAGGCGAAGATGCTATGATCGAACTCCGGCCGCTCGAGGTGGTGGAGCGCCACTACGATGAAATGTTCGCTGCGGACGGCAGTCCGCGGCCGCATTACGCCCCGCTCGCGCGTACGCTCGCGGGGATGAACCGCGACGAGATCCTCAGCCGCGTCGGCTCGATCGATACGTCGCTCTTGCAGCGCGGCGTCACGTTTACGGTATACGCGGATTCCGAGGGCACCGAACGCGTGTTCCCGTTCGACGTCATCCCGCGGATCATCACGGCGGTCGAGTGGGATCGGATCGAGCGCGGGATCGCGCAGCGCGTCCGCGCGATCAACGCATTCGTCTGCGACGTCTATCACGAGCAGCGCATCTTGCGCGAGAAGCGCATACCCTACGACCTCGTCTACTCGTCGAAAAATTTCTGTCGCGAGATGATCGGCGTCGATGTCCCGAACGACATCTACATCCACGTCTCCGGGACCGACCTCATCCGCAACGAAGCGGGTGAATTTCTCGTCCTCGAAGATAATTGCCGCGTCCCGTCCGGTATCTCGTACGTCCTCGAAAATCGCGACGTCATCAAGCGCGGTTTGCCGCGTCTCTTCGACGGCTATGCGATCCACCCGGTCGACGATTATCCGAGCCGCCTGCTCGGGACGCTGCGCCATGCGGCGCCGCGCAACATCCCGGAACCCAGCATCGTCGTACTCACGCCCGGCATCTACAACTCGGCGTATTTCGAACACACGCTGCTCGCGCGGCGGATGGGCGTCGAACTCGTCGAGGGTCGCGATCTCATCGTCGTCGACAACGTCGTCTATCTCAAAACGACGCACGGGCTCGAGCGCGTCGACGTGATCTATCGGCGCATCGACGACGATTGGCTCGACCCGCTCCACTTCATCGGCGATTCCGCGCTCGGCGTGACGGGCCTGATGAACGCCTATCGTGCCGGAAACGTCAATCTCGCCAACGCGATCGGTGCGGGCGTCGGTGACGATAAGGCGATCTATCGCTACGTGCCGGAGATGATCCGCTTCTATCTCGCGGAGGAACCGATCTTGGAGAACGTCACGACGTACGATTGTTCCGTGCCGAGCGATCGCGCGTACGTGCTCGAGAATCTCGCGACGCTCGTCGTCAAGAATACGAATGCGTCGGGCGGGTTCGGGATGCTGATGGGCCCGTTCTCCACCGCCGAAGAGTGCGCGAAATTTCACGATCTCATCGTCGATCGTCCGCGCGATTTCATCGCTCAGCCGATCGTCCAGCTCTCGTCGTCGCCGACGCTCATCGATGGTGAGGTCGTCGGGCGGCGCGTCGACCTGCGGCCCTTCGCGCTGTACGGTCACGAGATCGAGGTTCCGCCGGCGGCGCTCACGCGCGTCGCGCTGCGGGAAGGGTCGCTCGTCGTGAACTCGTCGCAGGGCGGCGGTAGTAAAGACACGTGGGTCGAGCAATCGTAGTGCCCGGAGCGTCACGAATCGCATGCTGAGCCGGCTCGCGGATTTCATGTTCTGGCTCGGCCGCAACGTCGAACGCGCCGAAACGCTCGCGCGCGTCCTCGACGTCAATCACACGCGCGCGGTCGATCACTATCTGCAGCGCGACGGGCGCAGCGATGCGCTGTGGGATTCGGTCATGCGCGGCGTCGGGTTCACGAACGAACCGAACGTCCCGCGTGACGGGTCCGCGGTCCGCGCGGTCATGAAGCACATCGCGTTCGATGCCGAGAATCCGAGCTCGATCGTTTCGGGCGTGCGGATCGCGCGTTCGAACGCACTCGGCATCCGCTCCGAGCTCACGGTCGAGGTCTGGGAGACGATCAACGTCCTCTACCTCTACGTCGAAGCGCAGGATCTCGATGCGGTGATGCGCGTCGGCCCCTCGCGGTTCTTGCATCGCATCCGCGACATGTCGCAGGCGTTCGCCGGCATCTGCGACGCGACGCTCAATCACGGCGACGGCTGGAACTTCCTACAGATCGGCCGTTACCTCGAACGCGCCTATCTGACGGCGCGCATCCTCGCGGCGGTCGACGTGCAGAACGAACCGTGGCCCGAATCGCAGCGACTGCTCGAGATGTGCTGCGCGAGCGTTCCGTTCGTGCAGCAATCCCATCGCGCGCCCGAAGCGCGGGATGCGATCTCGTTCATCGTGCTGTCGTCGCTCTTCCCGCGCTCGATTCGCTTCTGCGTTCGCGAGATCGATTCCGCGATGCATCGGATGTCGCGCACGCCGAAGCAGACCTATACCGGGCCCGCGGAACGACGGCTCGGCCGCCTGCTCGCGCGGCTCGATTATTCGACGATCGAGGAGATCGTCGCGGACGACGTGCGCGCGGCCGCCGAAGGATTCGCTATGGAGATGGAAGCGCTGACCGCCGAGATCGAGACGATGTACTTTCCGCGCCTACCGATCACCGCCTGATGGAATACACGATCGAACACCGGACGACGTACGTCTACCCCGACTCCGTCGATCAGAGCTACACGGTCCTGCACCTCGCGCCGCGCAGCGATCACAACCAATTCTGCACGCGCTTCGCGCTCGATCTCGCACCGCGCGCGAAGCTGTATTCGTACGCGGATCGCTACGGAAACGACGTCCATCACTTCGCGATCCTGCCGCCGCACAGCGGGCTCTCGATCACGGCCCATTCCAACGTCGTAACGCTGCTGCCGCACGATCCGAGACCGCCCGTCGCGGCGACGCGCGAATTACTGCGGGCCGACGATACGCTCCCGCAACTCTACGACTTCCTTCACGAGAGTGCGTACGTGCAATTCTCTCCGGAGCTCGAGGCGTTCGCAGCCGAGGTGGAGGGGCCGATCGAGGACGTCGGCGGGTGGGTTCACGCCGTCTCGCGCCACATTCACGAATCGTTCTCGTACGATACGCAATCGACGACCGTGCGTTCGACGGTCGGCGAAGCGCTCGCGCAGCGCAGCGGCGTCTGTCAGGATTACGCGCACATCATGATCGGCGTCTTGCGGCAGGCGGGCGTCCCCGCGCGCTACGTGAGCGGCTACATCTTCCGCGGCGATTCGAACGTCCTCGGCGTCGAGGCGTCGCATGCATGGTGCGAGGCGTATCTTCCGCCCTACGGCTGGATCGGATTCGATCCGACCAACGATCGGATCATCGACGATCACTTCGTGAAAATCGCTTTCGGACGCGACTATCTCGACGTGAGTCCGGTACGGGGAATCTACCGGGGGCCCAAGCAAAGCGAGATGCAGGTCAAGGTCGGGATGGAGGTCTTCGGGATCAGTCAATGATTCGGCGCCCCGGCAACCCTCCGTCTTAGCAGTGTGTATCAGAGAGTGCTAACATGAAGGACGATTTCGTCGCCGAGTTCGACGCGCTGTTCGCGGATCTCGCTCGCCGCTCGCGGCCCGGCCGCTTCGAGCCCAACGCCGACGTTTACCTCAGCGAGGACGGGCGCGTGATGCTCGTCGATGTCGAGATCGCAGGCGCCGACCCGACGGAGCTTCGCGTCATGGCCGAGGAGCGCCGGCTGCACATCATCGGGCGTCGTATCGATCGCAGGCGAACCGGGCGCGGCTCGGTGCTGCTCAAGGAGATCGCCTACGGCGATTTTGCGAAAAAACTGCATCTGCCGTTCGCGGTCGCGCACGACGGAGTGACCGCCGCCTACCGGGACGGCATCCTGACGATCGCCCTCCCCGTTTCCGAAAACGCCCTACCGGTTCACCGAACCGAGATCCGCATGACCGTGAGAAGGACCCTCGTCTGATGGCTGCGCGCAGCAAATCGAAGATCACCGCCACGACCGACATCATCGGCATTTTGCCGCTGCAAGACGCCGTGCTGTTCCCCAATACCGTCATCCCGCTTGCGGTCGTCAAGAAGCCGGGCATCGCCCTCGTCGAGGAAGCGCTGCGCGACGGCCGACCGATCGGCCTCGTCGCCCTCAAGGATAAGGATACGGAAGATCCGGGCCCGGGCGACGTGCGCGCGATCGGCACGATCGGTACGATCCAGCGGATGATCAAGGTCCCCGACGGCACGATCCGCTGCATCGTCGGCGGCAATAGCGTCTTCCGAGCCGATTCGTTCACGCAATCGACGCCCTATCTCGCGGCCGCGTATACCGAACTCCCCGACATCACGAACGAGAACGAACAGCTCGTCGCGATGCATCGCAATCTCGCCAGCCTCTTCTCGCGCTTGATCGGCTTCCTGCCGCAAGCGCCGCGCGAGATGGAAATGGAAGTCAACAACATCTCCGATTCGAACTTGCTGACGTATTTCGTCGCGAGTTCGATGCGGCTCGATACGAGCGATCGCCAAGAGCTGCTCGAAGAGCGCGACACCGAGCGCCGGATGCGCAAGCTGACGATGCTGCTCACGAAAGAGCTCGAAGTCGTCGAGCTCGGCCACAAGATCCAATCCGATATCCAGCGCGAGATGGAGAAGAATCAGCGCGAGTTCTACCTGCGTCAGCAATTACGGGCCATTCAGGAAGAGCTCGGCGAGACCGATCCCCAGCAAGCCGAGACGAACGAACTCCGCAAGAAGATCGAGGAATCTGGCCTTTCCGAAGACGTTCGCAAGGCCGCCGATCGCGAGCTCGATCGGCTCTCGAAAGTACCGCAGGCATCGCCCGAGTATTCGGTGATCCGCACGTACCTCGATTGGATCGTGCAACTACCGTGGGCGAAGACGACGGCCGACGCGATCGATATCACGAAGGCACGCGAGGTCCTCGACGAGGATCACTACGGGCTCGAAAAAGTCAAGGACCGTATCATCGAGTATCTCGCGGTCGGGAAACTCAAGAAGAAGCTGACGGGGCCGATCCTGTGCTTCGTCGGCCCGCCGGGCGTCGGCAAGACCTCGCTCGGGCAATCGATCGCGCGCTCGATGGGCCGCAAATTCGTCCGGCTCTCGGTCGGCGGCGTGCGCGACGAAGCCGAGATCCGCGGCCATCGACGTACCTACATCGGCGCGATGCCGGGTTCGATCATACGCGCGCTGCGCGACGCGGGGACGCTCAATCCCGTGATGATGATCGACGAGATCGACAAGGTCGGCTCGGATTTCCGCGGCGACCCGCAATCCGCGCTGCTCGAAGTCCTCGATCCCTCGCAGAACAACACGTTCCGCGATCATTACCTCGACCTGCCGTTCGATCTCTCGCAAGTGCTGTTCGTCTGCACCGCGAACGATCTTTCGACGATCAGCGGGCCGCTGCGCGATCGCATGGAGATCATCCAGCTCTCGGGCTACACGGAGTCCGAGAAGCTGCAGATCGCGAAACGCTACCTGCTCAAGAAGCAGCGCGAAGCGAACGGTCTGCGCGATTCGCAGGCGCAGATCAGCGATGCCGGGATTCGTACGGTCATTAACGATTACACTCGTGAGGCGGGCGTCCGTAATCTCGATCGCGAGGTCGGCACGATCTTTCGGAAGGTCGCGCGCCGGATCGCGGAGGAGCCGCGCTACAAGGCGCGCGTCAAGCCGGAGAACATCCCGGAGTACCTCTCCCGCGCGCGCTACTTCAACGAAGTGAAGAAGCGCACGGCGTCGATCGGCGTGACGACCGGTCTCGCGTGGACGCCGGTCGGCGGCGACATCATGTTCATCGAGACGACGGTCATGCCGGGCAGCGGGAAGCTCGTGCTCACGGGTCAGCTCGGCGACGTCATGAAAGAGTCCGCGCAAGCCGCGGTCTCGTTCTTACGGTCGCGTTCGGCCGAGCTCGGCTTGCCGGACGATTACTTCGCGAAGCACGATCTGCACATCCACGTGCCGGCGGGAGCGGTTCCCAAGGACGGTCCCTCGGCCGGCATCGCGCTCGCGACGTCGATCGCCTCGCTGCTCACGGGCACGAAGGTCGATTCGAATCTCGCGATGACGGGTGAGATCACGCTGACGGGTCAGGTCTTGCCGATCGGCGGCCTCAAAGAGAAGGTGCTCGGCGCGAAGCGGGCCGGCATCTCCAAGATCGTGCTCCCGATCCGCAACGAGGTCGATCTCGAAGACGTGCCGGTCGAAGTGCGCGACACGATGACGTTCGTGCCGGTCGAGGAGATCTCGCAAGTCTTCGAGCAGGCGTTCGGGAAGCGGATCATCACGCCCGTGATGCTCGGCGACGATCCGAAAACCAACGGCGTCGTCGTCCCGATGCGTCCCCGGTCGAAGCGACCGCCCGCGGCCGCGCCCGTCGAGCGGAAGCGAGCTCCCCGTGCCCGCGGTGCGGTAGAGACGCGCAAGCGCTAAAACCGCTCGATTCGCCGCGTCAGCGAACGAGCGGGTATCTCTCGCTTTCGGGCGGCTGCAAGGCGTACGCGTCGAGCCGTCGTTCGATCGGCCACCGCCTGAATGCGAAGATCACGATCATCACGAGGTTGACGAACGGTACGAAGAGCAGCAGCGACAGGACCCCGCTGTAGCCGGCTTTCGCGGTTATGCGCCACGCCACGACGAGCGAAAAAACGAAGAAGACGAGATAGACGATCGCAAAAACGGTGAGGAACGTCTGATGCGTCGACGGATCGAGTATCGGATTCACGGTATGGGGTCTCCGATAGAACGCGGTTGGTTGCGAGCGCGATTCGCGCGCTCGCCCGAAAGCCCCGCATCCACGTGTTGGGAACCCTGCTCTATCCGTACTTCACGAGTGCGGCCGCGAATGCCATCGCGAGGGCGACCGCCGAACGATCGAGCGGGCACGCGCATGGTGTCGCGCCGTCGTCGCCCTCGCAATGCGCGTCGCGCGTCGGTTCGAGCTCGCGATGCCGCACGGCGCGGTGATTGCAATTTGGACAGTCTTCGATCCGTACGGCCACCGCTGCGCCTGCGTGACCCGGCGCCCGCGGTCCTGTCACGCCGCCGGCGAGCTCTCGCGTAGCGGAGACGTGGGTGAGCGATCGCGTTGCGGCGCGCCGGCGGCTTGGGGCGCGTCCCCGACTGTGATAGCATCCCGGGCATGGCAAAGCAGTTGCTGTTCATCCCCGGGCCGGTCACGTGCGCGCCGGAGGTCCTCGCCGCGATGGCGAGACCGATGATCGATCACCGCGGGCCCGAATTCGGCGCGCTGCTCGGCCGCATCGCGAACGGCATGCAACCGATCTTCGGCACGACGGCCGAGGTCGTGACGCTCGGCGCGTCCGGAACCGGCGGCCTCGAAGCGGCGGTCTCGAGCGCGTTCTCGCCGGGCGATCGCGTCCTCGTCTGTCCGATCGGCGTGTTCGGCGAACGCTTGGCGGCGATTGCGAAGGCCTACGGCCTCGACGTCGAGATGGTCCCGACGCCGCTCGGCGGCGCGGTCGAGCCGGCGGCGCTCGCGGCGCGACTCGCGAGCGAGGGCGACCGGCCGTACGCCGGGATCATGCTGACGCATAACGAGACGTCGACGGGCGCCCAGAACGACATGGCGGCGCTCGCGGCGGCGATCGGCTCGCATCCGGCGACCGTCGTCGTCGATTCCGTCAGCGGCCTCGGCGCTTCGGCATTCGAGATGGATGCGTGGGGCTTCGACATCGTCGTGACCGCCTCGCAGAAGGCGCTCGCCGTCCCGCCCGGGATCGCGATGATCGCCGTCAGCGCGCGTGCGTGGGAGCGGATCGCCCACGCGAAGGCGCCCCGCTTCTCGCTCGATCTCGCGAAGGCGCGTTCGTTCGCGGCGCTCGGCCAGACGCCGTGGACGCCGCCCGTCTCGATCGCCTTCGCGCTCGACGTGGCGCTCGAGCGCTACCGCGCGACGGGCGCGGCGAACGTCTTCGCGCGCCACGCACGCTACGCGAGCGCGATACGCGCGTTCGCGGCGGCGGCCGGGATCGACGTCTTCTCCCGGCCCGGCGCCCACTCGGTGACGGTCGTCGCGATGGTCGCACCGCCGGGCGTCGACGTCGCGGCGCTCCGCAAAGACCTGCGCGAGCGAGACGGCATCGTGATGGGCGGCGGCCAGGGCCCGCTCGCGGGCAAGATCTTTCGGATGGGGACGATGGGCGAGCTCACGGCGGACGACGTCGCGCACGGCCTCGCGTCGCTCGAGCGCGCGCTACGCACCCAGGGTGCCGTGCTGCGAGCGGGCGGCGTCGAGGCCGCACGCGCGCAACTCGAACACGAACTCGCGCTGCGCTGACCCTTGCCGGCCGCGGCGCTCGTCGTGATCGAGGAGCATGGATCCGACATCACTCGGGCGCGCCGCGTTCGTGCGGCTCGGCACGGGTGCCTTCGCATTGGCACCCGCCGTCGCTCGCGCCGCCATGCCTGACGCCGCCCCGCACGGTCTCGATCGCATCGCGCGCATCCACATCGTGCATCTCCCCGCGTCGATTACCACGCGAAGTCGGCTGACGGCCGCTCAGCTCGCGGCCTCACCCGATACCCGGCGGCTCACGATCGAGGATCCGCCGAGCGTCGCGCGCGTCGCCGGCGCCGCACGCGCGATCGTCGCCGCGCGCAAGGCGTCGTTCGGCGGTTACGATTGTCGCTGGTCGTTCCGCTTCGAAGCGACGAACGGCTCGCCGCGAACGCTGACGTGCGACTCGTTCGGCCGCGCGGGAGCGATCGACGGTCACGACGTGACGCTCGACGCCGCCGAGTTTCTCGCAAGCATCGAACGCAGCTTCCCGATACTTCGATAGCTCGCGATTCGCACGTTAGATGTGATGTTGCGAGAAGAGATATTGGGAGAACGGTGCGACGACGGGCGGAAGCGAGGCGCGGAGGGAGTCGTCGATGCGGTCGTTCGGGAGTTCGAGGATGCCGACGAGCGGTGCGACGTGCAGATCGTGCCGCACGTCGGCCGGCAGAGGAAAGAACAGCGCGACGTACAGGAGCGCCCAGAGAAAAACGGTGACCTTCGCGGCGCCGACGATCGCGCCGAGAATCGCATTGGCGAGCCCGACGAACGGAAGCTTCGTCACCCGCGCGAGGACGGTCCCGAGTGCGAGGACGATCGCGTATGCGAGCGCCGCATACGCGAACATACCGACCACGTGGCGCGCGCCGAACGAGACGTGCAGCCCGGAGCTGAGGAACTCGTCCCACATGCCGGGATAGTGGAGTGCGGCCGCGAGTGCGAATGCGATCGCGATCGCTCCGGTGAGCTCGTTGATGAAGCCGCGGCGATACCCGCGAAACGCCGCGACCGCGAGCGCGACGCCGATCACGACGTCGGGCCACGTGAAAAGGTTCACCCCCGAAGTTTCGCGCCGAACGCGGTGTCGAGCGAGCGCAGAATCGCCGCGATCGTTTCGTCGGCATCACGATCCGTGAGCGTCGCATCGGGGCGCTGCAACGTCACCCGCACGGCGAGGCTTTTCTCGTTCTCACCGAGCTGCGAACCCCGGAACTCGTCGAAGACGCGCACGCTCGCGAGCCGGTCGGGGGCCGCCGCGCGAATCGACGTCTCGATCGCAGCCGCCGCGACGTCGTGCGAAACGACGAGCGCGAGATCGCGCACGAGAGCGGGGAACTTCGACGGCGCGCGATACGCAGGCGCGGCGTACGGTGGGAGCGCGTCGATCGCGAGCGTGGCCGCATAGACGCGTCCGTCGAGTTTGTATGCGGCGAGCAGCCGCGGATCGAGCGCGCCGAACGCGACGAGCGCCGTGCCGTCGACCGAAAGCGTCGCCGATTTCCCCGGATGGAGTCCGGGCGAGGTCGCACGCTCGGTCGTCGACGGACGGCCGGTGAGCGCGCGGATCAGGGCCTCACACTCGCCCTTGAACGTCGAGAATCCGCGGTCTTGCCACGCCGGTTCGTCGGTCGCGCGCGTCGCGAAGAGCCACGTCGCGACGGCCCGTTCCCTCGGCGCGCGGTCGGCCTCAGCCGTCACAGCCGCACTCGTGTCGCCGGCGCCGTCGTTCGTCCCATCGGCGTGCGGTCGTGAGAAGACGTGGCCGATCTCGAACGTTCGAAGCGTCCCGTCGCCCGCGTAGCGGGCGGCGTTCGCGAGCAACCCCGGGACGAGCGAGAACCGCAGATAGCGATGATCTTCGGTGAGCGGATTGACGATCTCGACGGGTGCTCCCTCGAGCGCGATCCCCGCTCGCGCGTAGGTTTGCGCGATCGAACCCGAGACGAGCGCGAGCGCGATCGCTTCGCGATAGCCGAGCGCTGCGAGCTCGTGGGCGATGAGGCGTTCGGCGCGATAGGCATCCGACGGGACGCTCTGCACGACGATCTCCGGTTCGACGGCGGCGAGGCGGTCGTAGCCGACGATCCGCGCGATCTCTTCGACGAGGTCTTCGGGGATGCGGACGTCGCCGCGCCACGGCGGCGGGAACGCCGAGAGCCGCGCACCGTCGAGCGTTACCACGAAACCGAGCGCTTCGAGCGCGCCGCGCGCCTCCGCCGCCTCGACGGCGATGCCGAGGATCGTCGCGATGCGCGCGACGTCGAGGTCGATCGCGGCGGGAGGCTCGTCACCCGCCCCCGCCACGTACGGCGCGCGTACCGTCGCGCCTTGCGCTTCCAACAGGTGGGCCGCACGGGCGGCGCCCCACGTCGCGAGCCCGCGGGGCAGGCCCTTTTCATGGCGACTCGAGGCCTCCGTGCGCAAGCCGAGCGCCACGCTCATCCGCCGGATGCGCGGACCGGCGAACGTCGCCGATTCGATGATGACGTCGGTCGTCTGCGGCCCGATCTCGCTCGACGCGGCGCCCATGAGGCCGGCGACGCATTGCACGCCGCCGTCGTCCGCGATCGCGAGGAAGCGCGCGTCGAGGGTACGTTCGGTGCCGTCGAGGGTCGTAATCTTCTCGCCCGGCCGCGCGTCGCGCACGACGAGCCGGCCGCGGGCGACGCGCGCCGCGTCGTAGGCATGGAGCGGCTGCGCGCCCTCGAGCATGACGAAATTCGTGACATCGACGAGGCTGTCGATCGGCCGCTGCCCCGCGAGCGCGAGGCGCACGCGCATCCAGAACGGCGCTTCGCCGACCGTCACGTCCGAGATCCGCTGCGCGACGAAGCGCGTGCAATCGGGGCTCTCGAGGACGACCGTTTCCGGCGGCGTCGGATCCGGGGCGAGGCGTTCGGCGGCGATCGACGGCTCGCGTATCGCGAGGCCGAGGCCCGCACCGAGCTCGCGCGCGAGGCCGAGCACCGACATCGCATCGACGCGGTTCGCGGTCACCTCGACGTCGAGCACGGCTTCGCCGAGTCCGTAGGCGGCGATGAAGTCGGCGCCGACCTCCGCGTCCTTCTCGAGCTGAAGGATGCCGTCCACGAACCACGCCGCTTCGAGGCCGACCTCGGCCGCCGAGCAGAGCATCCCCTGCGAGGCGATCCCGCGCATCGCGCGCGGCGCGATGTCGAGCCCGACGACGTGGGCGCCGATCTTGGCGACCGGCACGACGTCGCCCGTCGCGACGTTGGTCGCGGCGGTCGCGATGGTCAGCGGCTCGTCCTCGCCGATATCGACCGTGCAGACGCTGAGGCGGTCGGCATTGGGATGCTTCGCGACGAGCGTCAATCGGCCGACGACGACCCCGTGCAGGGCCTCCGGCCGGTCGATCGATTCGACCGGGAAGCCGAGGGAGGCGAGCCGTTCGGCCAACTCGTCCGCCGTCAGATCGAACGTGAGGTAATCGCGCAGCCACGCGAGGGGAAGCTTCATCGAGGTCCTTGCTTATGCGAGGGAGGCGAGGGTGCGCGGATCGTTTTCGAACAGCACGCGGATGTCGTCGATCTCTTGGCGGACCATCGCGATCCGCTCGATCCCGACGCCGAACGCCCAGCCGGTGACGGCGGCCGGGTCGTAGCCCGACTCGCGCAGCACCGCGGGATGGACCATCCCCGAGCCGCCGATCTCGATCCAGCCCGAGCCGCCGCACGTCTTGCAGCCCCCGCCGCCGCACCCGGGGCAGGTCGTATCGACCTCGGCGCTCGGCTCCGTGAACGGGAAGAACGAGGGCCGGAACCGGACCGCTTGCGCGGGCCCGAAAAGATGCCGGAAGAGCCCCTCGAGGATGCCCTTGAGGTGCCCGAGGTGGATCCCGGGCGCGACGAGGAGCCCCTCGATCTGGTGGAAGACGGGCGAATGCCGGGCATCGATCGCATCGCGACGATACGCCTTACCGGGGACGACGATCGCGATCGGCGCCGGGAACGCTTGCATCGTGCGAACCTGCATCGGCGACGTATGCGTCCGTAGGAGCAGCCCCGGCTGCAGGTAGAACGAGTCGAGTCCCTCGCGCGCCGGATGGTCGGCCGGGATGTTCAGCGCGTCGAAATTGAAATATTCCGTCTCGATCTCGCCGCCGAGGACGACCGCGAATCCGCGCCGTTCGAAGTAATCGCAGGCGTCTTCCATCGCACGCCGGACCGGGTGGAGCGATCCCGTCGCGGGCCGGGTGCCCGGGAACGTCACGTCGATCTGCGTCCCGAGCTCCGCATCGAGCGCACCGTTCGCAAGCGTCGCCGCGCGTTCGTCGATCCGCGTCTCGAACCCGCCGACGGCCTCGTTGATGATCCGCCCGGCCTCGGGCCGCTCGGCATTCGGAAGCGTCCCGATCGTCCGGCGAACGCTCGTGATCTCGCCCGTCCGGCCGAGAAACCGCGACCGCAGGGCATCGAGCCCCGCCGCGTCCCGAACGTCGTCGAGTGCGGCCGAGAGCCGGGCGTCGAGCGCGCGCAATTGTTCCGAGAGCTGGTCGATCGGGATCCCCCCATGAAATGCGAACGCCCGACCGTTCGGCCGGGCTTTCGCGACATCTTTTCCGCAGTGGTTCCCCGAACGGTCGGGCTAACTGTTGGCGGGAGCTTGATTCACCTGGCGGTAGATCAGATAAGCGTAAACGGAGCCGGTATTCGCGAAAAGTTTCCAGAAGCGGTCGGTTGTGCGCATCAGTCGACGTTAACCCTTCTTCATTGCGAGCGGTCGGTACGTGCCTTTGACGGCCAGGACTTGGGCGAGTATATCATTAGCCTTATCGGCCGCCAAGTCTTGACAGCGCAGGGTTTGTTAGGACTTCGATGATCCCATCGTGCCTCGCCGATGTTGCGAAAATGCGTAGCAGAGAATGCCGCCCGCGATCGCCGCGTTGAGACTCTCGCCGGCACCGAGCTGCGGGATCGTCACGGCGCGATCGTAGCTCGGGAGCCAGCTCGAGACCCCACGGCGCTCGTTTCCGATCGCGAGCATCGTGCGCGCCGGGAAATCGAACCCCGGCAGCGGCTCGCCGTCGCTCGTCGCGGCGACGATCTCGTACCCGTGGGCGCGCGCGGCCGAGAGGACGTCCTCGGCGGTCGCTTCGGCGAGCCTCGCCCGGAAGACGGCCCCCATCGTCGCACGAACGACCTTCGGATTGTGCGCCTCGACGCCGCTCGTCGCGAAGACGACTCGCTCGATGCCGAAGATCTCCGCGGCGCGGACCATGGTCCCGGCGTTGCCCGGGTCCGCGATCTCCGCGAGGACGAGGACCGGTTCGTCCGCTGCCAAGAGTTCGCCGAGCGGCGTCATTCGTACCGTATGTACCGCGAGCAATCCGGGCGGCGTCTCGAGATCCGAGAGCCGCGCCATCGTCTTGTCGCTCACGAGGAACGCCCGAGCCGCGAGCGCGGGAGCACGCGCTTCGAGCGCCTTCGCGCCGAGTTCGGTCACGTAGATCGCGAGCGGCTCGCGCCCCGCGGCCAAGGCCTCGCCGAGCATGACGGCACCGTCGACCGAGAAGCGCCCCTGTTCGCGTCGCCCGTTCTTCGTACGCAGCGCGCGAACGTCGTCGAGGGCGCCGGCATGGGCTGCGAGAGATACGGGCATCGCTCGATCTTCGACGTCGCAAGGGAAACCTCGCCACGACGGTCCAGAGGTCACGGATGAACGGCCGCTCGATCGAAATCGCCTCGCTCGCCGTCATGGCGCTCGCGGTGCTCGTCGGCGGAAACTCGCTGCTCGTGACGATCTCGCAATTCCACGGCATCGCGATCTCCGTGCTCGGCGTGCTCGGCCTCGTCGTGCTGTACGCCTTCCGGCAGACGTTCCGCGAGGGCGGCCCGCTCGCGCGGATCCACGCGGCGCGCGACGCGG
>CAZZYZ010000053.1:16735-17053 GCA_964658425.1 Vulcanimicrobiota bacterium | reverse complement strand
CGCGCGGTGTAGTCGGGAAGCTCGCCGAGCGCGAGATTGAGTTTGAGCGAGCATCCCTCGCTTCGCCAACCGGCGACCTTGCGGGCCGTCGCGGGCGGGACGTCCGCCGGCTCGACGAGGCCGAACGTCGTGATCGGATCGGCGTTGGAAAGCACGAGCTCCGCCTCGAATTCGGTCCCGTCGGCGAGTGCGACGCCGTATGCGCGGCCGTCGCGAACGAGGATGCGCGCGACCGTCGATTCGGTGCGAAACGCGCAGCCGGCGGAGCGCGCGGAGAGGGCGATCGCGCGCGAGATCGCGCCCATCCCGCCGGTGTTG
>CAZZYZ010000053.1:0-16725 GCA_964658425.1 Vulcanimicrobiota bacterium | reverse complement strand
CCGCGCACGAAGCCCCAGACGCCCTGCTCCCCGAGCGCGCGGCCCGCGTAGTGGTGCGCCAAGACGTATGCCGTTCCGGCGTCGCGCGGGCCCGCGTACGTGCCGATCAGGCCGTCGGTCGCGAGCGTCGCTTGCAGAACCGGCGTCTCCACGTATCGTTCCACGAGCGCGGCGACGGAGCCGTCGAGCATCTCGCGGGTCGGCGCGTCGAAGGTCGCGCTCGCCGGGTCGTCGCGCTCGAAGGCCTCGAAGAGCAGCGCGCCGAGCAGCGTCGCCTCGGCTTCGAAGGCGGCGAAACCCGCGACGTCGCGCGGATCGAATGCCGAGATCTCGCGGCCGTTCTGCGCGGCATCGCGCGAGAGCATGAGCGATCGGCCGTCGAGCAGCGGCGTGAACGAGGCGGGGTCCTTGCGATACGCGTGATAGCCGCGCGCCTCGAGGCCGAGTTCGGCGACGATCTGCGGATGGAGCAGGCTGCAGACGTACGACGCCGTCGAGACGGTGTAGCCCGGCCACACCCGCTCGCTGACGGCCGCACCGCCGAGCACGTCGCGCCGTTCGAGGACGAGCACGCTGCGGCCGGCGCGCGCGAGATAGGCCGCGGCGACGAGCCCGTTATGGCCCGCCCCGATGACGATCGCATCGTAGCGTCGCGCGACCGGATCCGCAGATCCGTTCACCGCCGAATCTTTCGCTTCGCGTCGGTCGCGCGCACCTTTCGCCGGAACGGGCTACCGGGAACGAAGCTGCGCGTGTGCCGGAGGCTCGCATCGACGTCTTCGCAGCCGATCGGCGTGAACGCGCCGCAATCGTGCGGCCGCGCTTCGTAGATGCCGCAGTAGTACCGGCCCGAACCGCTCCCCTTGAGGAACACGCAATTGCTCGCGATATCGTCCGTGACTTTCTTGAGAAAACCGACGATGTAGCCGTCGGCCGAGGGCCGCTCGACGACATAGTCTTCGACCGCCGTTTCGTACGAGATGCCGAAATGCGAAGCGATCCGTTCGACGTCCGCACGCGTCACGAACGGCTCGTAGCCGCTGCAGCATTCCGCGCAGCCGGGCGGGCAGGCGACGTTCTCCGGCATCTCGCGCACGTGTTCCCGCGCGAGCTCGATGACGGCTGCGATCGCGCTCACGAACGCGGGATCGTCGTTGTATTTGTACGACCATTCCTTGTGCGTGACTTCGTTCGCGTTGTAGCGATGCGTCGTCTTTTGATTGTACGTGACGGTGATGTGCTCTTCGGTGATCTCGATTTCGTTGACGTGCGTCATCGCGTCGGTATCGAGGAGCTCGAGCCGCGTCGGTTGCCCCGTACGTTTCGTGAACGCGCTCAAATCGCGCATGGCGGAATGTGCGATTAGATCGATCGTCTCGTGCATCGTTGCGCCTTCGCGCGCGCGCGACGCGGACCATGCGACGTTTCGTACGAAGGGGGCGTTCATCGTAGGCTTGCCGCTGACAGGAGTCCTCATGTCCATCGCCCGCCGCGCCGCGTTCGCGTTCTCCGCTCTCGTCATCCCCGCGTTCTCGCTCGGTGCCGCGCCGAGCGGCTCGTCGCTCGAAGCCAAGATGACGAAAGCCTACGCCGGCGTCTCGTCTTACAAATTGACCGTGCTCGGATCGGTCCGCTCGCTCGGTGTCTGGAACAAGCCCGACCGTTATCAGATGACGACGATGTTCCAAGGCAAAGCGATCAAGACGATCCTCATCGGCAACGTCTATTGGATCGAATCGAACGGAAAGTGGCAGAAGTCCGGGACCGCATCGAATAGCCTGCAAGTCGACATCACGGGCCTGCTGCGCAACGCGAAACAGACGCCCTCGAGTGCGTTCGTCGCCATGCCCGATACGACGCAGGACGGCAAGCCGGTCGGCACGTTCGGGTACACGTTCAAAAACGGCACCTCCGAAGTATGCAACTACGACAAGACGACGTACCGCGCCACACGCTGCAAATCGCAGCAAATCACGATCCTCTACTCCGCCTACAACGACCCATCGAATAAAGTCGCCAATCCCACGTAATTCTCGCAGCGGTCATCGGCCGCTTCTGATACGAGGAGCGTCGTAGGTCGGGTGAACTACGGCGCTCCCGACCCCGCGTCGAGGGCGAGGGCGATCATGATGCGGACGCCGGTTTCCAGGGCGCGTTCGTCGATGTCGAATTTGCCGTGATGGTGCGGGTAGCTCGACGCGGGGCCGCCGTTCGATCCGAGCACGAAGTACGTCGCGGGGATGCGCTCGGCGAAGAACGAGAAGTCTTCGGCGCCCATGTGCATCTCGGCCGTGACGACGCGCGATGCGCCGATCGTCGCTTCGGCGAGGCCGCGCGCGTACGCGGTCTGCTCGGCATCGTTCGACGTCACGGGGTAGCGCCAGAGATACTCGTACGCATACGTCGCGCCCGATGCCTCGCAGACGCCGCGCAGCACGCGTTCGATGCGCTCGGCCATCGCGGCGCGCACGTCCGCGTCGAACGCCCGAACGGTTCCGAGTAGCCGCGCGGTCGACGGGATCACGTTGTGCGTCGTACCGGCGGAGATCGCACCGATCGTGACGACCGCGGGATGGAGCGGATCGATCTGGCGGCTGACGATTTTTTGCACGCTCGTCACGAATTCGGCCGCGACGAGGATCGGATCGACCGAGAGATGCGGCGCGGCCCCGTGGCCGCCGCTACCGACGATCGTGATCTCGATCGAATCGCTCGATGCGTAGAAGGGTCCCGGCCGGAAGCCGAGCATCCCGGTCGGCATCTGCGAGAATAGATGCAAGCCGTACGCGCGCTCGATGCCGAAGCGCTCGAGGAGATCGTCTTCGAGCATCGCTTTGGCACCGCCGAGGCCTTCTTCGGCGGGCTGAAAACAGAGCACGAGCGTCCCCGAGATCGCATCGCGCATCGTCGCGACGGCCGCCGCGGCGCCGAGCAAGATCGCCACGTGGCCGTCGTGGCCGCAGGCGTGCATCTTCCCCGCCGTCGCCGATGCGTACGCGTGCGACGACTCTTCGGGCAGCGGGAGCGCGTCCATATCGGCGCGCAGCATGATCGTCTTCCCGGGTCGCGCGCCGCGCAGCACGCCGACGACGCCCGTGCCGCCGACCCCGGTGTGGACGTCGTAGCCGAGCGCACGCAGGCGTTCGGCGACGATACCCGCCGTGCGATGTTCCTCGAAGCCGAGTTCGGGATGGGCGTGGAGGTCGCGACGGATCGCGACGACATCGTCGAGGAGGTCCGGCGCGAGATCGATCGTCATCGATCCCGTCTTCAGCGGACGACCGCGAGGTGCTTTTCCCGCGAAAGAAATCTCCATATCGCATCCGGGATACTAGGTTGCTTTTTCGTTCGAACAGAAGCGCTCGCCGTATGAAAACGATCGGTGTCGACCTCGGTGGCTCGCACGTCCTCGCGGCTCTCGTCGATGAGGACGGGAAAATCGTCGAACGCAAGGAGACCGACATTTCCGATCATGCGTTGCCGGCGGTCGTCGACGTGATCGTCGATGCGGTCCATCACGTGATGGACGCGGGTAAAGAGAAGGAGCCGGCGGCGCTCGGCCTCGGATCGCCCGGGAACATGGATCTCGATTCCGGGCTCGTACGCTATTCGCCGAATTTCGGCTGGCACGACCAGCCCCTCGGCGAGTCGTTGCGTGCGAAGCTCGACATGCCGATCTACATCGGCAACGACGCACGCTGCGCGACGGTCGGCGAATTCGCGCACGGCATCGGCCGCGGAACGCAAGATTTCGTGCTGCTGACGCTCGGCACCGGACTCGGCGGCGGGATCATCTCGCGCGGTCGGCTCGTCGTCGGCCACGACGCGGGCGCGGGCGAGATCGGTCACCATCAGGTCCGCGCGACCGACGGCTTCTACTGTAACTGCGGGAAGATCGGCTGCTTCGAAGCGCAGGCCTCGGGGACGGGGCTGATCCGGCACGCGCTCGCGCTCCAACCGTCGTTTCCGCGCAGCACGCTCGTGAGCGGGAAACCGGAGAAGCTCGGTTCGAAGGCGATCCGCAAAGCTGCCGAAGCGGGCGATCCGCACGGCGTCGCCGCGTGGAACGCCTTCGTCGGCGACCTCGCGCGCGGGATCGCGAACGTCGTGGCGTTCGTGAATCCCGAGATCGTCGCGCTCGGCGGCGGCGTCGCGAGTGCGGGCGATTACCTACTCGATCGCCTGCGTCCGATCGTCGACGAACTCACGACGATGACGCCGCGCGGTCGCACGCGGATCGTCGCCGCGACGCTCGGGAACGATGCGGGCGCGATCGGTGCCGCGACGATCGCCGCGCGCGGCGGCTTCGAAGCGATGGCGAAGGCGTAGGTTAGAGAGCGGCGGCCGCCGCCGCGATCTTGACGCGCTTGTGCATCGGTCGCGGCGCTTCGACGAACGTCGTACCGTACGCGACGCTCGCGATCAGTTCCGCGATGCGGCGCGAACTGCCGCGCGGTGCGACGGAGGCCTGGCGATCGCGCATGCTCTCGAGACGTTCGAGATTCGCGACGATGCGGCGCACCGACCGCACGACGTCGTTCGCGGTGAGCGCGACGACGCCGATTCCGTTCGTGCGCACGTAATCGAGATTGCCGCGCTCCTGACCCGGGATGAAATCGTACACGACGACGGGCACTTCGGCGAGGCTCGCCTCGGCGATCGCGCCGGGGCCCGCTTTCGTGACGAGGAGATCCGCCGCGCGCATGAGCTCGGGGACGTTCTCGCAGTAGCCGAGGATCGTCATCGGCGTCGGCAGGCTCGCCGAGATCTCGCTTAGCTTCGCGCGAAGTGCGGCGTTGCGTCCGGTGACGACGACCATGTGCAGGGGCAGCCGCGACTTGGCGAGGGCGAGCGTCGTCGGGAGCAGTTTCCCGCCGCCCTCACCGCCCGCCATCAGCAGCGCGACCGTCTTGTCCGCGGGCAAGCCGAGTTGCAAGCGGAGCTGCTGCTTCGTCTCCGAGACGTCTTCAAATTTCGGGTGAACGGGATGGCCGAGCTGGTAGATGCGGTCGATCGGGATGCCGCGATCGCGCGCGCGCTCGAAGACTTCGCGCGCCGGAACGACGACGGCATCGACCTCCGGGACGAGCCACCCCTCGTGGACGCGGCCGAGATCGGTCACGACCGTCATCACGGGGATGTCGAGCATCCGCGCGTCTTCACGCGCGCGCAGCGCCGCATGATTGAGCAGCGGATGGACCGAGACGATGACGTCGGGCTTGTAGGAGAGGAAGAGATCGCGCAGCCGCTTGCGATAGAGCGGCTCGCAGAATTTCACGACCGTCTTGAAACGGCGTTTGCCGTTCGTCGCGTGATAGAGCGCGCCGTAGAGCGGGGGCGCGAAACGAAGGGCCGCGCTATAAGCGGGCCCCAGTTGCGATAGCGGAAACGTACAGTAGGCGGCGACGTCTTCGATGCGATGTTCGAATTTGAGCGGTTCGCCGTCGGGCCCGAATCTCGTCTGATCGAGGGCGGCACCGATGGCCTGTGCGGCACTGCGATGGCCGCCGCCCGTATCCGAGATGAGAAGAAGGGTCCGTTTGATCATCAAGTCTCCGCTATCGCAACTACGCTTGTTGCGTCGTGCGCATCACGCGCAGCGCGCGGATCCGTTCTAATCTCTTGAGCGCCGTGCGACGCTTGCGCTGCAACGCGCGAACGTACGTAATGAACGCGCGCGCGGGGGCATCGTAGAACCGGAAGAGGTCGCCGAACTCGACGTCGGGATTGCGATGATGGCCGTCGTGATCTTCCGGCAACACGATCATGAACGTCCGGCAAACGTCGGCGACGATCTTCGGGCTCTTCCAACCGAGGTCCGTCGTGTGGCGCCACCAAACGTGGAGCTGCCCGAGCACGAGCGCGACGGCGGCGCCGGCGATCGACCACGGTCCGAGAAAGAAGAAGGGCGCCGCGACGACGAGGTACGGGATCGCGCCGAGAAGGCCGTCGAGCATGACGCCCGGATCCTTCGAGATGACCGCGTGATCCCAATACGAGCGCGAACGATCGTGATGCGTCCGCAAATGGAGCTTGCCCCAGAGATGCTGCGGCACGTGATAGCCGAAGGTCGAGGCGAAATCGCCGACGACCATGACGACGATGAGCGAAACAAAGAACATCACGACTCCAAACCCCTCATAAACCCCTGAATGCTTTCCCATTTCTTGACGCGTTGCGAGTCGATTTTGAAACGGTTTGGGCCGAGCGTCGTCGCTCACCTTCCGCTGTCGTTCGCCTGTCTCTTGACATCGGCATGTTCGACCGCCCGTCCGTACCGGCCGCCGAACGATCGGCCGATGATCCCGGCGCAGTTCGCGTTGCTCAACGATCGCGCGCTCGGCTGGCGGATCGGACCGCATACGAACGATCTTCGCGGTCTACGGCTCCTCTTCGATACCCCGGATCGGTCGATCGCTCTCGCGATCGTTCGCTCGGCCGTTCGCGCGAACCATCGGCTCGAGCCCTTCGATGCGCTCGTCCTCACCTCGCAGGCGATCGCGGACGCGCGCGCACGCGGCCTCGACCCGGGCTTTTTCGCGGCGGTCCTCCTGCAAGAGTCGGGCTTCGATCCGCAGGCGTTCTCCGGAGCGGGGGCCGTCGGGATCGGGCAGTTCACGCTCGATACGGCGGCCGACCTCGGGATCGATCCCTTCGATTGGCGCGATGCGATGGCCGGCTCCTCGACCCTGATCGGGCGCTACGTCGCGCGCTACGACGGGGTCTACGCCGATCCGTACGCGACGGCGCTCGCCGCGTACAACGCGGGGCCCGGGACCGTCACCTACTATCACGGCGTCCCGCCGTACGCGGAGACGCGGGAGTACGTTGCGGATATCTACGACCGCTGGGCGCGGATCGAACGCGATGCGACGGGGCTTGGCCGCCGCTGATGCGGAATGGCCCGCGATGCTCCAGCGTGATCCCGCCCTCGATCCGTTCCGATCGCTCGAAGACGCCGCCGACCCGGCGACGCGCGCCTGGACGGCCGAACAGAACCTCCGCACGCGACGCTATCTCGACGCGCTGCCGGATCGACGCGGACTCGCCGCGCGCTTCGACGGATTGCTGCGCACCGACGGCATCGGCGTCCCGACGGTCAGGGGCGGTCGCGCGTTTTTTACGGCACGGCGCGGGGATTCCGATCAGGCGGTCCTCTACGTCCGCGACGGCGCGGGCGAACGCGCCCTGCTCGATCCGATCGCGCTCGACGCTCGGGGACTGATCTCGCTCGACTGGTGGTACGTCAGCCCGCTCGGGACGTACGTCGCGTACGGCCTCTCGCGTAACGGCGACGAGCGCAGCACGCTCCACGTGCTCGCATCGGCGGACGGCCGAAACCGTTCGGATGAGATCCCGGACACGCGCTACTGCAGCGTCGCCTGGACGCCGGACGAGCGCGCCTTCTATTACACGCGCTATCCGCCGGGGGGCGTCTACGACGTGCGCGTCTATCGCCACGAGCTCGGCGATCCGCCGGAGCGCGATACGCTCGTCTTCGGCGAAGCGTTCGCTCGCGAGGACATGCCCGCGCTCTCGATCTCGGCCGACGGGCGGCGGCTCGCGATCACCGTGCACTCCGGCTGGGCGCGCTCGCAGGTCCACGTCGCCGATACGGCCGCATCGCGCCTACGCTTCGCACCCGTCACCGAGGGTCGGGAGGGCCTCTTCTTCGCGATCCCGGGGAACCGGTCGCTGCTGATCCGCACGGACGACGGCGCTCCGCGGTTCGCGCTCTACGAGGTCGCCTACGACCGGCTCGAGCGCGATCGGTGGCGCTGCCTCGTCCCCGAGGGCGACGAGACGCTCGAATCGGCCGAGCTCACGGCCGGCGGCATCCTCCTCACCTCGCTCGCGAGGGCCCGCTCCGTCGTCCGGTTACGGCGCCCCGACGGAGCGCTCGAGACGATCGCGGCGCTCGCCGAGCGCAGCGTGCTCGCGATCGACGCCTCCGAAGATGCGGGCGACGCCTACGTGCTGCACGCGTCGTTCCTCGAACCACCGAGCGTCATGCGCCTCGAGACGGCGAGCGCGCGCGTGGAGAGCGAGGCCTGGGCGACGGTCCCGGTGCCCTTCGACGCCCGCGCCTACCGAGTCGCGCAGGAGTGGTTCGTGTCGCGCGACGGAACGCGCGTCCCGCTGACGATCGTCTCCCGTGCGGGCGTCCCGCGCGACGGCTCGGCGCCCGCCATCCTCTACGGGTACGGCGGCTTCAACGTCTCGCTCGTGCCGTCGTATACGCCGAGCGTCGTGCCGTGGCTCGATGCGGGCGGCGTCTACGCGATCGCGAACCTGCGCGGCGGCGGCGAATTCGGCGAGGCCTGGCATCGCGCGGGGATGCGCGAGAAAAAGCAAAACGTTTTCGACGATGCGATCGCCGCGCTCGAGTATCTCGGAACGAGCGGGATCGCGGATCCGGCCCGGATAGCGATCCTCGGCGGGAGCAACGGCGGCCTGCTCGTTGCGGCGATCGTCACGCAGCGGCCCGATCTGCTGGCGGCCGCGGTCTGCCTCGTCCCGCTGACCGATATGCTGCGCTTCCACGAGTTCCTGATCGCGCGGCTGTGGATCGCCGAATACGGCGATCCGGACGTCGCCGAAGATGCGGCGTTCCTGCGCGCGTATTCGCCGTATCACAACGTGCGCGCGGGGGTCGCGTATCCCGCGATGCTCGTCGCGAGCGCCGAATCCGACGGCCGCGTCGATCCGATGCACGCGCTGAAGTTCGGCGCGCTCGTGCAGCGGGAGACGACGGGCGACGCGCCGATCCTCGTCTCGATCGAAGCGGAAGCGGGACACGGCGCGGGCAAACCGCGCCGAAAGGTCGTTGCGGAACTCGCGGATCGCTACGCGTTTCTCGGTGCCGCGCTGGGCGTCGGATTCGTTTCCGCACGTGCCTGACGGGTACGGCAGACAACTCTCACCCGCGAAGGACCAGGTATTCACGTGATAACGGACCACGACGCTTTCTCGTCCGAGGGCGAGCGATTCGCGCTCTATCGCGCGCCCGCCGTCGCCGCGACCGAGACGTTCGCAGACGACGTTCGGGCCGGCCTCTCGGCGATGCCGAAACGTTTGGCACCGAAGTATTTCTACGACGAGCTCGGATCGGCGCTCTTCGAAGCGATCTGCGCGCTGCCGGAATACTATCTCACGCGAACCGAGGCGGCGATCCTCGATGCGAAAGCGCACGAGATCGCCCGCGCGCTCGAAGGCCCGATCGAACTCGTCGAACTCGGCAGCGGCAGCGCCCGCAAGACGCGCGCGCTCATCGAGGCCGCGCTCGCGATCCAACCGCGGCTCACGTACCATCCGATCGACATCTCGCCGAGCGCGCTCGTCGCCTCCGCGAGCGCGCTCGTCGGATCGTACGAGCGGCTCGACGTCGTCGCGTACGCGAGCGATTACACGGACGTGCTCGCTGCCGGGCGTCTGCGCACGAAAGATCGCGTGCTCGCGCTCTTCCTCGGCTCGAACCTCGGAAATTTCGAGCCGCACGCCGCCGAGGGGCTGCTGACCGCACTCGCGGGGGCGCTCCGCCCGGGCGACGGGATCCTGCTCGGCACCGATCTCAAGAAGGACGCCTCGACGCTCGAACGCGCGTACAACGATCCGACGGGCGTGACCGCCGCGTTCGATAAGAATCTGCTCGGGCGCATCAATCGCGAACTCGGCGGCCGGTTCGATCTCGATGCGTTCGAACACGTCGCGCGCTACGACGCGCGGCGCGGCGTCGTCGAATCGTTCCTCGTCGCGCGGCGCGGCATGAACGTACGCATCGAAGCGCTCGGGCTCGACGTCCGGCTCGATGCGGGTGAGTCGATCCACACGGAATCGTCGTACAAATTCGACGCCGAGGGGATCGCGGAACTCGCCGCTCGCAGCGGCGCGCGCGTCGAGTGCCGCTGGCTCGACGACGCGGAGCGCTTCGCATTGACGCTGCTCGTGGTCGTGTGAACGTGGCCGTGCGTATCGGGATCACGACGAAAACGCCGGCCGCGAACGTCGACGGAATCGCGCGGAAGATGGCGCCGTACGTCCGCGCCGTCGAACGCGCCGGCGGCGAGGTGACGCTGCTGCCGAACGATCGCAGCGCGATCGATGCCGTGCTCGCGAGTCACGACGGCATCGTCTTGTCGGGCGGCGTCGACGTCGACCCCGCGCATTACGGCGGCGCGGCCGAACATTCGAAGTCCGAGCAAGACGAATATCACGCTGAACGCGACGCCTTTGAACTCGCGCTCGCGCGCGCCGTGCGGGAGCGCGGCGTACCGACGCTCGCGATCTGTCGCGGCCTCCAGGTCGCGAACGTCGCATTCGGCGGGACGCTCGTCGAGGATCTCGCGGACGAGCTCGGCGCCGAGTACCGGATCAACCATCGCCAGACGACGAGCGGCCAGGCCCGCGGCGATTACGGTACGAGCCACCGCGTGACGCTCGAACCCACGAGCCGGGTCGCGGCGATCCTCGGGTCGGAGACCGTCGAGACGAACTCGCTGCATCACCAAGCGGTGCGCCTGGTCGCGCCCGCGTTCGCGGTCGTCGGACGCACGCCGGACGGCGTCGTCGAGGCGTGCGAACTCATCGAGCCGCATCCGTTCTTCGTCGCCGTACAATGGCACCCCGAGGAGTTGACGCACGACGCGAACGTTCGCTTCTTCGAAGCGCTCGTCGAAGCGGCAGCCGCGCGGGCCAAACGCGCGTAGGCACGACCGTTCCGGCGAACGAAATGCATGCGATGAGCCTCCGTCTGCCCTCCACGCTCGTGACGTTCGCGGGCGTCCTCTCCCTCGCATCGAGTGCCTTCGCGCAGACGCCGCCGCGTTCTCGGCCCGCGGCCGATCCCGCGCGCGATAGGCCCGTCTTGCAGGCGATGTTCGATCAGCCGCGGCTCGATCCGGCGCGCTTCTCATCGGGGTTTACCGATGCCGTTCCGCTCGCGAACGTGCAGGCCGCGATCGACACGTATCGCGCTTCGCTCGGTGCGCTGCAATCGATCGTGCCCGCCGGGCCCGACGAGTTGCTGACCTTCGCGCGCGGCACGCTACGCGCTTCGACGGCGTACGACGGAAGCGGGAAGCTCACCGGGTTGCTCTTCCACGACGAGATCAGCGCGGCGAATCGGACCGCGCTCGAACGCTTGCTACGCGCGAGCAAGGGCGACCCCGCATGGTTCTCCGCGCAATTCATCTCGCACGTCGGCGCCGATCAGATCGCGGGCCTACTCGATCGTCTTCACGCGACCGCGGGGACGTTCGAGCGCGTCGAGATTCGGAACGGCGGATACGTCTCGGTCTTTTCCAAGGGAGCGTATCCGACGATCGTCTCGACCGACGCATCGGGGAAGATCGATAATCTAGCGTTCCGCGCGCCCGACAACGCGTCGCCCGCCCCGTAACGCGCGCGCTTCGAGCGTGCGAAAGCCGCGATCGGCGGCGATCGCGAGCGCGGCCGCGACGAGCGAGCCCGCGACGGTTTGATCCGGGCGGTTGTGTTCGAGTCCGTAGAGGATCAGCACGCCGAGCCCGCCCGCATCGACCCACGCGCCGAGCGTCGCGAGCGAGATCGCGGTGACCGTCGCGATCCGCGCGCCGCTGACGATCACCGGGAGCGCCTGCGGGAATTCGACGCGCCAGAAGCGTTGCCAGGGCGTCATGCCGAGGCCGCGCGCGGCTTCCACGAGCGGTGCGGGGACGCCGCGAATCCCCGCGGCGACGTTGCGCACGAGCAGCATCTGCGCGTAGATGACGAGCGCGACGATCGCGGTCGCGCTGCCGATCCCGAGCACCGGCACGAGCACCGCGAAGATCGCGAGACTCGGGATCGTGTACGCGACGTTGAGCGTTTGCAGCACGAAGCCGCCGTAGCGCGGCGAACGCGCGACGAAGACGCCGAGCGGTAACGCGATCGCCCCGGCGATCAGTAGCGAGATGCCGACGAGATAGACGTGTTCGAGAAGATGCGTCGCGATCGTGCCGGGGTGGCTCGCGAAATAGCCGAACGGATTCATCGCTTCGCCGCGATCGCGCGCTGCAGTGCCGCGAAATCGATGTTGCCGATCGACCGCTCGCCGTCGCGAACGTCGAGGCGATCCGCGCCGTCGAGAAACGCCGAGAGCGCTTCGCGCAGCGTCGCGTCGGCCGCGATCGTTTTGGTGATCCCGCTTCCGACGATCGATCCGGCGGTATCTGCGATCGCATCGCGTACGCGCAATAACTGCAGCCGCCGAACGGCGTCGCGCGTGTCGAGCAATTGCTCGACGTACGGCGTCGCGGGCTTCGCGAGGATCTCGAGCGGCGGGGCGACCTGTTCGAGCTTCCCCGCGCGCATGACGACGATGCGGTCTGCGATGCGAAGCGCTTCATCGACGTCGTGCGTGACGAAGAGGATCGTCGTGCCGAGCGCGTCGTGAATGCGGCGCATCGCATCCTGCAGTGCGAGCCGTACGATCGCATCGACGGCGCCAAACGGTTCGTCCATCAACAGGACGCGCGGCTCTGCCGCGAGCGCGCGCGCGACGCCCGCGCGCTGTTGTTCGCCGCCCGAGAGCTCGCGCGGATAGCGGTCGCGATAGCGGCTCGGATCGAGCTGCACGAGGGCGAGCAATTCGTCGACGCGTGCGGCGATGCGCGCGGCATCCCAGCCGAGTAATTCCGGGACGATCGCGACGTTGCGCCCGATCGTGAGATGCGGGAACAGGCCGACCGCTTGGATCACGTAGCCGATCCCGCGCCGCAGCTTCTCGGGCGATCCGTCCCGCACGTCGCGGCCGTCGATCTCGACCGTCCCGCGATCCGGGACGACGAGCCGATTGATCGTTCGCATGAACGTGCTCTTGCCGCAGCCCGATGGCCCGAGCAACACGACGAACTCGCCCGCGGCGACGCGCAGCGATACGTCGTCGACGGCGTTGCGGCCGGCCCCGGGATAGCTGACCACGATGCCGCGCGCTTCGATCGAGGCGCCGCCGGGACGAGGGTGCGCCGTGCTCATGCGACGTGCCCTTTCAAGAACGCGCTCGCGGCGTCTGCCGGATCTCGGCGATCGATATCGACCGCGGCGTTGAGGCGGCGCATCGCCGTGTTCGTGAGCCGCGGCGCGAGCGCGTCGAGTGCCCGTGCGATCGCCGGATGCGCGGCGAGCGTCGCGTTCCGCACGACGGGCGCAGCCTGATAGTCGGGCCATAGGTGCTTGTCGTCGCGGAAGACGACGAGGCGGTCCGATTCGATTTGCGGATCCGTGCCGAATGCGACCGCGACGTCGACCTGCCCCGACTCGAGCGCCCGATACTTCAGCCCGATATCGAAGAGCCGCACCGATTTGAATCGGAAACCGCCGTACAGGCGCTGCAAGCCCGGCAAGCCGTCGGGTCGCGTCGTGAATTCGGGAACGGCGCCGAGCGTCAATTGCGATGCGACGGGCGCGAGTTCCGAGAGCGTCGTCACGCGATATCGGGCGGAGATCGCCCGCGTCGTCGCGAGCGCCTCGGGATCGTCGAAGGGCGCGGCTCGCAGCCACGTCAGCGGATATCGTTCGGCGTAAGCGCGCTTTACGAACGCGTAGAGTTTCGCGGCGTCGGGAATGGTATGCTCCTTGAGTATCGAGAGCAGAGCCGTGCCCGTGTATTCGGGATAGAGATCGATATCGCCGCGCAGCAGCGCTTCCATCGCGACCTGCGTGCCGCCGAGTTCGAACTTGCGCGTCACGTGAAAGCCGTGGCGTTCGAGGGTCTGCGCGTAGAGCTCGCCGAGCACGAGCTCTTCCGTAAAGTCTTTCGCGCCGATCGAGATCGTGCGCGGCCCGCCGCAGCCGCCGAGCGCGCCCGCGGCCCCGAGGAGCGCGAGCATCCTGCCGCGCGGGAGCGTCGCGACGCCCGTCATCCCGTTCGCGTGCTCAGGCGCCGCTCGACGACGGTCAGCGCGCCCTGCGCGACGAGCGCGAGCGCGGCGACCGAGCCGGCGCCGAGGAAGAGCAGCGTCCCGTCGCCGCTCGCGAGCCCGTTGAGGATGTACTCGCCGAGACCGCCGCCGCCGATGAACGCGGCGAGCGTCGCGCTCGCTATCACCTCGACCGAGGCCGTGCGGATTCCCGCAAACACGATCGGCAGCGCGAGCGGCCAGGCGATTCGGCGCCCGACCTGACGCTCGGTCATTCCGAGGCCGCGCGCCGCTTCGATGAGCGCGGCCGCGACGCCGCGTAGCGCGACGTCCGTGTTGATCGCGACGGGTGGGATCGCGAGCAGCACGAGCGCGACGAGGGCGGGCACGTAGCCGATCCCGAGGACGGGCTGGGCGAGCGCGAGGACGGCGAGGCTCGGGAGAACCCGCGCGATGTTGACGAGCGCGAGCGTCGCGTCGCGGGTGCGCGTCGCACGCGCGAGATAGCCGCCGAGCGGAACTCCGATCGCGATCGCGATCGCGAGCGCACTCGCCGATAGCGCCAGGTGCTCGCGAACGTGCGCCAAGTAATCGTTCATCTGTTCTTAACGGTGGACTTCGTTCGCCCGTCGCCGAAGCCCCTGGCATATGATCGTGCCGACCGAAGCCGAGCCGCTGGGCGATCGGCCGCAGGAGCCCGCGCCCGCGCCGCCTCAGCTCGAAGATCCGTCGCTCTACTTCAGTCGTGAACTATCGTGGCTGGAGTTCAACGATCGCGTCTTGCAAGAGGCGTTCGACGAAGGGAACCCGCTGCTCGAGCGGGTGAAGTTCGCCGCGATCTTCAGCACGAATCTCGACGAGTATTTCATGATCCGCGTCGCGGCGCTCAAGCAGCAGGTCGCGGCGGAAGTCCACAAGCGTTCCAACGACGGCCGGCTGCCGGCGGAGCAACTCGCCGCGATCTCCGAGCGGCTGCGGCCCCTGCTCGCGCGCTTGGACGAACTGCTGAGCCGGGATCTGCGGCCGGCACTGCGCGAGCAGGGCATCGCGATCTTGCAGTACGGCGAGCTTTCAAAAAAACAGCGCGCGTCGCTCAGCAAACTCTTCGCGGAACGCGTGTTCCCGGTGCTCACGCCGCTCGCGGTCGATAGCGGCCACCCGTTTCCGTATATCTCCAATCTCTCGCTCTCGCTCGGCGTCGAGATGCACGAGGATACGGCCGAGGGCGAGATACGGCACTTCGCCCGCGTCAAGGTTCCGGCGAGCCTCGCCCGGCTCGTGCCGGTCGAAGCCGCGGCGGGCGAGGCGCACTACGTGCTGCTCGAAGACATCATCGCGAACAATCTCGAAGTGCTCTTCCCGGGCATGGCGATCCATGCGTCGTACCGCTTCCGCGTCACGCGCGACGCCGATCTCGATCTGCAAGAAGACGAGGCCGACGATCTGCTGCGGATGATCGAATCGGAGCTTCGCAAACGGCGCTTCGGCGAGCCGGTCCGGCTCGAAGTCGAAGCGTCGATGCCGACGCATCTGCGCGAGATGCTGCTCGAAGCGCTCTCGCTCGAAGCCCCCGATCTCTACGCGATCGAGTCGATGCTCGGCGTCTCCGATCTCTGGACGATCGTCGGCCTCGATCGCCCGGAACTGCACGACGAGCCGTTCACGCCCGCGATTCCGAAACGGCTGCGCGGCCAGACCGATATCTTCGCCGCGATTCGCGAAGGCGATCTGCTGTTGCAGCATCCGTTCGAATCGTTCGACCCCGTCGTGCAATTCGTGCAGCAAGCCGCGAGCGATCCGCACGTCCTCGCGATCAAGCAGACTCTCTATCGCACCTCGGGGAATTCGCCGATCGTCGGCGCGCTGATGGCGGCCGCCGAGAACGGCAAACAAGTCGCGGCGCTCATCGAACTCAAAGCCCGCTTCGATGAGGAGAACAACATCCATTGGGCGCGCAATTTGGAACGCGTCGGCGCGCACGTCGTGTACGGTTTCTCCGGGCTCAAGGTGCACGCGAAGGTGACGCTCGTCGTGCGCGACGAGCCCGACGGCATTCGTCGGTACATGCATTTCGGCACGGGCAACTACAACGATAAGACGGCGAAGATCTACACCGATCTCTCGCTGTTCACGTGCCGGCCCGAACTCGGCCGCGACGTCACGAACCTCTTCAATCGTTTGACCGGCTTTTCGAAGACGACCGTGTACGACGAGATGCTCGTCGCGCCGACCTCGATGCGTTCCGGCTTCGTCGAGCTGATCGAGCGAGAAACGGAGCACGCGCGAAACGGCCGCCCGAGCGGGATCACGGCGAAGCTCAATTCGATCAGCGATGCGCGCATGGTGCGCGAGCTCTATAAGGCATCCCAGGCGGGTGTGCCGATCGAACTCATCGTGCGCGGTATGTGCGAATTGCGCCCCGGCGTCCCGGGCGTGAGCGAGACGATCCGCGTGCGCAGCATCGTCGGCCGCTTCCTCGAGCACTCGCGCATCTTCGTCTTCGAGAACGGCGGTGAGCGCGAGATCTACATGGGCAGTGCCGATTGGATGGGCCGCAACCTCGACCGTCGCGTCGAGACGGTCGTCCCCGTCCTCGATCCGGCGCTCTGCGAGTACATTCGAACCGGGATCCTCGACGTGCTCGAAGAGGACAACGTCAAGACGCGCTGGCTGCAAGCCGACGGCAGCTACGTTCGTCGCGTCCCCCGCGACGGCGAACCGCCGCTCTGCGCCCACGACCTTTTGCTGCAAGCCGCGAAGACGCTCTAATCGCGTCCGGCGCCACGCTACGCCGGAGACGGTTCGGCTGCCAGCTTCGTGATGATGTCCCACTCGCGTGGGTGAACGG
>CAZZYZ010000052.1:0-17110 GCA_964658425.1 Vulcanimicrobiota bacterium | reverse complement strand
CCCCCGCACGTGCGACGGCGCGAAGCTCGCGACCGCGCGCGTCGTGCGCGCGACCGCGAGCCGCGCGACGACGTTCTCGCAGATCGCGACGGCCGGACGCGCGCCGATTCGAACGGCGACGACGAGCCCGAGCGCGAGCAGGGCGGCGGGTCCGAGCTCTCCGGCGAGCGCGAGCCAGCCGGCCCCGGCCGGAGCCGTAAACGGCGGCGCGTGCGGGAAGGCGATCGATTCGATCGAGACCGAATCGCCGCGCGCCGAGACGAGGCCGAGCGTTCCGATCGCGAGCGACTTGATCTGCCCGAGATCGAAGCGCCGCGCCGCATCGACGGCGACGGCGACCGAGACGCGCTCGAGCCGGCCCGCGGGCGTCTCGACGCGCTCGTCTTGCACCTCGCTCCCGCCGTCGATCGAGCGATTCGTCTTCGAATAGCGTTTGCTCGGACTCTGATAGCTCTCGCCCGCGATGGTGGTGCCGATCGCCCGGCTGCCGAGCGGTTTCCGCACGACGTCGTGAAGCTCGCGGACGCGCGAATCGTAGCTCACGCGGACGCGGACGATCGCGGCGCCCGCGCCGAGGGCCTGATCGAACGCCGATTGGAGCGACTGCTGCATCGCGAGCGCCTCGCTCGCGGGCGCATCGCGCGCGTCCGCAGAGAGCGCGAGGCCGCGGTCGTCGAGGATCGCGACGCGCCGCGCGTCGAGCCCCGGTACGCCCGATGCGACGTATTGCCGGATCCCGGCGAGCGTCGCATCGGAGAGCGTCGCGCCGGGCGCGACTGCGAGCCGGACCGACGCGGTCGCGGCGTGCGAGCTTTCGTCGGCGAACGTCGCCGCGGAGGCGGGCGCGATGATGACCGTCGCATCGGCGACGCCCGGCAACCCGCGGAGCCCGCGGGCGATATCCCCGGCGAGCCCGTCGCGCTGTTCCGCCTCGAGGACGGACTCGGGCGTCAGCGGCCCCGCCTTCTCGAGCACGTCGGACGAACTCGCGAGATGTGCGTGCGGGATACCGACGACCGACAGCCGCAGGAGCAGCGCGTTGCGCGCCGCGGCCGCGACGCGGACGTTGTCGGGCGTCTCGGCGAACGGGACGTTCCATTCGGCGAGTCGCGATGCGACCTCCGCGACCTGCTCGGTGCGCAGCGGCGTCGCGAAGAGTGCGACGCGCGTATCGCGCTGCGAGAGAAAGGCGAACGCGGATGCGCCGAGCGCAGCGAGTGCGAAGAGTCCGGCGGCGAGCCGCATGCGCGGCGCGAGCGCGTTCCAGCGGGCGACGAGCGCGCGCACCTAGACCTGCATCCCGAGGATCGTCGAGAGCGCCTGTGTGGCGCGCGAGGCCGCGGTGCTCGCGATCTGCAGCGCGATATCGGCCTGCGCGCGCTCGAGCACCATCTCTTGCAGGCCGCCGTGGCCCGCGACGAACGAGCGTTCCGCCGATCCCGCGCGTTCGAGGGCATCGGAGGCGCGGGCGAACGCACCGCCGAGCGCGGCCGCGAATGCGCCGGCGCCGCCGGGGGACGGGGCGGCGGCGGCGTTCGCATCGACCGGCGCGCCGACACCGAAAAACTCCACGCGTCCGGGGGCGATCATTGCAGGCGCCCCATGTCGATCGTGCGCTCCGCGAGCCGCTTGCCGATATCGAACACCGATGCGTTCGCTTCGAAGGCGCGCTGCGCGTCGAGCACCGCGACCATCTCCGTGACCGCATCGACGTCGACCCCGCGTTCGCTGCGCGCGCCGACGTATCGAACCGCGGCCGTCTCGGCGTTCGCATCGAGCCCGTCCTCGGCGCCGCCCGGTTCCGGCGGCTCGAAGCCGCCCGGATCGCCCGCGTCGCCCGGAGGCGTACCGAACGCGTACTGCGGCACGAGCCGCGCGAACGAGGAACCGTCGGAGGTCGCTTCCGCGGCGGCGACGTTGCGGGCGGCGAGGTCGAGTGCCGAACGTTGCGCGTCCATCCCCGCAGCCGAAGCGCTCAAGATATCGAACTCGCTCATTTGGCGATCGCTTTCATCTCTTCGAGCCGTGCGTGCATCGCGGAGAGCAGGGCGTCCGCGAACACGGCCTCGCGTGCGACCGTCGCCATCGCCGCTTGCGATGCGGGCCGGCCGGCCGCACCCGCTTGGGCGCTCGCGCGCGCGTCCCCCGACAGGCGTTCGCGCGCGGCGAGGGCGGAACTCGAAAGATCGCTCGGTATCGCATCCATAGCCGCAGTCTAGCGAGCCGATATGGACGCGAGGTCGCGACGACGTTGCGCTCCCGTGAACGCTCGTACTCACGTTGGGGACGCCGCGCGCCGAACTACGAGAACGTGACCCGGACTACACATGGCGGCCGGCCGAACGCAGACGCGATGCGCTCGGACGCGGAGACGGACGATGCGATGCTGCGCATAACGCGGGTCATCGCGGGCTCGCTCGATTCCGACGCGATCATCGAACAGGCGCTCGCGCTCGCGCTCGAAATCGGGCGCGGCACGCGCGCGATGATCGTCTCGCGCGACGACCGCCGCCTCTCGACCGTGCGCGATGCGAGCGCGAGCGCATCGACGATCGCGCGTCACGTGCCGCAGGCGCTCGTCGCGAGCGTCATCGAATCGGGCCAAGCCGCGTTCACGGACGCCGCACCGAACGTCTGCGCGACCGCCTGCGTGCTCCTCGGCGACCGCGACGCGATCGCGGGCGCGCTCTATCTCGAAGGCGGCGCGGACGAGGCGACATTCGACGCGCGCACGCGCGGCCAACTCGTCTCGTTCGGTATCGGTGTCGGGCTCGCGCTCGATAACGCGCGCATCTTCGAACGCGAGGGGGAACGCGCGGATCGCATCGGCGCGCTGCACGCGTTCGGCGCGCGCATCCTCGAGGCGATCGCGAGCGGCGTCATCACGCTCTCATCGCAGCTCGAGATCACGACGTTCAATCGCTCCGCCGAAGAGACGCTCGGCATCCGTTCGGGCGACGTCATCGGCCGCTCCGTCGATGCGATCGCCGCTATCGTCCCCGATCTCCCCGAACTGCTCGAGATGTTCTTCGCGAGCGGCGCCGTGCAATTGCGCGCCGAGGTCGAAGCGCTGCGCGGCGACAATCGACGGCTCGTCGTCGAGATCGCGCTCGCACCGCTCGACGGCACGAGGGCCGGCGGCGTCGCGCTCATGCTCAGCGACGTCACGAAGTATCGCCGGCTCGAGATCGCGCACGAGGCGCAGACCGAGAAGAACGCGCGCGTCGCGGAATCGTTCTCGCGCTATCTCGCGCCGCACATCGTCACGTCGCTCATGCAGGATCCGCGGCCGCTCAAGCTCGGCGGCGTGCGCACGCGCGCGACGATGTTCTTCGCCGACGTGCGCGGCTTCACGTCGCTCGCCGCGCGCCTGCCGCCCGAACGCGTCGTCGAGATCCTCAACGGTTATTTCGAAGAAGCGGTCCGCGTCGTGTTCGAACACGACGGCCTGCTCGACAAGTTTTACGGCGACGGCATGATGGCGGTCTTCGGGCCGCCGCGCGCTCGCGACGACGATGCCGCTCGCGCCGTCGCGGCCGCGATCAGCCTTCAGGAGATCGTCGCGGATCTCGAACCGCGCATCGGCTACCCGCTCGTCATCTCGATCGGGCTCGCCACGGGCGACGTCGTCGCGGGACACTTCGGCAGTACGCGCCGCATGGATTACACGGTCATCGGCGACGCGGTCAATCTCGCGAACGGCCTGCAGAGCGCGGCGCCCGCCGGATCGATCTACTGCGACGAAGCGACGTACATCGACGCGGGGCCGATCGCGCTCCCGATCGAGCGCGTGAAAGCGCGCATCAAGGGCCGCTCCGAACTCGTCTCCGCCTACGCGATCACGCCGACGCCGCGCTAGACGGGCGCGCCGCTAACCACGGGTTCGAGGCGCGTCGATTCTTCATCGGTAAACATTCTCGAGCGCGTCAGGAATCGTACGCCCTCCGCGTTCTCGAGCGAGAACATCCCGCCGCGCCCCGGAACGACGTCGATGATGAGCATCGTGTGCTTCCAGTATTCGAATTGTTCGCGGCTCATGTAGAACGGCGCGCCGCCGATCTCGCCGAGCCGCACGTCGGAATCGCCGAGCATGAAATCGCCGAGCGGAAAACACATCGGGCTGCTGCCGTCGCAGCAGCCGCCGGATTGGTGGAACATCAATGCGCCGTGACGCGCCCGAAGGCTCTCGATGAGTTCGAGAGCCTTCGGGGTCACGTCGACGCGGAGCGCGTAACCCACGATCGTCCTAGAAGAAGCCGAGCGCGTCGTCGCTATAGCTCTGCAGCACGTTCTTGGTCTGCTGGTAATGATCGAGCATCATCTTGTGATTCTCGCGCCCGATGCCGGAGGACTTGTAGCCGCCGAACGCCGCGTGCGCGGGATAGAGATGGTAGCAGTTCGTCCAGACGCGGCCCGCTTGGATCCCGCGACCCATGCGATACGCCGTGTTGACGTCGCGCGACCAGACACCCGCACCGAGACCGTAGAGCGTATCGTTCGCGATCTCGAGCGCGTCCGCTTCGTCCTTGAACGACGTGACCGCGAGCACGGGCCCGAAGATCTCTTCTTGGAACACGCGCATGCTGTTCTTGCCTTCGAGCACGGTCGGCGTCACGTAGTAGCCGTCCTTGAACGCGCCGTCGAGTTCGTTGCGCGTCCCGCCCGTGAGGACTTTCGCGCCCTCCTGTTTCCCGATGTCGATGTACGAGAGGATCTTCTCAAGCTGTTCGTTCGAGGCTTGCGCGCCGATCATCGTGTTCATGTCGAGCGGGTTGCCCTGCTTGATCTTCCCGACGCGCGCGATCGCGCGTTCCATGAATTTGTCGTAGATCGATTCCTGAACGAGCGCGCGCGACGGACACGTACACACTTCGCCCTGATTGAGAGCGAACATCGCGAAGCCTTCGAGCGCCTTGTCGAAGAATTTATCGTCTTGCTCCATCACGTCGGCGAAGAACACGTTCGGCGATTTGCCGCCGAGCTCGAGCGTCACCGGGATGATGTTCTGCGACGCATACTGCATGATGAGGCGACCCGTCGTCGTTTCGCCCGTGAACGCGATCTTCGCGATGCGCTTGTTCGAGGCGAGCGGCTTGCCCGCTTCGAGTCCGAAGCCCTGAACGATGTTGACGACGCCCGGCGGTAGGAGGTCGGCGATCATCTCGATCCAGACCATGATCGACGCCGGCGTTTGTTCCGCCGGTTTGAGGACGACGCAGTTGCCCGCGGCGAGCGCCGGAGCGAGCTTCCATACGGCCATGAGGATCGGGAAGTTCCACGGGATGATCTGCCCGACGACGCCGAGCGGTTCGTGATAGTGGAACGCGACCGTCGTGCCGTCGATCTCGCTGATTCCACCCTCTTGCGCGCGGATACAGCCCGCGAAATAGCGGAAGTGATCGATCGCGAGCGGGATGTCCGCGAACGTCGTCTCGCGCAGGGGTTTGCCGTTGTCGATCGTCTCGGCGAGCGCGAGGATGGAGAGCTTCTCTTCCATCCGATCGGCGATCTTGTTGAGGATGCCGGCGCGCTGCGCGACGGGCGTCCGGCCCCACGCGTCTTTCGCGGCATGAGCGGCATCGAGGGCTTTTTCGACGTCCTCGGCGGTCGAGCGCGCGACCTCCGTGAACGGATGCCCGATGACCGGACTCACGTTGGCGAAATACTGCCCGTTGACCGGCGGCACGAAGCGGCCGCCGATAAAATTGTCATAGCGCCGTTTGAACGGATTGTCGATCCCGAGCTTGCTGAGGTCGAAGAGCTCTTGGCGTTCGAGCGTAGCGGTCATGTCGTCTCCATTCGCTGAATTGCGTTCATTGGCGTTGGAGGGACGGTGCGAAGTTCCTACCTGCGGGCCTCCCGCATGGAACGTCGTTTCACGATCGTTCCTAGCACCTCGCGTGCGACCATCGATCGCCGAGCGAACCGACGCGGCGATACGCCACGAGACCGCGCGCCGACGAAAAAAGCCTCGCATGCGGCGAGGCTCCTTCCGGTCGTCTCGAGCCTAGCGCTTCGAGAATTGGAAGCGCTTGCGAGCGCGCTTCCGGCCGTATTTCTTCGATTCTTTTTCGCGCGGATCGCGCGTCATCAGACCGTTCTTACGAAGCGGGCTGCGCATCGCTTCGTCCATCTCGACGAGCGCGCGGGCGATTCCGTGGCGAACCGCCCCGGCTTGCCCGGCGACGCCGCCGCCCTGCGTCTTGACGTGGATATCGAAGCGCGAGGACGTCTCCGTCACTTCGAGCGCCTGACGGACGATTTGCAGCAAGCTCGGACGCGGAAAGTACTCTTCGACCGGGCGCTTGTTGACCGTGATCACGCCCTGACCCATGACGAGCTTGACGCGGGCGACGGCACGCTTGCGGCGACCGGTCCCGCCGAACGATTCGGTCGTCTCCACTACGAGAGCTCCTTCGGCTGCTGCGGCGCGTGCGGATGCTCCGCTCCCGCGTACACTTTGAGGCGGCGCAACTGCACGTCGCGCATGCGATTGGTCGGCAACATTCCGCGAACGGCGCGCTCGATGAGGCGCTCCGGATACTTCCGTTTTACTTCGAGGGCCGTCTCCGTGCGAAGGCCGCCCGGGAAGCCGCTGTGGCGATGGTAGACCTTTTGGTTCCACTTATCGCCGCCGAGCTCGACCTTGTCGGCATTGAGCACGACCACGTGATCGCCATCGTCGATGTGCGGCGTCCAGGTCGGCTTATGCTTCCCGGAGAGCGCTCGCGCGATGCGAACGGCGACGACGCCCAAGCGCAAACCCGCCGCATCAACGACGTACCAGTCGTGCGAGGTCTCGGCGGTTTTTTGCTGATAGGTGCGCATCGTAGCCTTATGAGAACGGTGGGACGGACGAGTGCCCGCGGACAACCTGCCTATATTATAGGAGCGAACCAGGCATGTCAACGCTCACGCGTCGACGAGCGCTCGCAGCCCGGCCGGATCGAGCAGCAGCAGCCCGCGTAGCCGGCCGCCGCGAACCAGGCCCCGGCGGGCGAACTCCGCGATCGTCGAGGAGCACGTCTCCCGCGTCGTCCCGGCGAGCCGAGCGAGATCTTCCTGCGAGAGCGGGATGTCGAGCCGCGGCCCGGCTTGGGTCACGGTCCCGAAATCGGTTGCGAGCTCGAGCAGACTGCTCGCGACCCGCCCCTCGACCCCGGCGCGGCTGAATTGCTCGACCTTCGCCTGGAGGCGATTGACGCGCCGCGCGATCGAGAACGCCATCTTGAGCGCGAGCTCGGGTTCGGCCGAGGCCCCGAGATTCCACGCGTCGGGCGAGAGCAACAGCACGTGCCCTTCCGCGAGCGCTTCGGCCCCTGTCTCCGTCGGGCGATCTCCGAACGCGGCGCTCGGGGCGAGCACGTCCCCGCGCGAGGCCAGCCCAAGCGTCACGTCGCGGACGAACGCGGCGTTGCGGAAGATGCGGAAGAAGCCGCCGATCACGACCACGACGGTCGGGCCGTCGAGCGGCACGACGGCGCGCCGCGCGATCGCCTCGACCCGGCCCTGCGCGCAGAGCCGGTCGAGGTCGTCGCTGCCGAGGCCGCGCCGGTCGTCGGTCAAGAGGGAACGCTCCTCACGAAGGTAACGAGAGATCGACGCATGTTCGAAGCAACCGACCTCTTCGAGCTCTCCGAAGACGAAATCGATGCTTTGCCGTTCGGATTGATCGCCGTCGATCTCGACGGCAACATCGAACAGTATAACAGCTACGAGTCGCGCCTCGCGCGCCTCTCCAAAGAGCGCGTGCTCGGTCGGAACTTCTTCACGGACGTCGCGCCGTGTACCGCCGTGCAAGACTTCATGGGTCGCTTCCAGCGCTTCGCCCGCAAGGAGGGCGACGGCGCGGAATCGTTCGACTACATCTTCGTTTTCGCGTTCGGCCGCCAACACGTCAACATCACGTTCTTGCGCTCGAGCAAGACCCGCCAGATCAAAATCCTCGTCAACCGCTACGACGACTAGCCGCGGAGGCGGATTCGAAACCGGCGTAGACGACGTTGACGAGGCAGAGGCCGTGGGCGGGGGCGGTCGGGCCCGCGACGCGGCGGTCGCGGGCGGCGAGCATCCCCGCGACGCTCTCGGGGGTCCGCCGGCCGGCGCCGACCTCGAGCAGGGTGCCCGTGATGATCCGGACCATGCGATGCAAGAAGCCGATCCCCGCGAACCGGAATCGCACGAGGTCGCCGTTGCGTTCGATCTCGATCCCGTGGAGCGTTCGGACGGTCGTGCCGCGATCGGGGACGACGCCGCAGAACGTCACAAAATCGTGCTGCCCGATCAGCCGCGCCGCGCCGTCTCGCATGCGCTCGTCGTCGAGCGCGCGGTGGTCGTGCGCGGCGAACCGCCGCCGGACGGCCGAGGGATGGCGACGATTGAGGACGGTGTACACGTAGTGCCGCGCGAGCGCCGAATTGCGCGCCGAGAAATCGGCCCCGACGCGGGCGCCCGCGCACGCCGAAAGGTCGGCCGGGAGGACCGTATTGAGTGCGATCGCGAGCCGCTCGACCGGGAAGCGATCGTGTGAGACGAACGAGATCACCTGACCCGACGCGTGAACGCCCGCGTCGGTCCGGCCGGCGACCGTCACCTTGACGGGTTCGTCGAAGAGCGAACCGAGTGCGGCTTCCACGCTCCCCGCGATCGTTCGCAGGCCCGGCTGAAATTGGAAGCCGTGAAAATCCGTCCCGTCGTATTCGATGACGACGCGATAGGTCGCCGCGCCCGGTTCGTTCAGAACGGATCGGACGCTTCGACGTACAGCGCGGCGAGCGACTCGAAGAAGCGGCGTTCGGCGGCTCCGAAACGGTCGGCGACCGGGCTATCGACGTCGAGAACCGCGACGACGCGATGGTCGCGCACGAGCGGGACGACGATCTCCGAACGCGACGCGATATCGCAGACGATGTGCCCGGCGAACGCATGGACGTCCGGCACGACGAGCGTCCGCTTCTGCTCCCAGGCCGATCCGCACACCCCGCTCCCGAGGGCGATGCGCGTGATCGCGGGGTTGCCGGAGAACGGGCCGAGCACGAGCTGGTCGTGCCGCACGATGTAGAAGCCGGCCCAATTCAGCTCCGGCAGCTCTCGGCGCACGAACGCGGCGAGATTCGCCGCGTTCGCGATCGGATCGCGTTCGATCGCGATGAGCGAGCGTGCCCGGTCGATCGTCCCGGGCACGTCGAAGTCGGCGGCTAGCATGCTGCGAGTCCCGTTTCGGCGCGAGCCGCCGATGCGACCTCGCGCCGCGAGCCGGGGCGGGTCAGACGTGCGTTTCGACGGCCTGCGGTCGGCGGAAAAGCACGGCGGTCGCCCGCCAGTCGCGCCCGGGTTCCGCATCGATCGGCGGGGCGATCGGAGCCGCCTCGTCCATCTGAAGCGAGGCGATCGCGGCCGCCGCGAGTTGCTCGCGCGACGTGATGCGGAGCTTGCGATAGATGTTGGCGAGGTGGTTCTCGACGGTCCGGCGGCTCAGGCCGAGAGCGAGAGCCGTTTGGCCGTTGGACGCGCCCGCGACGACGCGCTCTGCGACTTCGCACTCGCGCGGGGTCAGGCGTTCGAGAAGGTCGAGGTGCTGACGTCTTTCCATGAGCCGAGCCTATCGCTCGGTCGTCCAGCCAGCGTCCGAATACCGTCCGAACCGCCCTACGCCGGCAGCGGGCGCTGCAGCGGGAAGAGGATGACCTCTCGAATCGACTGCTGATCCGTGAGTAGCATGACGAGTCGATCGACGCCGATCCCGATCCCTGCGGTCGGCGGCAGCCCGTACTCGAGCGCGGCGACGTAATCCCAGTCGGGCGGCGGCACCTCGTCGTCGCCCTGGCGCCGCTCGAGGATCTGCGCTTCGAAGCGCGCCCGCTGATCGCCCGGATCGTTGAGTTCCGTGAAGGCGTTCGAGAGCTCGACGTTCGCGCCGAAGAGCTCGTAGCGATCGACGATCTCGGGGTCGTCCGGCTTTCGTTTCGCGAGCGGAGAGATCGCGACCGGATAGTCGTAAACGAACGTCGGGTCGACGAGATGCGGCTCGACGATCCGTTCGAAGATCTTGTCGAGCGCCTGCGCGTGCGTCTGCGAGGGCGGCAGATCGAGCCGCGCGAGGATGCGCTGCGCGCCCGCCGGATCGAGGACCTCGGTCCGCTCGAGCCCGCCGTATTTCGCGAGCGCCTCGAGATAGCCGATCCGCGCGAAGGGCCGTGCGAACGAGAGCGTCTTCTCCCCGTACGTCACGTGCGACGAGCCGAGAACGGTCTCGACGAGATGCGCGAAGAGCGATTCGTTGAAATCCATCATCTCGTCGACCGACCAGTACGCCGCATAGAGCTCGAGCATCGTGAACTCGGGATTGTGCGTCGTATCGATCCCCTCGTTGCGGAAGATCCGACCGATCTCGTAGACGCGTTCGAGGCCGCCGACGACGAGGCGCTTCAGGTTGAGCTCCGTCGCGATGCGCAGATCGAGATCGACGTCGAGCGCGTTGTGATGCGTGCGAAACGGCCGCGCCGCGGCACCGCCCGCGACGTGCAGCATCGTCGGCGTCTCGCATTCGATGAAGCCGCGCGCATCGCAGAAGCGACGCATCTCCGAGACGATCTTCGAACGCGTGATGAAGATTCGCCGCACGTCCTCGTTCATCATCAGATCGACGTAGCGCTGCCGGTAGCGCTTCTCCACGTCTTGCAGACCGTGCCATTTGTCGGGCATCGGCGCGAGCGCTTTCGCGAGCACGGCGAACGACGCGACGCGCAGCGTCAGGTCGCCCTTTTTCGAACGGAACGGCACGCCCGTCACACCGATGATATCGCCGAGATCGAGCGCGTCGAAGCGCGCGAACGCTTCGTCGCCGACCGCATCGGAGCGCACGTAGATCTGCAGACGGCCGCTGCGATCCCAAAGGTCCGCCCAGACCGCACCCTTCCCCATCTTGCGCACGCCGAGCATCCGACCGGCGAGGGACGCCGGTTCGATGACGGGTTCGCTTTCGGCCGTGAGGTCGACGTATCGTTCGATCAGATCCGTCGCATGCGCGGTGACGGCGTAGCGCGTCTCGCGCCAGGGGTCGGCACCCGCGGCTTGCAGTGCCTCGAGATTGGTGCGGCGCTGATCGCGCAGCTCGCGCTCGCGGCGGCCGAGCTCGTCGCCGCGTTCCGCGGCCGGCGATTCCATACCTTACGAAGCTTTCTTCGCGACCTTCTTCTTGGTCGAGTTGATCGCTTCGATCCTATACGTGTTGACGCCGCGCGGGGTCGAGACTTCGATCGTCTCTCCCTTCTTCTTGCCGATGAGAGCCGCGCCGAGCGGCGATTCGTTTGAGAGGCGCGCGTTCGCCGGATCCGCTTCCGTCGAGCCGACGATCGTGAACTCGTGGCTCGCGCCGCCCTTGGTCTCCTTGAGCTTGACCGTCGCACCGAGATGCACTTCGTCTTGCGCGTAATCCGACGAATCGATGATGCGCGCGTTGCGGATCATCGCCTCGACCTTGAGCACGCGGCCTTCGACGAATGCCTGTTCCTGTTTCGCGTCCTCGTATTCCGCATTTTCGGAGATGTCGCCGAACTCTTTGGCGTGCCGGATGCGATCGTTGACTTCGCGGCGATGGACGGTCTTGAGTTCCTCGAGCTCCTGCTCGAGCTTCGTCAAACCTTCTTGGGTGAGCACCAGCTCTTTATCGTTCACGTTCTACTCCGCTCGGGGTCGAATGCACCGAACCGAGAGCCGGAAGCCGCGGGACGGTACGAGGCGGCGTGTTTGATGTATGCGACGCGCGTTTCCCTTCCGGCACGTTCGACCGAGTCGGACTACGAGTGCGTAGCGCGCGCCTTCGTGCTCTCGGTCTGGGGACGAACGACGAACATCTCGCCGTCACCGAGGACCCAAAGGTGACCGTCGGAACCGATCGCGAGGCCGCCGCGGCCGTCACATGCGAAGGTTCGAATGCGTCCCGTCGCCGGGTCGATGCGACCGATGCCCTCGTTCGTCCCGTACCAGATCGCGCCGCCCGGACCGGCCGCGATACCGCGTAGTCCGATCAGCTTCTGCGCGTATTCCGTGATCCGACCATCGGTCGTGATGCGGCCGATCTTACCGACCGCCGGCATCACGAACCACAGCGCGCCGTCGCTCCCCGCCGCGATCGCCGCCGGCTGCGCTTCGGGCGTCGCGATATCGAATTTTTTGAACGTTCCGTCGCCCGGATCGACGCGATAGACCGCGTTGTGCGAGGTCGACGTGACCCACACGGAGCCGTCGTCCGCGACGGCGATGCCGTCCGCCGGCGACGCGGGCGAACCGTTGATGACGGGCGCGTCGTACGACGTGACGTTCCCGTCCTTCGTGATGACGCCGACCTTGTTGCCGACGGGATCGGCGAACCAGATCCGCCCGTCCGGCGCCGCCGCGATCCCGGCGGCGAAGAGGTTCGGCGCGGGCAGTTCGTATTCGACGCCCTTGCCGCCGCCGGGCGGGATCCGGCCGATCCGATGCGTCTTGTCCTTGCTGTACCAGATCGCGCCGTCGGGCGCTGCGGTAAGTCCGGTGAGCGACACCGTCGCGGCGTCGACCGGGACAATCGGTCTCGACGTGCGATCGCGCCCGACGCGAATGAGACGGTTGCCGTTTCGATCGACGTACCAGACCGCCCCGTCTTTCGCAGCGACGAGCAGCGGCCACGTCGAATGCGTCTCGAGCGTAAACGGAGCGCAGCGATACTCCGGCTGCGCTTGCGCGAACGCCGCCTGCCGATCGACGCTCGCGATTCCGAGCGCGACTGCGGCCGCAGCGGCCGCCGTAACGCGCACGAAACGAGCGGCACACAAAGACACGAGACGAGCGAATACGATATTCCGAAGAAACGATACCATGTATCTCACCATTCTTACGACATCGAGAGATATGACTCGCATGAAGAGCGCAGATTGCTTAGAGGACGAAGCTCGTTCGCAGTTTTCGAACGCTCGTTTCGTTAGCTATACGGGTAGCGATGCAAAACCGAGAAAGCGACTAGCCGCCGCCGCGGTCTTGTCGTACGTCAGAACGCCTTTCGCCTTCGCGCCGACAGCGAGCGCAAGGTGGAGAGCATCGGCCGCCCGCAACGGTATCGGCGACGTCGTCATTAAAATTCGTTCCGCTTCCCGGTGATCTTCCGATGAAAGATCGAGGCAGAGGTAAGCGCCCGTCTCGACGTTGCCGATCACCGCAGCTTGAAGTGCCAACACGGTTTCAGGATTCGCGTGACAAAATCGAACGCGCGCCATCTAGATCGTGTCGCATTGCGAAACCGGCCGGTCGGTTGCAGCGCGAAGTCGACATTGATGTGGTTGACCTCGGTGTAGACGTTGCGGCTTCACACGCTCATAACTAGATGATCAGCGCATGGGAAATGTCTTCTTAAGCGAGATCGTCATCATTGGTACGAAGAAATACGTGCAACGATTCTGTGCAATATTTCGAATAGTTTGATTAGCCTCTTTCATGAAACTCGACATAGTATTCAAGATCGATGCGCACAAAGTTGTTCCCTCTTTTTTCATTAACTCGTTGGACGTATCTTTGGTTTCGAGCTCGAATCTGCAGTCTCGCTCGGGCTAACACTTTCGGCGAATTAGGCGAATCAAACGTAGACGCTGCTGGTGTAGCATCAAACTGGTAAGGATCAGCATCATGATAATTATTCCCACACGCAGAAAGAACGAGAGGCGCGACGGCTGCGGCGATAACGCGTTTACTGAAGAGGACAGACAACGGATTTTTCACACAAAAAATATCGATATCGCACGCGTCGGGATCGGTACTTTCTACTTCATTGACCGTCGCGAAACCAGCCCGTGGGTTCGACGGCGAGGTTGACGTTGATCTGTTTGACCTCGGTGTATGCGTCGTAGCCGTAGGTGCCGAGCTCGCGACCGATGCCCGAGCGTTTGTAACCGCCCCACGGCGCTTCGTTGTAGGTCGGGTGATAGGCGTTGACCCACGTGATCCCGGCGCGTAGCTTGCGTACGACGCGCTGCGCACGTGCGCCGTCGTTCGTGAACACCGCGCCCGCGAGACCGAACTCGCTATCGTTCGCGAGCGCGACCGCAGCGGCTTCGTCCGCGAAGGTCTGCACGACGAGCACGGGCCCGAAGATCTCTTCGCGCACGATTCGCATCTGCGGCGTCACGTCCGAGAAGATCGTCGGCGCGAGATAGTAGCCGCCGTCGCGGCCCGTGACCGTCGCACGTTCGCCGCCGCATAGCAGCGTCGCGCCCTCTTCGATGCCGAGCGCGACGTAACGCTCGACGCGTTCGCGCTGCACCGCGCTCACGAGCGGACCCATCTCGGTTTCGGAAGCGAGGCCGTCACCGACGACGATCGCTTTCGCGCGGCGCACGAGTTCGGCGAGGAAGCGATCGGCGATCGTATCCTGCAGCAAGAGCCGCGACCCCGCCGAGCACACCTGACCCGCGTTCGCGAAGATGCCGAAGAGCGCGTAATCGATCGCCGTCGCGAAATCGGCGTCGTCGAAGACGATATTCGGCGATTTGCCGCCGAGTTCGAGCGAGATTTTCTTGACGTTGCCCGCGGCGGCGCGCATGATCGTCTGCCCCGTCGCGACGCTGCCGGTGAAGGCGATCTTATCGACGAGCTCGCTCTCCGCGAGCGCCGCGCCGACGACCGGACCCGCACCCGGAATCACCGCCAGCACGCCGTCCGGAAGGCCGACGTCCTTTGCGAGCTTCGCGAGACGCAGCGCCGTCAGCGGCGTGAACTCCGACGGTTTGAGGACGCAGACGTTGCCGGCCGCGAGCGCAGGCGCGATCTTCCAGATCGCCATCAGCAGCGGATAATTCCACGGCACGACCATCCCGCAGACGCCGATCGGTTCGCGCACCGTGAAGCTCATCGACGGCGCCGGGACGTCGTACGTTTCGCCGTGCGGCTTCGTCGCGATCCCCGCGTAGTAGCGCAGGCAATTCGCCGCGTCGCCGACATCGTAGACGGCCTCGCGCAGCGGCTTCCCGCAGCTCAGCGTCTCGAGCGTCGCGAACTCGTCCGCGTGTGCGTCGAGCGCATCGGCGAGCGCGACGAGAAGCCGCGCGCGTTCGAGTGCGGGCGTCTCCGCCCACGAGCCCGTATCGAATGCGGCACGTGCGACGAGGATCGCACGCTCGATGTCGGCCTGCGTCGCCTCGGCGACGCGAACGATCTCCTCACCCGTCGCCGGATCGACGCACGCCCGCGACCCGCCGTCCGACGCCGCCACGAACGCCCCGTCGAGAAACATCAGCACCGTACCATCGTCGCCGCGCTCGAGACGATCGAGAACGGACGTACGCGGCTGCGAGGCGGCGACCGCACCGGACGGCGGTGCGATCTCCGCGGAAGGCTTCGATTCGAAATTGATCACGATGTTTCGATCTCCGGCAACGACGAGAAGCGCCTCAGGGTTCGCGCGCCATTCCGAGACGCGGAGAACGCCCGTACCGATGCGCGCTCGCACCGATACGGACTCCTCGCGCGGATCGGCTACGCGGTCTTTGCGACGGGGGAATCGCCGGCGAGGGCGATGACCGCGTCGCGGAGGATCGCGAAGATGCGATCGGCTTGCGCGTATTCGAGGGTAAGCGGCGGCTCGATGCGGATGACGCGCGAGTTCACGAGCGTCCCCGCAACGAGGACGCCGCGCTCGAAGAGAAACTTCGAGGCCGCGAAGCCGACTTCGTCGCTCGCGAATTCGAGGGCGATCAGCAAGCCTTTGCCGCGCACGTCGACGACGATATCTTCGTACCCATGCACGGCTTTGCACAGCCCGTCGAGCATGTACGTGCCGAGTTCCGCCGCGCGCTCGGGGAGACGCTCTTCGAGCAGCACGTCGATCGTCGCGAGCGCGGCCGCGCAGGCGAGCGGATTGCCGCCGAACGTCGTGGTGTGCAAGAACGGGTTATCGAAGAGCCGCGAGAAGACGGCCTCCGTCGCGACGATCGCACCGGCCGGCATGACGCCGCCGCCGAACGCTTTCGCGAGGCACAGGATGTCGGGCACGACGTCGTAGTGTTCGCACGCGAACATCTTCCCGGTGCGGCCCATCCCGGTCTGCACTTCGTCGAGGATCAGCAGCGCGCCGAACTCGTCGCAGAGCGCGCGCACGGCGGGCAGATACGTGTCGTCCGGAATGATTACCCCGCCCTCACCCTGGATCGGTTCGAGCAGCACCGCCCCGACGTCGTCGCCCGTCGCGCGGCTCGTGATGAAGACGTCCTGCAACGCCGCGACGTCGTTGAACGGCACGTGCTGGAAGCCCGCGAGCATGCGGCCGAACGGCAGGCGGAATGCGGCTTTGCCGCTCGCGGAGAGCGCGCCGAAGCTCTTGCCGTGGAAACCGCGCGTCGCGACGACGATCTTCTGTTTGTGCGGATCGTACGCGCGCGCGAGCTTGAGCGCCGCTTCGACCGACTCCGTCCCGCTATTGCAGAAGAACGAATACTTCAGATCGCCCGGCGTCAGCATCGCGAGCGTCTTCGCGAGCATCGCGCGCAACGGATCGAGCAGATCCTGACTGTGCAGCGCCTGCCGATCGAGCTGCGCGCGCACGGCCGACATCACTTTGGGATGCCGATGGCCGACGTTGAAGATCCCGAAGCCGCCGAGGCAGTCGATGTATTCGCGGCCGTTGACGTCCGTGAAGACGTTCCCGCCGTCGGACCACTCGACCGAGGCCGCGAGCGTGCCCTGCGCGCCGGCCTTGCGATACTCGAGAAAGCCGGGATTGACGTAATCGCGAAAGCCGTCGACCGTCTCGCGGACGATCCACGATGCCTGTTCGCGATCGATCGCGGGCGTGTGGATGAGATCTAGGACGTGTCGCGTGTACGCTTTTACGTCGTCGTGATTGCGTTCAAGAATTTTGGGCCTCGCTGGATGGAACGGTGTGTCGACGTGCGAGAACGCGCTCGCACGCGCGATCGAGCGCGGCGAACCCGCGCGCGAGCTCGTCGTCCGTAGCGACGAGCGGGACGAGGAACCGGAGCGCCGTCGCTCCGGGGCCGGCGGTGAGCACGACGAGGCCTTCCTGGAAGGCTGCCGCCGCGATGCGGGCCGCGACGCTCGGTGCGCCGGGTTCGGTGCTCGGGGA
>CAZZYZ010000051.1:6173-17158 GCA_964658425.1 Vulcanimicrobiota bacterium | reverse complement strand
GTGACCTTCGGGTTATGAGCCCGACGAGCTACCGGACTGCTCCACCCCGCGACGGACGCTCCACACTATACGTCGCCGCCTTGGCCCTTGTCAACCGGGATGCGCTCGCGCGCGAAGAAGCGGCGCTCGCATGAACGATACCGGCCTCGTGCATCGACTTCCGAAAGTCCAGTTGCACTGCCATCTCGAGGGAACGATGCGGGCCGAGACGTTTCGCGAGCTCGCGCGCGCCCACGGCCTCGAAAGCCTTCGCGCCTCGGCGCCGCTCGCGCAGACCTATGCGTTCGCAACGTTCCGCGAGTTCTTGCTGACGTTCGCCGAGGTCTGCAAGGTGCTTCGCGGCCCGAGCGACTACGCCCGAATCGCGCGCGAGTACGCGCGCACCGCGCTCGCCCAAAACGTGCGCTACGCGGAGCTTTTCATCTCGCCGTCCGTGTGGACGTTCTTCCACCCCGAACTCGACGTGCGGGGCTGCGTCGAAGCGATCGCGGCCGCGCTTCGAGCCGAGCTCGAGCCGCATGGCGCCCGCGCCGCCCTCATCTGCGACCTGACGCGGAATTTCGGCCCCGAGCGCGCCGAAGCGACGGCCCGCACGGCGGTCGCCCTCCGCGAAGCCGGGCTCGAGATCGTCGGCGTCGGCCTCGGCGGAGACGAGGCGAACTTTCCGGCCGAAGCATACGCGGACGCCTTCGCGATCGCGCGCTCGGCGGGACTGCATGCGGTCGCGCATGCGGGCGAGGCGGCGGGGGCGCAGAGCGTGCGGGCCGCGATCGAGGTGCTTCGCGCCGAACGGATCGGGCACGGCGTGCGGGCGATCGAGGATCCCGCCGTCGTCGAGCTGATCGTCGCGCGCGGGGTGACGCTCGAGATCTGCCCGACCTCCAATCGCCTCACGGGCGCCGCGCCCGCCGATCGGGCCCATCCGCTGATCGCCCTGGACGCGGCCGGCGTCCGCTGCGTTCTCGATGCGGACGACCCGGAGCTCTTCTCGACGACGCTCGAATGCGAATACGGTCTCGTCGCGGGCTGGCTCGGCGAACCCGCACTCGTTCGCTTCGCGGGCAACGCGATCGAGGCGAGCTTCGCGGACGACGGGCGCAAGGCGGGGCTGCGGAGCGAACTCGCCGCATTCGGCTGAAAACGAGCGGCCCTCGTCGAACGTTACGGCATCATGGCGGGACATACGCACTTCGACGAATCGACCGAGCAGTATCTTGAAGCGGTCTATCGCCTCGAGCGCGAGGGTCCGGGCGTCACGACCTCCGGGCTCGCCTCCGAACTCGGCGTCGCCCCGGCCTCCGTCTCCGGCATGCTCAAGAAGCTCTCGGCGGACGGCTACATCGACCATCGCGCTCGCGGCGAAGCGAAGCTCACCCGGCGTGGACTCGAGGTCGCGGTCCGCGTGCTGCGCCGTCACCGGCTCGCCGAATGCTTCCTCGTCGAGATGCTCGGCATGTCGTGGGACGAGGTGCACTCCGATGCGTGCATGCTCGAGCACGCGATCTCCGCGCGTGTCGAAGAGCGGCTGCTCGCGGTCCTCGGCAACCCGACGACGTGCCCGCACGGCCACCCGATCCCCGCGACCGACCTCAGCGATCCCGTTTGGCCCGGCGTTCCGCTCGCGCAGATCGTCATCGGCGGCGGCGCGACCGTTCACGGCGTCATCGACGAGGTCCCCGAGCTCCTGCGCTACCTCGCCGAGATCGGGCTCTGCCCGGGCGCGAAGGTCTCGATCGTCGACAAAGCGCCGCTCGGCGGCCCGGTGACGGTTCGGATCGCCGAACGGCAGCACGCGATCTCGCTCGAACTCGCACGCACGGTCACCGTCGTGCCGAACGTCGCGGAGGATGTCGCGGAAGAGATCGAACTCGCCTCGGCATAGCCTCGCACGGCTCCGCGAACGCGGCGCCTTGCTGCTTCGATCGTTTGCGGTAAAGATGTCTCGATGAACGTCACGCTCGTTCTCGTGATCCTCAACGTCGCCGTTTTCGTTTGGCAGTGTGCCTCCGGCACGCATTTCAACGATTCGGCGAGCCTCGTCGAGCACGGGGCCCTCTACGGACCGTACGTGACGCAGCGCGGCGAGTGGTGGCGCGTGGTTACGGGCGGCTTCGAACACGGCGGCTTCACGCATCTCGCGTTCAACATGTTCGCGCTGTGGCAGCTCGGACGCTATCTCGAGGTGACGATCGGCAGCCCGCGGATGCTCGCGGTGTATCTGTTCTCGCTCGCGGTCTCGGGTGCGGCCGTGATCGAGTTCGCATCGCGCGACGTGACGGTCGGTGCGAGCGGCGCGATCTACGGGCTCTTCGGCGCGCTGCTCGCGATCGGCGTGCGGCTCGGAAAACGCGGCCGGCAGATGATCGCGCAGATCGTCCCCGTGCTGCTGATCAATCTCGCGTTTACGTTCGCAGATCCGTTCATCTCGCGTGCCGGGCATCTCGGCGGTCTCGCTGCGGGCTTCATCGCGGGCTACCTCCTCTACATCGTCGAACGGCCGAGCGGCGTCGCGGTCGCGGTGCGCGATGCGGCGGGCGTCGCGGCCGATGCGGAGCTGCTGCCGCCCGATCCGCAGCCGCGCCGATCGTGAGCGCGGCGCCCGTCGTCTCGATCGAACGCGTCTTCGCGCCGGACGGCCCGCTCGCACGCGGCCTCGCGGGCTTCGAAGCGCGGCCGGGGCAGGTGCAGATGTCGCAGCTCATCGAGCGCGGATTCCTCGAGAGCGCGCACACGCTCGTCGAGGCGGGGACGGGCGTCGGCAAGTCGCTCGCCTATCTCGTGCCGGCACTGCGCAGCGGAAAGAAAATCGTCATCTCGACGGCGACGATCGCGCTGCAAGAACAGCTCGTTCGCAAGGATATCCCGCTCGTGCTCGGCGCGCTCGACATCCCGGCGCGCGTCGTGCTACTTAAGGGTCGCAATCACTACCTCTGTCGCTCGAAGCTCGACAGGATGCGCACGGAGCGGCTCGTCGCGCAGAGCGGGACGATGGAGGCGATGTGGGATTGGGCCGATCGCACGACGACGGGCGATCGCGCGGAGCTGCCGTTCGCGCCGCCCGGGCTCGAATGGGAGGCGCTCGACGCGGATGCCGACGATTGCGTCGGCGAGTTCTGCGAGAAGTTTCGCGATTGCCATTTCTTCGCGCAGCGGGACGCGGCGAAATATGCGGACGTCGTCGTCGTCAATCACGCGCTGTTCTTTCTCGATCTCGTCATGGGCGGCACGCTCCTGCCGCCGTACGAATACGCGATCCTCGACGAAGCGCATCAGTGCGAGCGCTGGGCCTCGGCCGCGCTGACGGCGACGCTTTCGGGCGCGAGCGTCAATCGCGCGATGCGCCGCATCCATCGCAATTACCAGGTCCCGGCGAGTTACGATAGCGACCTCGACGGTGCGATGCGCGCGCTCTCGCAGGCGCTCGCGCGCGTGCCGGGCGAACGCTACCCGCTCGCCGCGAACGACGGCGCACGCGCCGAACTCGCGCAGGTGCAGCAGGCGTTCTATCATCTCGAGAATTGGCTCTACGCGAATTGGCAAGCCGCACTCAAGCGGCCGACGGAGAACGTCGCCGAAGCCGAGCGCCGGCGCGACAACGTGATGCGCGGGATCCTCGCGCACATCGCGACGATCGATCGCATGGCGCTGCCGGGTGAGGAGGCGATCAGTTGGGTCGAACGCGGCGACGGCGACGGCCGCTATCAGGTGAGCTCCGCGCCGTTCGACGTCGCGGGTTTTCTGCGCACGGCGCTCTTCGCGCGCACGCAGAGCGTCGTCCTCACGAGCGCGACGATCGCGACGGGCTCGTCATTCGATTTCTTGCGGCGCACGCTCGGCGTCGATGACGCGCAGGAGTACGTCGCGCCCTCGCCGTTTGATTATCGCGAACAAGCGCGGCTCTACGTCGCACCGCAGTCGTGCAACCCGAAGGATCCGACGTTCGCTCGGCGCGTCGCGCCGCTCATCGAAGAGATCCTCGACGTGACGGACGGCCGCGCGTTCGTGCTCTTCACGTCGTACGCGCGTTTGCGCGAAGTGTACGCACTCGTGCGCGAGACGATTGCATTCCCGGTAAAATTACAGGGGGAGATGCCGCGCGCGCATCTCTTGGATTGGTTTCGCAGCACGAAGAACGCCGTGCTCTTCGCGACGGGGACGTTTTGGGAGGGCATCGACGTCGTCGGCGATCAGCTCTCGTGCGTCATCATCGATCGCTTGCCGTTTCCGTCACCGGGCGATCCGCTCGTCGCGGCGCGCATGGCCGCGATCGACGCCGCCGGCGGCCAGAGCTTCGAGGAATACATGATCCCGGCCGCGATCGTGCGCCTCAAACAGGGCTTCGGCCGATTGATACGGTCCAAAAGCGATCGCGGCTTCGTCGTCCTCCTCGACGGCCGCGCGGCATCGATGCGCTACGGCGATACGATCCTGCGCGCCCTCCCCCCGGCGAAACGCGTCGACGATTTAAAATCGGTACGCGACTTCTTCGCCAGCGGCTAATGGCTTCGAGACGTCGCGGCGATTCGCGCACGTTATTCGGAACGGGTTCGTTGTTTGGAATTGTGACGGGCGTAGCAACGGAAAACGGTTGGTGAGAGACGGAACCATGGAGCGTGCTCAAGAGAGCTGCGCTTTGCTTCGCTCTAAACCTGATCGTCCCGGCATTTCAATTTGTTGTTGCCTTTAGCTCGGGCGATATCGAGGGGAAGCTCGCCTTCGAGGAGATCGGCGCGCTCGTGCTGCCTCTGTTCGTGTTCGCGGTGCAGAGCGTTATTTTCGCAAAAGCGAAAGACCGGACGTGGCAGCCGATGGCAGGCGGGGCGCTGTTTGCCCTAGCATCGCTTCCAAGCACTCTCGTCCTCGGCTATTGGCAGATAGATCCGACGCGGCTGATAACCTCCGCTTTCGGAAGCTCCGGTCCAGATCGATCGTACTTCATAGAGTCGGCGCTCGTCTCCGTTTGCTGGAGCGCGTTCGCATTTGTCGTCGGATTCTGCATCACCGTCGTTCGCGCCCGAAAGGCGAAGCGCGCGGTGGCGACGCTCTGTGTCGTTGCATCGTTCAGTGCATTTTCGTATGGCGTGCATCTCGCTCGAGTCGACTACGCCCTGATCGTCTTTCTTACGCAAGACCGTTTCGAACATCATTGGGCGGCAGCGGCGAAATCGACGTTGGTCATGAAGTCCACCGCCTTCGACGGCCCGTGCGCTATCACGCGCGACGCGTCTTCGGGTAACCTATTCGTTTCGGACGTATCGCCGGCGAACATCTGGCAGTACGCGGTAACGAGTCGCGGCGACCTTCGAAAGATTCGTACCGCGTATGCGACTCTTCCCGAAGAACCGTGTCTCTTGGCTTCCGATCATCGCGGCGGTCTCTACGTCGTCCCGAACGGAACCGATCGTCCGATATTTCACTACGTCGAGAAGGGTAACGATTTTGTCATCGACTCGACAATCTCCGCCGAAATGCTTTCCGGAGAACAACCGTCTACCGTCGGAGTCGACGGGAACGGGAACGTTTACGTTGCGACGATGAGTCATATCTACGTTTTTCAACATACGTTTCGCAGCGGTGATAAGCCGATACGTTCGATCGACGTTTATTTGGGAGAAACCCGTCCCCGGACGACGAGATTCATCGACGTCGACGCTGCGGGCGACGTGTTCATCGGCTCGATCGGCTACGACTATCCGTCGTCATCGATCGGTTCCGTTTCCGTCTTCGCGGCCGGCGCCTACGGGGCGGCAACGCCTGCCCGAATCATCGCGGGTAGTCGAACGCGGTTGATGGAAACGTATTCGATGACCGTCACCGGACAGGGCGACGTCGTCTTCGCTTTGCGCGACGGAGACGTCGATCGCTTTCCGGCGGGTTCGTCGGGAAACGTAGAACCGGCGACGCTCGTAAACGGTCCGCAGTCGCTAAATGCCGTGCAAATCGCCGTCGGGCGAAACGCGATTTTTATCGTGGACTATGGACGAGGCGTGGATCGGTTCGACCTCTCGCCGACGAACCCGCAGACGCCTCGACTCAATGTGCAAGGATGGTAGCTCCTCTAACGGCCGGCTTGAGATTTCGGCGGAACGTCAGCAACCTTCCGTTGTCTCCGAGGCTGCGTTCGAGGCCGAGATGCGTGCCGTCGCGATAAAGCGGAGACGTACGTAATCGGCGACGTACGTTCGCTCGCGAACGCTCGCGGCTGAGGCGCTCGTAAGTGCCGCGCTCACCTCGGCGAGAACCTCCGAGCGCTCGCGATGCGTCAGTCCGCCGAAGAACGGTTCGGCGAACGTTCGCAGCCACGCTGCGAGGCCGGCCGCGAGAGGCGTCGGGCGTCCGAAGCGCTCGATCGCATCGACCGCGAATCCCGCATCCCCGAGCGCGGTGCGATAGTTCGCGAGCGTCGGAAACGTCCAAGGATCGTGGGCCTCCGCGTCGATGCCGCGGCGCTCGAGCGCCGCGTGAATCGCCGCGCGAATGATCGCGACGTTGCCGTCGCCGCCGAGTTCGCCGACGAAGCGCGCGCCCGGTCGAAGCGCGCGACGTATGCCGCGCAGAACGGGAAGCGGTTCGCCCATCCAATGCAGCGCTGCGTTGCTGAACGCGCCGTCGAACTCGTTCTCGAACGCGAGTTCGCGTGCGTCGACGAGCAGCGCGTCGACTCCGTTCGCGCGTGCGGCCGCGACGAACGACGGCGATGCATCGATGCCGACGACGGTCGCTCCGCTCATGGCGATCTCGCGTGCGAGCGTCCCGTCGCCGCAGCCGATATCGAGAATGCGTTGGCCCGGCTGCGGGTCGAGCAATGCGATGAGCGCGCGCCCGCCCTCGGAGACGAATGCCGACGAGCGCGCGTACGTCGCGGCGTCCCAGTGCGATGCGCCTATTCCGCGCTCGCGCTCTCCGCTTTCGCGCGTTCTTGGAGTTCGAGCACGATCGACGAATCCGCGAGGGTCGTCGTGTCGCCGAGCATGCGGCCTTCGGCGATATCGCGCAACAGGCGGCGCATGATCTTGCCGCTACGCGTCTTCGGCAACTCTTGCGTGAACGTCAGATACTTCGGCGTCGTGAACTTGCCGAGTTTCTTGCCGACGAACGCGCGTAGCTCGTTGCCGAGTTCGGGCGATCCCGGGTCGTTGCCGCGCAGGCTGACGAAGCAGCAGATCGCCTGACCCGTGGTTTCGTCGTTCTTTCCGACGACGGCGGCCTCGGCGACGAGCGGATGTTCGACGAGCGCGCTCTCGACCTCCGTCGTCGAGATGCGATGGCCGCTGACGTTCATCACGTCGTCGATGCGGCCCATGAACCAGTAATCGCCGTCCTCGTCGCGGCTGCAGCCGTCGCCCGCGAGATACATGTGCTCGAACTTCGACCAGTACGTCTCCGCGTAACGCTCGGGGGCACCGTAGATTCCGCGCAGCATCGAGGGCCACGGCCGCCGCAGCACGATGTATCCGCCGCCGCCGAACGGCACGCTCCGGCCGTTCTCATCGACGATGTCGGCGACGATCCCCGGCAGCGGTTTCGTTGCGCTGCCCGGCTTGAGCGTCGTGAGACCGGGCAGCGGCGAGATCATGATCGAGCCCGTCTCGGTCTGCCACCACGTATCGACGACGGGGCACCGGCCGCCGCCGATCACGGTGTGATACCACATCCACGCTTCGGGATTGATCGGTTCGCCGACGCTCCCGAGCAATCGCAACGACGAGACGTCGTGCTGCTCGACGTACTCCTTGCCCCACTTCATGAACGTGCGGATCGCGGTCGGCGCGGTGTAGAGGATCGTCGCCTTGTAGCGCTCGGCGATCGCCCACAGTCGATCCTTTTCGGGATAGTCGGGCGTGCCTTCATAGATGATCCCGGTCGCGCCGTTGCAGAGCGGGCCGTAAACGATGTACGAGTGCCCCGTCACCCAGCCGATATCGGCCGCGCACCAATAGACGTCGTCCTCTTTGATGTCGAAGACGAGCCGGTGCGACGACATCGCGCCGACGAGATAGCCCGCCGTCGAATGCATGATGCCCTTGGGCTTCGCGGTCGTGCCGCTCGTGTAGAGCAAGAAGAGCAGGTCTTCGGAATCCATCGCTTCGGGCGCGCACGTCTCGGGCCGATCGCGAACGAGATCGTCCCACCACACGTCGCGGCCGTCGCGCATCTCGACGGGATCGCCGACGCGCTTGGAGACGATGCAATGCTTGATCGTCGGCGTGCGCTCGAGCGCGACGTCGCAGTTCGCCTTGAGCGGGATCTTCTTGCCGCGGCGCCAGCCCTGATCGGTCGTGACGATCGCAACGCACGACGCATCGACGATGCGATCCGCGATCGCGTCGGGTGAGAAGCCGCCGAAGATGACCGAATGAACCGCGCCGATTCGCGCGCATGCGAGCATCGCGACCGCGAGCTCGGGGACCATCGGCATGTAGATCGCGACGCGATCGCCCTTCTCGATGCCGAGCGCGCGCAGACCGTTGGCCAAACGGCAGACGTCCGCGAGTAACTGCGCGTACGTGATCGTCCGGCGGTCGCCGGGTTCGCCTTCGTAATAATAGGCGATCTTGTCGCCCTTCCCCGCGCGTACGTGGCGATCGAGACAGTTGACGGACGCGTTGAGCTTCCCGCCGCCGAACCATTTCGCGAACGGCTCGTTCCATTCGAGCGTCGTCTCGTACGGCGTCGACCATTCGAGCGTATCGGCCCACGAGCGCCAGTACGCTTCGTAATCGCGATCGGCTTCGGCGTAGATCCCGGGCTTCGCGTTCGCCGCCGCCGCGAGAGCGGCCGGGGGTTCGAACCGGCGTTCGTCGCGTAAAAGTGCCTCGATCGTCGCGTCCATTGGCCGTCCTCCGTTTCGAATGGGCAACGATCGCCATTGAAACGAAGTACCCGTCGATCGCCGTTACTTGGGCAATGCTTTGCGCGTCGAAATGCGACCTTTTTCCGACGGCACTCCGGCGCGTCTTCGGCGCGGCCTCCCTTCTCGCGTTCGGCATCGCGCTCGATGCGCGCGCGCCGGCCGCCGCGCGCTCGGCGCGGGCGCCGGGGACCGGGCTGCGTTCGCTCGCCTACGGCCGCCCGGCACCCGACTTCGTTTTCGACGCGGGGACGGGCCCCCGGCGTCTCGCGGATCTGGCCGGCCGGCCGGTCGTCATCAACTTCTGGGCGACGTGGTGCGTCCCGTGCCGCGACGAGCTCGACGTCTTTCGCACGATGCGTGCGGCATACGGCGATTCTGTCGCGCTCGTAACGATCACCGACGAGTCGCCCGAAGCCGTGCGCGATTTTCTCGCGACGAACGCCCTCGAGTTGCCGGTCGTCGAAGATCCCGCTCGGAAGATTTTCGACGCGTACGGCGTGACGCCGATCCCGACCACGATCGTGCTGCGGCCGGGGCTCGGGGTCGCGTTCGTTTCGATCGGGGAGCTGTCGTGGCCGGAGCTTCACGGCGCGATCGACGGCACGCTCTATCCGACCACCCGGCGCGCAACTTGACCCGCTCGGCCGCTTTTGGTAGTATCTCCCGAATGTTGGCACTCTCGATGTACGACTGCTAGGCCGATCGACATCCACACCACCCCGGGTCAGCCGGAGCTCGACAAGCGGAAAGCCTTCATCCTCGCGACGGTCGTCTACGAGTACGTCGCCACGGCCGAACCCGTCGGCTCGAACACGCTCACGCAGAAATATAACCTCGGCGTGAGTTCGGCGACGATTCGAAACGAGATGGCCGAGCTCGAGGCCGGCGGCTATCTCGTTCAGCCCCACACGTCGGCCGGCCGCATCCCGACCGACGCCGGCTACCGGATCTACGTCGATCAGCTGATGCAGCCCGAGGCCTTGCCGGGTGAAGAGCAGCGCCGCATCCAGAACGAGTTTCGCGCCGCGAGCCGCGAACTCGATTCCGTCATCGAGCAGACGACGCGTTTGCTCGGCACGCTCTCGCGTAACGTCGCGTTCGTGGTCGCGCCCTCGTCGCAGACGCAAACCTTCCGGCACGTTCAGTTGATCTGGCTGAACGATCGCACCGGGCTCGCGGTCGTCGTGACCTCGCTCGGGCTCGCCGTACAGCGCACGTTCGAACACGGTCCGCTCGTCGAAGCCGACGATCTCACGCATCTCTCCAACCGGCTCAACGCGGCACTCGGCGGTCGCATGATCCGCGACATCGAAAAGGCCGACGTCGAGCGGGTCGTGCGCGAAGCGCAGCTTCCGCCCGAGCTCGTTCCGGCGCTCGCGGGCGCCCTCGCGGATGCCGGTCATGCGACGGATTCGCCCGCCGTCGTCTCGAGCGGCGCGCAGCATCTGCTCGACCAGCCGGAATTCCAAGACTTGCGCAAGCTGCGCTCGATCCTCTCGATCATCGAGGAGCAGAAGGCGCTCTACGATCTCGTCGCCGATGCGATGGCGGACGAACGCGCGAGCATCAAGATCGGCCGCGAGCTCGGGACCGACGAGATCGGCGAATGCAGCCTCGTGACGGTACCGTACCGCTTCGGCGAGAAGACGATCGGGATGCTCGCCATCCTCGGGCCGCGGCGCATGCCGTACGCGCGTCTCCTCGCGCTCGCCTCGGGGACGGCGCAATCGCTCAACCGTCATTTCACCGATACCGATCTTCGTTAGGGAACACACGTGCCGACCGATTTTTACGGAGTGCTCGGCATCGGCCGAGATGCGTCCGAAGCCGAGATCAAACAAGCCTATCGCGGGCTAGCCCGCAAATTCCATCCCGACGTCGCCGAGGACAAAAGCACCGCCGAAGCGCGCTTCAAAGAGATCAACGAAGCGTACGAGGTGCTCTCGGATCCTCGCAAGCGCCAGCAGTACGACCGGTTCGGGACGGCGGGGAACGCCGGCGGCGGAGCGCCGGGCGGCGGCGGATTTTCCAGCGGCGAGGGCTTCGGCGATATCTTCGATATGTTCTTCGGCGCGAATGCGGCGGGGCGCGGCGGCCCGAATGATGTTTAAATTTTATTGAGCAGCGTTTT
>CAZZYZ010000051.1:0-6163 GCA_964658425.1 Vulcanimicrobiota bacterium | reverse complement strand
CGGCCCTTCGGCGCGCGCCGCGGGGCCGCAACGCGGTTCCGACCTGCGCTACGACGTCGGGATCTCGCTGGAGGAGGCGTATGCCGGGACCGAGCGCGAGATCGCCTTCAATCATCTCGCGCAGTGCGGGACGTGTAACGGTTCGGGCGCGGCACCCGGGACGCTGATCACGCGCTGCGACCGGTGCGGGGGCTCGGGCGCGATGCGGGCCACGCGCCAGACGCCGCTCGGCCAATTCGTCACGCAGACGGCATGCACGAAATGTCACGGCGAAGGGACGATCGTCCCGACGCCCTGCGAGACGTGCCGCGGTGCGGGGCGCGTCGAGCAGCATCGCACGCTCGCGGTCAAGATCCCGGCGGGCGTCGACGACGGCAGCCGGATCCGCGTCTCGGGGAACGGCGAAGGCGGGACCCGCGGCGGCTCGCCGGGCGACCTGTACGTCTACATCGGCGTCACGCCGAACGAGCGCTTCCGCCGCGACGGCGTCGACCTCTATACGGACGTACCGATTTCGTTCACGCAGGCCGCGCTCGGCGCGGAAGCCGGCGTCGCGTCGCTGGGCGGCCCCGTCTCGTTCGTCGTCGCCGCGGGCACGCAGAGCGGCTCGACGTTCCGCATCCGCGGCAAGGGGATGCCGACGATGCGCGGGAGCTCGCACGGCGATCTCTTCGCGACCGTGCACGTCGTCGTGCCGACGAAGGTCTCGCGCCGCGAACGCGAGCTGCTCGAAGAATACGCGACGCTCGGCGGAGGCGACGTCGACGATCGGACGTTCTTCGAGCGCGTGAAGGACGCGTTCGTCCCCTGACCGCCGGCCGGACGATCGGCGCGCGCTTCTTCGTCTCCGGCATCTTCACGATCGGCGACATCGTCGACCTCGCGCCGGACGATGCCCGCAAGCTCGCCGTCGTGTTGCGCGTGACGGCGGGCGACACGATCGAGATCGTCGATTCGGGCGGCCGCGCCTACGCCGCGGAAGTCGGGAGCACCGCGGGCCCCGGCGTCGGCGTGCGGGCGACGCTCCGCCGCGAGCTCGCGACGCTGCCGCCGCCCGCACTCGAGATCGTGCTCGCGCAGGGTATCCCGAAGGGCGCGAAGATGGATTTCGTCGTCGAGAAAGCGACCGAACTCGGGGTCGCGCGAATCGTGCCGTTCGCGAGCGCGCGCACGGTCGGCGAGGGCGATCGCGCCGGGAAAGTCGAGCGCTGGCGGCGTCTCGCCCGCACCGCGGCGCAGCAGTGCGGGCGGGCCGACGTTCCCCCGGTCGACGCGCCGCAAGCGTTCGAGGCCGTCGCCGCATCGTTTTCGAGCTACGATCTCGCGCTCGTGCCGTGGGAAGTCGCGCGGCCCGTCGCGTTCCGTGACGCGCTGCCCGGTATGCTCGCGGGCGCCCGGCGCGCGATCGTCGCGATCGGCCCGGAGGGCGGCTTCTCGCGCGACGAGATCGCCGTCGCCGAACGGGCGGGCGCGCGAATCGTCTCGCTCGGGCGCCGCATCTTGCGGACCGAGACGGCGGGGCTCGTCGCGCTCGCGGCGCTACGCTACGCGAGCGGCGAGCTGTGAGCGCGCGCGTGGCCGCAGTGCAAGAGACGTTTGTCCGCCCGGCGTATAGATCACCCCATATGGGGGCCGTTTGAAGTTCAGCATCGTCATTCCGACGTACAACGAGGCGGGCGGTATCGAACGGCTGATCTCGACGCTCTCCGAGGTCTTCACGCTTCACGGGCTCGACGGCGAACTAGTCGTGGTCGACGACGCGTCGCCCGACGGCACGGGCGAGATCGTCGATCGACTCGCGGCTCGCTATCCGGTGCGCTGCCTCCACCGCCCGGGGAAGCTCGGCCTTTCGAGCGGCGTGATCGACGGCTGGAAGTTCGCGCGCCCCGAATCGGAATTGCTCGGCGCGATCGACGCCGATTTCAGCCACGATCCGAAGGTCGTTCCGAAGATGGTCGCGGCACTCGAATCCGGGCGCTACGGGCTCGCGGTCGGCAGCCGCTACGTCAAGGGCGGCGGCATCGAGAATTGGCCGCTGAAGCGCAAGGTGACGTCGCTCGTCGCGTGCGCGATGGCCTGGCCGCTGACGCCGATCCGCGACATCACGAGCGGCTTCATCCTCGTGCGCCGCGATGCGCTCGAGGGGGTCGAACTCGATCCGATCGGTTTTAAAATCGGTCTCGAAGTCGCCGCGAAAGCGACGTACGGCAAGGCGATCGAGATCCCGTATGTGTTCGTCGACCGCATCGTCGGCGAATCCAAGCTCAACGGGAAAGAGATCAAGAACTATCTCTTGCAGCTGCGGCGTATCTACGCCGGCCGCCTCACCGGCGGCTCGCGCCGCGATGCGGTTGCGGTACCGAATGCGACCCCGGTCGCAGCTCCGGTCGCGCCCTCGGAAAATACCGTCGTATGATGCCGTTTTACGATTGGCTCGCGCGCTTACGCGGCGGCGAGCAGCCCGCCGAAGACGCCGCGCTCTGGGCGAAGTGCCCGTCGTGCGGTGAGATGCTCTATCGCAAGGATCTCGAAGCGAATCTTTCGGTCTGCGGGAAGTGCAATTATCACTTTCGCATGCATGCCTACGCCCGCATCGCGTCGCTGGTCGACGGCGATTTTTACGAGATCGGGACGGAGATCGTCTCGGGCGATCCGCTAAAGTGGGTCGATCGCCGGCCCTATCCGCAGAAGCTCGAGACCGATCGCGAGAAATCGCAGCTCTCCGAATCCGTGATCACGGGTTTCGCGGCGCTCGACGGGCGCCCGGTCGCGCTCGGCGTGATGGATTTCAGCTTCCGCGGCGGAACGATGGGAACGGCCGTCGGCGAGCGGATTACACGCCTGCTCGAAGAGGCGCTCGTGCGACGCGTGCCGTGCATCATCTTCACGGCGAGCGGCGGCGCGCGGATGGAAGAGGGCATGCTCGCGCTCATGCAGATGGCGAAGACGACGCAGGCGGTCGACCGCTTCATGGCGGCCGGCAATTTGTTCGTTACCGTACTAACCGATCCGACGACGGGCGGCGTTTCGGCGTCGTTCGCGTTCCAGAGCGACGTTATCGTCGCGGAGTCGCGCGCCTCGATCGGCTTCGCGGGGCGTCGCGTCATCGAACAGACGCTGCGCCAAAAGCTCCCGGACAATTTTCAGACCGCGGAGTTTCTGCTCGAGAAGGGCCACGTCGATCTCGTCGTGCCGCGCGCGGAGATGCGCGCGACGCTCGTGCGACTGCTGGAATACACTTCGAAGCCGCTGAGCGTCGCGCGCGATCTCGCGATCGCGATCCCGGAACTCGGCCGCGCGTGAACCTGATCGTCGAACGCGAGAAAGGTCCGCTCGAAGAGCTCGAAAAACGGATCGCGACGCTGCGTTCGCGCGGCGCGGGTTCGGGCGACGACGTACGCGCGCTCGAAGCGAAATACGCGGATCTGCTGCGCGATCTCTTCGGCAAGCTCACGCCGTGGGAGCGCGTCAACATGGCGCGCCATCCGAAGCGGCCGATGTCGAGCGACTATCTCGCGGCCTTCGATCAGTTCGACGAGCTGCACGGCGATCGCCACTTTCGAGACGATCCCGCACTCGTCGGCGGGTTCGCGAAATTACGCGGACGGCGCGTCGTGGTGCTCGCGCAACAGCGCGGCCGCGATACGAAGGAGAACATCCGCCGCAACTTTGGGATGGTCTCGCCCGAAGGGTATCGCAAGGCGATCCGGTTGATGGAACTCGCCTCGCGCTTCGGGTTGCCGATCGTCTCGCTCGTCGATACGTCGGGCGCCGATCCGGGGATCGGATCCGAAGAGCGGTCGCAATCCGAAGCGATCGCGTCGTCGCTGCTGACGCTCTCGCGAGTCGAGGTGCCGATCGTAGCGACCGTAATCGGCGAAGGGGGCTCGGGCGGCGCGCTCGCGATCGCACTCGCCGATCGCGTCCTGATGGCCGAGAACTCCGTGTATTCCGTCGCCTCCCCCGAGGGCTGCGCCGCAATCCTCTGGGGCGACGCGGCGCGCGCTCCCGAGGCCGCCGAACGGCTCAAGCTCACGAGCTACGATCTCGTCGAACTCGGCATCGTCGACGAGATCGTCCCCGAGCCCCTCGGCGGCGCGCATCGCGATGCCGCGGGCTTCATCGATCGCGTGCTCGGCTCGATCGACGCCGCGCTCGGCGCGTTCGACGGCCAGACGCCGGCGGAGATTCGTGCGAGCCGATACCGGAAATTTCGCACGATCGGCGCCTGGCGGGATTCCGCTCGCGAGCGTGTGTTCGCCGCATCATGAAAATGCGCCGCGAGACACGGTTCGGCCGCGTTCGGACGCGTTCGCTGCGCGCGATGCGCATCGGCGGACCGATCGTCCTGATGCTCGCGACGGCCGCCGTCCTCATCGTCATCGCGGTTCAGGTCGGCGGAATCGTCGCGAAGAACGTCGACGTGCAAGCGCGCGTCACGTCGGCCGAGTCCGACATCGTCGCGCTACGAGCGAGGCGCGCGGAACAGGAGCAGACGATCCGGCGCTTGAGCGATCCGCGCGGCGCGATCCCCGAAATTCACGATAAGCTGCGGATGGTCGGACCGCACGAGGAGATCATCTACGTCTCGGGCGCGAACGCGGCGAGCCCGGGGCCCGGAAGTTGGCACGCGTCGCCGTGAGCGAACCGGAATCGGTTCGCGGGGTCGTCATCAACGTGCACGACCTCGGTGCGACGGTTCGACTCGAAGACGGAACGCTCGCGAGCGTCGCGGCGACCGACGTTCTGGCACATCGCTCGCGGTATCTCGCAAGTCGCACCGATCGCTCGTCGCACGCGTTCGCGGTCGTCGAGCGCCGCGGCCGCAGAGCGGTCGTCACGTTCGAAGGCGTCGCATCGCTGCGACCGGCACCGGCCCCGAGCGAAGAAGCCGCGGCTACCGATTCGGATTCCGATTTCGAAGCGCAGATGACGGCGTACTTGAAGTCGACGCAAGCGTGGGCGCCGCTCGACCGTCCCGAACCCGCCGAACGGCATTTCATCCGCAAGAAACGCCGAGCCGCATTCTTCGAGGCCCGAAAAGCAGAGACGTAGAAACGCGCGGTGTGGAAACGACGCCGGAGACTTCGCGTATCGAACCCGTCAACGTCCCGGGATGCTTCATTCGCATTCAAGGAACGTACAGTTCTTTACGGACTGCGGAGCAGCGGGTCGCCGATTTCATTCTCAAACATGCTGAAGAGCTTATCTATCTCACGGTGACGGAACTCGCCGAGCGTACGCAGACGAGCGAATCGACCGTCGTTCGCCTGTGCCAGAAGATCGGCTACAAGGGCTACCAAGAGTTCAAGATCATGCTCGCGCGCGATCTCGTCGGGCCGGCCGAGACGGTCTACGAGGAGATCGATTCGAGCGATTCGCTGACCGCGCTCAAATCGAAGGTCTTCCAGGCGAATGCTCAAGCCCTTAAGGATACGATCGAAGTCCTCGGCGACGAGGAGCTCGGCAAGGCCGTCGCGGCGCTCGCAAAAGCGCGGCGCGTCGAGATCTACGGCATCGGCGGGAGCGCGCCGCTCGCCTTCGACGCCTACCACAAATTCATGAAGCTCGGCATCTGCGCCACCTGGCTCAATGACTCCGACCTGATGGCCATGTCGTCGTCGCTGCTCGATCATCAGGACGTCGCGCTCGGGATCTCGCACACGGGCGCCTCGCGCGACGTCTGCGATGCGATGGAGAACGCGCAAAACGCGGGCGCCACGACGATCTGCATCACGCACCGCGCGACCTCGCCGATCACGAAGGCCTCGAACATCCGCCTCTTTACCGCGGCGAAGGAGACGGCGTTCGGTTCCGATGCGACCTCGAGCCGAATCGCGCAGCTGACGATCGTCGACGTGCTCTACGCCGGGATCGCGAATCAGGATTACGACCGGGCGCTCGGTCTCGTGCAGAAGACGCGCGAAGCCTCGGCCGGCAAGCGCTACTGAGTTTCGCCGCCGGCCCGCGGGCCGTCATCTCGCTCGGCACGAACACGACGCGCCTCCTGATCGCGGCGCCGAACGCGTCGGGCGAACTCGAACCCGTCGATGAGCGGCAGACCGGGACGCGGCTCGGCGAGGGCCTGGCGGCCGGTGGGACGCTCGATGCCGAAGCGGTCCGTCGAACGCTCGCGGTCGCGGTCGCGTACGCCGAGGCGGCT
>CAZZYZ010000050.1:0-17444 GCA_964658425.1 Vulcanimicrobiota bacterium | reverse complement strand
ACCCCGGGCAGGTCGGACACCACGCTGATGCCGTGCTCGGCGAGCTGGCCGCGCGGGCCCACCCCCGACAGGAGCAGCAGCTTGGGGGACTCGATCGCCCCCGCGCACACGATTACTTCCGCCGCCGCCCGGGCCGTGTGCCGGCTGATTTGCGGCGTTGTCCGCATTGGCGCCCGCTCCGCCCACGGCGTTGAATGCGAACGTCGAGAGCAAGCCCGTCGTCCCCGCCACGAAGACGATCGAGCCGCCCGCGCCGCCGCCGCCGCCGCCGTCGATAATCGGTTCGGTGCCGGCGGTGCCGTTCGCCGAGATCGTTGCGTTGCCGCTCGTGACGCCCGCGCGAACGAACGCGATGCCGCCGCCGACGCCGCCCATCGAACCGGGCGCGGTCCCGGCATTGGTGCCGTCGTTCGAAACGCCGGCTCCTCCGCCGCCGCCGAGGATGAGCCGCTGCGGGGTCGTGGCGTAGGGGAACGCCGCGCCGCCGACGCCGCCTACCGCGGCACCCGAATTCCACGCGTTGCCGCCGGTGCCGCCCGTGCCGCCGTTACCGCCGCCGCCGCCGCCCGAATTCTGATCGTTCGTGCCCGGGCGAGAGTCGGTGCCGCCGCCGCCGGCGTTGCCCGGCGCGCCTCGCGCGAAGCTGCCGCCGGGATAGCCCTCGAACGCGGTCCCGGCGTCGTTCTCCGTCGTGCCGGTCCACGTGAAGCGCGGCGTTCCGGCGATCCCCTCGGCCTTCGATGCATGCGCGCCGGCGTTCCCGCCCTGACCCGAGACGTTCACGTAATCGGTGTTGGTTACGCCGGTCGCGATGCCGCGCAAGATCTGCCGGCCGCCGCCGCGGAAGCCGAGCCCCGAGAGTGCGATCGACCCGCCGCCGCCCGTCAGCGTCCCCTGAACGTCGAGCGCGACGATGCCGCCGCTCGCGCCGTTCCACGCGGCGGCCGTCAGCGCGCCGAGCGTCGCCGAGGTGTATTGCGGCACGCGAACGACCTGAAAGGTCTGCTGTCCCGAGAGCGACGATGCGGCGGCCGCGTAATACGAATTGATGAGGCCGCCGCCGTTCGCGCCCGAGATCGAGATCGTGCCGCCGCCCGTACCGACGCTGCCGCGCGCGACGACGTACTCGTACGTCCCGGCGGTCGCACTCGTGAAGCCGTTCGCGGACGTGCCGCCCGAGCCGTACGCGCTCGTATTGCTCGTGTTTATCGCGGCGTTCTGCATCTGCACGACGAGCAGCAGGTCGCCCGTCGCGATCGCGCTGTTGGCGCCGGTCGCCGCTCCGACGGCGATCGCCGTGCTCCCGCTGCCCGCGCTCGCGAGCCCCGGATAGTAGGCGTTGACGATCCCCGAGAGCGTGCCGCCCGCGCCGTCCTTCCCCGCGGCCGCGCAGAGGCCGGCGGCCTCCGCGGGACGCGGCGCGGTTGCGAGATCGAGGCCCGGCGCACCGATGAGCGCGCAGAGCGCGAGCGCGAGCGTACGACGCAGCGTCATCGGACTAATGCCGGTTGCGGCCGAAGCCGCCGATCGCGTCGATCGCGCTCGTGATCGTCGCGTAGAAGCCGCGCCGCGTCGGCGCCTGCGCGAGCGCGGCGTCCGGCGACCCTTCGAAGTCGTAGCCGCCCGCGAGGCGCATCGCGTGGCCGAGCCGGATGCCGCCTTCGACGCCGAGCCCGTTCGCCGCGGCGCCCGCGACGTTCGCGACGCCGAGGTGCCGCACTTCGCCCGCGATGTCGAATCGATCGCCGATCTTCTCATCGGCTCGAACGCCGACGAGCGACGTGTGCGCCGCGTAATATGAATCGCCGTCGAGCTTATATGCGTATCGGCCCGCGATCTCGAGCCGTCGCGTCGGGCGAACGACCTCTTCGAACGAGAGGACGTCCGTGTGTGTGGCGAGCGTCGTGACGTTTCCCGTCACGCGCTCGTAGCCGAAGAGCGCGACGCTGCGATCGTTCTGTGCCGGCCGGAACGCGAAGCTGATTCGGTCGTCGTTGGACGCGTAGCTCGGCGACCGCGCATCGTTGAGCGACCCGACGAGCGAGAGTTCGGGCGTGAGCGCCCCCGCGGCGCCGACGGCGAACGTGACGCCCGGGGCGTTGCCCGTGCGCAATTGATACGAACCCGTGCCGCGGAAGCGATCGCCCATGTACGCGAGCGTCGCGCCGTAAAGATTGAAGCCCGACGTCCCCGCACCGATCGCGCTCCCCTTCTGCAGCGAGACGTCGCCGTTGAAGCGCTTCGAATAGACGAAGCGCTCCTTCACGCCGATCGCTTGGAAGATGTCGTAGCCGCTGCCGGTATTCTGGATGACGTATTCCTCGTCGACGTTCGTCGCCGCGCCGAGCGAACGTTCGAAGCCGAACGCGGTCGAGCGCGTCGCGAGCGCCTGCGTCGTGAGCGCGCTCGAGCCCGCGGCGAAACTCTGCGTCGGCGCGCCGCTCCAGAGTTCGCGCACGTACGCCCGGCCCTTGTTCGTGAAATCGACGCCGATCTGCGCCGTCGTCTGCGAGGGCTGCGAAAGCGCGGCGTCGCTCGACCCGCCGAGATCGGCGATGCGTACGAGCGAGACGTCGACCTTCGGTGCGATCCGATAATCGGCTTCGAGGTGCGCCTGCGTGACGGAACCGTTCGGATTCGTTACCGTCACCGTGCCCGGCAGAAGCGGGGGTGTCGTCGGCGTCGGATCGACGGGTTGCCCCGCGACGGTCGGCGCGACGTACTGCGAGCCGCTCTCGTAGACGTGCTGCTCGAGGCCCGCGATGAGCGTCAAACGTTTGCGCACCTTGGCACGAAGCTGCGCGCCGGCATCGTTCTCCGAACCCGAATAGCCGACGCCGACGTTGCGTTCGCGATCGACGTGCGCCGTGAAGTCGCCGAAGCGAAGCGTGCGCACGTAGGTCGCGCGCAGGTCGGTGAGCCCGGGCGTCGCGATCCCGCCGAAGGGATCGTCGAAGCCGGCGGTCGTCGAATCGAACGACGCGCCGAGGCGATTCGGGCCGCTCGTATAGGCCGCGCTCGCGCGCCACGCTTCGCCGCCCGCGCCGTCGAGCGTCGCGCTGCCGAGCGATCCCGTGCTCCCGAGATGCTCGAGCGACCACGATCCGCCCGAAAACGAGCCGCGCAGATTCTGACCGAAGAGGCTCACGTTGCCCGTCCCGCTCGAATCGTTCACGTAGCCCGCGCCCGCGCGGATCGCGCCGTTCGCGAACGACGTGTCGACGCGGCCGCCGGTCGTCTCCGCGGCGACGCCCGTGCCCGAATATTCGTACTGTACGAGAACCTGCTGCGGATTGAAATTCTGATCGAACGGCAGCGGGATCGTGACGAAACGAAAGTTCCCGGTGCCGTAATCGAGGACGTAATCGACGTTGCGCGTCAGCGTCGTCTCCGTAACGACCGCGCCCGAATGGCGATCGAGCGTCACGAGCGTGACGGTGTCGGAGCCGACGACGATATCGGGACGCAGCGTCGTCCCGAGCGTCGAGAGTCCGGAGGGCGTGAAGATCTGGCGCGCGTACGCGACGTCGTTGCGCGCGTTGAAGAGCGTGGCGTGCGCGGTAGCGTTCGCGAGTTCGAGTTTCGCGCCGTTGACGAGCAGATCGAATCCGCCGAGCGACCCCGGCGTGTCGGGCCCCGTCGTCGCGCGGAACTCACCCCAGAGTGCCGAGGAGCGATCGAGATCGATGCGCGCGTAGAGATGATCTTGCGAGAGCGCGTCGTCGCGGCGCGTGCTCGCATCGCCGTAGGTCTGATACGGCCGCTCGTCCGGATTATCGACGAAGGGGCCCGTGCCGATCGTTTGCGCGAGCGTGTCCGCCGTGTCGTACGCGACCGTCGCGAGCGCGCGATTCGCGATCGATCCGCTCGCGAAAAGCGCGAGCCGCGCCATGCGCGAGTTCGCGCCGCCGGGTTCGCCCGCGACGTCGCCCGGGATCCCCGGGACCGACCCGACGCCGAACGTCGCGAGCCCGGCGACGATCGGCTTGCGCAGAAACGGCGCGACGTGAATGCGCGTGTCGACGAAAAGATCGTCGGACGTGATGCGCAGCATGACGTCGCCCGCGCGCAGCCCGGGCACGATGTCGATATCGGCGACGCCGTCCGAATCCGTGTGCGCGGCGAAGCTCTGCGTCGCCGCGGCATCGATCGGCGTGGTTCCCGGCACGAGGCTGCTCGGCGTCGCGATCGCGCCCGTCGGGAAGCCGGCCGAGGTCGGATAGGCGGGGATCGAGGGCGCGACGTTCGGCGGTGCCGCCGTGCCCTGCGGCACGGGTGCGCCCGTCGTATCGAAGCGCGCGTCGCCGCCGATGATCGAGGCCTTGACGGCGAGCCCCGCCATCGCCGCGTGATGCCACTGATCGAGCGCGATGACGTGCAGCGTCGCCGGGGTGCGGCCGTCGGCGTAGAGTTTTCCGATGAGTTTCACGCCGAGTGCGACCGCGCGGCCGGCGCCGTACACGACGTAGCGCCGGGCGATGCCGCGCAGATCGTCCGCGCCGAGCGGCGTCAGGATCACGTCATTGGGCCCCGGTTCGAGTGCGACGCCGTAATAAAAATAGTGCGTGTCGCCCGTCTTGTTGTTGACGGTGCGTTTTCCGATCTTGGAGAACGGGACGACGTTACCGTCGACTTTCAGTTCGACGCCCCCGCCCGCGCCCGTCGCGACTTCGAACGGTCGCGCGATCGAGGCCGATTCGTCGTCGGCCGGCGAGACGAGCTGCACGTGCAGATCGGTCGTCGCGGTGAACGTGAGATGCGTGAGATCGCCGCTCGCGGGCGCGCTGCTCGCGGCCGGAATCGGGCTCGCCGCGGGGCTCGGGCTCGGATTCGCGATCAGCGCGATATCCTGCGCCGAGGTAGCGAGCGGGACGCTCGCGACGAGCGTCGCCGCGAGCGAAGAACGCAGTGCGCGCAGCAGCCGCCTCATCGCGCCGTGTCGATCGCGAAGTCGACGTCCTGCATCACGCCGCCGTCGAAGATCCCGTGGATGAGGCGCCGGATGCTGCGCTCGCTATCGATATCGGAATCGTCGTACGCCTGCGTGTGCTGCGGCAGCGTCGTCGTGTCGAGGCGAAGCACGTGCATGCCCGGTCGCACGCCCGGAAACGAGAAGCGCCCGAGGCCGTCGCTGAGCACCGATTCGCCGTCTTCGAGGAACAGCCGAACGCCGCCGAGGCCGCGGTCCTCCGGTGCGAAACGACCCGTGCGCGCGAGATCGGCGAACACGCGCCCCGTGATGATCGTCCGGTTTGAGAAGACGCCGGGCAAGATCTGCGTCGTCGCCGATGCCGCCGCACCGATCGAGAGATTTTGCGAGTTCGGCAATTTCGCGGAGACGGTCGCGGTGTTGGTGAGCAGCGTGCCGTCGGAGACGCCGGGCACGATCACGGCCGCGAACTCGATCGTGTGCGCCGCCGTGAACGTCGGGAACGACCACGTGAGATTGCGGCCGTCGATCGCGGGTTCGAGCGCGATGTCGTCGACGCGCGCCGTGCCCGGGACGTAGGCGATGCCGCGCGGCTGCGTGTCGACGACCGTCGTCGCGCCGAGCTGCACGTTCGCATTCGAGGCGACGATCGTGTAGACGAGGCGATCGCCCGAGGCCGCGGCGCTGCGGTCGACCTGTTTCGTGATGCCGATCGCGTGCGGCCGGAAGAGCGGGATGTTCCCGAAGAGTCCGTAGACGTTTGCGAGCTTCACGTCGGCGTTCGTGAGCGTGAAGGCTCCGGCCATCGCGAGCGGTTGGCCGTCGAGCGACGTGACGCTGCAGGTGTAGAACGTCTGCGTCGGATCGCCGACGAGGCTCAAATGCAGCCGGCGCAAGAGATAGCCGGGCGCACTTATCACGAGATCGTAAGCCGACGAGGTGAACTGGGCGGGCGAAAGGCCGAACCCGTACGTACCGTCGGTCGCCGTCACGAATGGGTTCGCGTTCTTGAGATTCGGGCCGGCGCCGGTCGCGCCACCCGGCGTGACGGGCGCATCCGCAACGGCGGTGGTCCGTCGTAATGCAGCGTTCGTCTGCGAGGCTGCCGAGGTGTCCGCGACGAGCGTCACGACGGCGCCCGCGACGGGTTCGCTCGCGCCGTTGTAGCCGTCGTACACGACGTTCGCGACGCCCGTGAGGACGCTCGCGGGCGCCGTCTGCACGGCGACGGCGTTGTCGGCCGAGACGCTCGCGACGTTGACGAAACTCGAGCCGAGGCCGGCCGTCTTCGAGACGGTCGCGTTGAACGAGACGGTGTCGGTCGCGCCCGCCGCGACGGTGCCGAGCGCGACGCGTACCTGCTGCCCGGAGAGCGAGCCCGCGCCGTTCGCCGCGGCGCCGTTGATCTCGATCGTGTTGCCGTCGGGCAGGACGCCGCTCGGCACGTTGTCGACGAGGACGACGTTCGTCGCTGGGACGCTGCCGTTATTCGAAAACGGAATCTGGTAGGTCACGACGCTGCCGACGCCGCTCTGCGCCGCCGAGACGTCGTCGACGTGCTTGAGGATCGTCGTGCCGAGCCCGTGCGTGCCGCCGAGCGACGCGCCGAGCTGCGCGATCGAGCAACTGCTCGCGACGGCGCTCTGCAGGCCGTTACTCGTGCTCGTATTCGTCGTTCGAACCGTGAGACGTACGATGACGTTGGTCCCCACCGGGATGCCGAGTGTTGCGACGTCGACGACGAGCTGCATCGAATTCGTCGGCGTGAGCGTCGGCGAGACCGTGGAACCCGGCGTCACCGGAACGGAGCCCGCCGGCGTGACGAACGACATCGATGTAATCGTGCCGGCACTCACGCTCGCCGAGGTGATCGTATAGCTATCGTCCACGTTGCTGGCGTTGAGGATGCTAAAGGTCTTAATGATCGGCGTCCCGCTCGGGAAGCCGCCGGTCGCCGCGTGGCAGACCGGATCGTTCGGGCCGACGACCATCGCGGCGATCGCCGTGACGGTCGTCGCGAGCGTGTTCGAGATCGTCGTGAACGCCGTGCCGTTCGCGTCGGCGTAGGTCGCGTTCGCGACGTTGACGACGCGCGTACCGCCCGGGATCGCGGCCTCGCCCCGCCTCGCCGCCGGAGCGACGAAGAGCAGGACGAGGAGCGCGAACGCGAGCCGCTTGAGGATGGGCACGGAGCGAGCGCGAGCTTACTGCGTGTTCACGGTGACGGAGAACATGATCGTCCCCGAGCACCCGGGAGCGACGTAGTACGAGCTGCTGCCGCCGATGAGGGCGGCGAACTGATACGAGCCGGCCGTGTTGGTCGTGAACGTCGTACCGGTCGTCGTGTCTCGCGCCGCGGCGTTGAGACCCGTCGTGGTATTCGCCGTCGCGCCCGTGGTCGTCGTGTACGTGGCACCCCACGTACTCGGCGCCTGTTTGCCGTTCTCGCTCAGGGTCACGCCCTTCGCGTAGTAGCCGCCCTGATACGTCGGGACCGAACTCGGCGCGGTCGCCGGGCACGACGCTGCGGGGAGCGCGAAGTTGCTGTACGCGATCGCGTAGTTGATGATGCAGCCGGGGACGGCGTTTCCGCCCGGACACGTCGTTCCGTCGAGGGTCGAGGTTTTCGAGAGCGCGATCGGGCCGCCCGCGATGAGCTCGTTGTGCGTCGTATTGGTCTGGGTATTCATGTTGGTCGACGTGACCGTGCCGAGCCCGTCGTAGACGGTCAGACCGGTCGCCGTCGCGGGTGCCGTGTAGACGGCGACGTAGCTGATCTGATTCGCGGTATCGGTCGGGACGCCCGACGGCACGTTGTTGAACGTGTACGTCGCGGTCGCGCTCGTCGTGCTGCCGGCGAGCGCGGCGCCCGTCGGCGCGCCGGTGTTCGTCGCAGCGAATATCTGGACGCCCCAGCCCGTCGGTGCCGCCAGCGACAGCACGAGGTTGTCCGTCGCGTTGCCGTTGTTTTGCAGCGTGTTCGGGACGTTGACCGTGGTCGCCGTACCGATCGCGTTGCCGACGACGCCCGTCGCGCTCGTGTTCGTCGCCGTGTAGCCGGTCGGTGAGAACGAGACGGCGCTGAAGTCGTTGTTCTGCGTATTGGCTACGGAACCGTTGTAACTGCCGCTGGCACCCGGGACGCCGTACGGTCCGTCGAGGACGACGGCCGACGGCGGCGCGTTGTTGCCGACCGTGTTGGATGCACCGCCGACCGTCGGATTCGAGCCCGGCGTTTGGTTGGGATAGTTGATGCCCTGACCGCTCGTCGTGATGACGGTCGACGTGTCGGTCGTATTCGCGGGGATGCCCGGCCCGATTGCATTCTGCGGCGAGTTCGCGACGTTGGGATCGGGATTGGGATTGGGCTGCGAGCCGCCGATGACGCTGTCCGCCTGGTTGACGGCCGAATTCGCGTTGCCGGAGCCCGTACCGGCCGGCGGGGTGACGAACATCGTCAGCGAGAGCGCGGCCTGCGCGGTCGTGACGGATCCGCCGTTGGTCGTGCCGTTGTTCGCCGTGAACTCGATACCGTTCGTGCCGCCGCTGATGAAGACGCCGACGTACGTAACGCCCGAGGGGAACGAGCCGCTCGTATACGCGGTCCAGCCGCTCGTGCCGTTCGACGAGGTCGTGTAGTAGATCGCCGTGGTGCTGGTCGCGCCGAAGCCGTTCGCGGTGCTCGTCGCGATCGACGTGCTCTGCACTTGCAGCGGGAGCGAATTGAACACGGGGACTTTATCCGTGATGAGGACGCCGGCGACGGATGTGCCGAGCAGCGTCTTCACCGATTGCAGATCGTGAACGGGCGAGCCGCCGCCGTCCGCCGCGCGGATGATGTATTGGATGTTGCCCGAGCTATTCGGAGACTGCCCCGGCCCGAAGCCGGCCTTCTGCATGTCGAGCCGCGCGTCGAGCACGACGTTGTCGGTCTCGGTCGGTGCGGTCGTGAGTGCGGTCGAGGTCGCCGAACCCGTGCTGCCCGGGTTGTTGGCTGCGGACTGGGTGATCGTGCCGTTGAGCGGCGTGACGATCGTCTGCGGGCTCGCCGTCGTCCCGGTCGTGGCGGTGGTCGAGGCGCTGTAGACGACGCCGACGGCGACCGCCCCGCCCGCGACGACCGGCACGAGTGCGAACAGGCTGTTCGCATTCGCACCCGTCGTGCAGCTGAAGATCTTGTTGGTGGCGCCGACCGCGGTACAGCCCGAGGGAAGCGTGCCGGTGTATGCCGTCGGGAACGTCAGCTGGTACGCGACGACGGTCGCCGCGCTCGCATCGGAACCCGATTGCGCGCCGAACGTCAGCGCGAACGTGCCGGTGCCGTTACCGGTATTCGTCACCGTGAAGGTGTCGGTGAGCTGACCGCCCTGGACGATCGTCTGCGTCGTTCCGGCCACGATCGAGAGCGACGGCGCGTTCTGCACCGTCGTCGAGACGGTATTCGAAAGCGTGTTGTACGCGTTGTTGTTGCCGTCGGTGTACGAGGCCGAGGCCTGATTGAGAATCGTCGTGCCCGGCGGCGTACCCGCGGCGCTCGCGATCCGAGGCGAGAACGGGACGGCGAAGAAGCCCGCCGCCGCGAAGGCGACCAGGGCGATCCGCGCGACCGAACGTTGTACGAACGCGCTCACTTGACGCGCACCATATACGAGTAGGTCGCGCTCGCATGCGCCGCGAGTTCGCGATCGCTATGGAACCGTACCATCGTGTACGCGCTCGCCGGCGCCGCCTTGCGGACGATCCCGTTCGGCGTCGAAGTCGTCATCGTGGGAGCGCTCGACCACGCCTTCCCGTCGAGCGAGTACTCGACGTGCACCGGCAGTGTCGCCGCGGCCGATCCGGATTGATACGACGTGCCCGCGGGGATACGCGCGCTCGGCGAGAGGCCGAGTGCGGCATCGCTGCCGGCGTTGGTCGCGACGATCGAGTAGCGGACGGTCTCGCCCGGTTGGAGCGATGCGCCGCCCGCGAGCGGCGTGAGGGAGTCGCCCTTGGCATCGTGATGGACGATCGCGCCGGCGAGCGAGAGCGAGATGCTCGGCCGTGCGCTCGCGCCGGCGATCCCCGCAAGTTCGAATAGCACGACGGTGAGAGTTGCGAGTGGTAGTCGTTGCATGCGGGGAAGCCTCCATGAGCACGCGATGAAGAAGCGAGCCTCTGCGCGAGGTCGCGGTTGACGCGGTAGAATCGAACTGATTCGGTCGTAAACGAAACGCCGAGACGTCGCCTACGCCGACTGCTATACCGTCGGCTATGCCTGAGTTCGTTTTGAGAATCTTTACGCGGGCCCGAGGCGTCGCGCGATGAGTGCGATAGCGCTCACACGCCGCCGCGCGACACATCCAAAATCGCGCAAGCGATGCGGCTCACGCGCGATGCGCGACGACGAGCGCTAAAACGAGACGGTGGTCGTCAGCGAATCACCGTACGTGCCCACGGGCACGTCCTGGCCGCCGGAGATGTTGCCGTACAGCGGCATCGACGACGTCAGATTCAACAACGAGAGCGCGACCGACGGCGTCGAGGTCCCCGCGGTTCCGTCGCCCCATACCGTGCTGAGTCCGACGTTCGTGTAGAGATTGTAGACGAGCTTCGCGTTGCTCGGGCCGAGCATCGTACGGGCCGCGAAGGTGCCGCTGCCGGTCGAGAGCGAGACGGTCGCCGTCAAGGCGAGCGTGCAGCTGACGCTTATACTGCCCGTCCCCGTGACGGCGCTCCCCGACGTCGGACTGTAGTTCGCGAATACCGGCGGCGCTGCGGTCACGGTACAGTTCGCCGCGTCCGCGCAGAGGGCGGAAGCGAGCGACACGAGTGCCGCGGTCGTCGCACCCGTCAGCGCGCGGACGAACATACGTGGACTCCGAGATCGGTCGCGATCGTCGGCGTGCTCGGCACGGTGAGGGCGAACGAGCATTCGCCCGCGCGCGACCGCATGCGCGCCGCATACGTGCCGGGCGTGAGGTTCTCGAAATAGTAGCCGCCGTCGTCGTCGAGCGGCGAACGTGCGACCATCGGTCCGTTCAAAAAGAGCGTGCCTTCACTCGCGGCGTCGCCGCCGCCCGCGAGCGGGAGACGAACCGCGCCCACGACGTACGTGATGCGCGCGACGCGCAAGCGCGCGATCGAGCCGCCGCGGGTTCCGGGAGAGACCAAACGTTCGGGAGTTCGCACCTCGTCCGCGATGCCGAGGCCGCTGCCGTCGACGTCGAGGCCGTTGACGCCGTTCGCGGCGAGATCGCTGACGAGCGCGAATCCGTGCGCGTCGGTGCGGCCGGCCGGGCGGCCGTCGAGCGTGATCGGGAGGTGCGCGCGGCCGGCATCCACGAGGACGAACCCGTCTTGGATCGGCCGCGACGGCAGCGTGTGGCCCGCGATCGAGGCGACGGCGCCGCTGACCGTCAGGCTTCCGACGAACGTGCCGCTCGACGCGATGCCGTTCGTCTGCACGTCGGCGAACGGCAGGTGGTCCGTCGTATCGAATCCGAGCTGCGGTTTCCCGGCCGCCGTCCCGAGCTGGAACCCGTATCCCGAGCCCGTCTCCGAGCCGATCGGATCCTCGCGATAACCGACGGACGTCGCGCCCGATGCGGCGCTGACGACCGCGGATCGGCGCGGACCGAAGGCGCGCACGAGCGAGAGCTGCACGTACGTGTTCGGTGTGCCCGCCGTACCGACGCGGGTGCGCTGCAGCGTGATGCTCGCGGTCGTGTCGCGGCCGAGCGTCGAGTTGAGGACCGCGTTCGCGCTCGTCTGCGAGGGGGCGAACGAGAACGTCTGCCGCTCCGCCTGCAGCGTGAGCCCGAAGAGGCGGCCCAACCGTTCCGAGAACCCGACGCGTTCGTCGAGAAGCGCCGGAGCGAGGATCTCGGGGACGCTCGTGAGATCGCGAAATCCCGAACCGTGAACGGCGATGTCCGCCGAGACGCCGGTATCGGCGAAGCGCATCGAGGCGTCTGCGGCGATCGCGTTTCCGGTCGTCTGGGGGGCCGCGCCGTGCGCGAAGGCGAGATGCAGCGCGCCGAAGGGGATGCGAAGATCGCTCGAGAGTTCGGCGACGGCGCGATCGGCCTCGGAGACGAGTCGCGCGCCGAGCGTCACCCGGTCGGAGATGCCGTCCCGAAACGAGCCGTACGCGCCGAGCGGTCCGTAGTTCGCGAGCGTCGGATTCGGGTTGCGGATGAAGCCGAGGCCATACTGATAATCGGTGAGGCCCGGCCGCAAGAGCGAGGGCGTCGCGAAGTACGATTGATCGAAGCGCTGGACGTTACCCTGCGCGTCGCGCACGACGACGGCGACGTCGTTCTGCCCCGTGTTCACGGGCAATTGCGTGAGATCGAACCCGCCCGGCAGCAGCGGGACGCTGCGCGAGGCGACGCCGTTGATGTAGATCTGCGCGGTCGCGGGCGACGCGACGACGCCCGAGATCGACGGCGACGCGGAGCGATAGAGATAGGGGTCGAGTTCGAACGCGCGACTCAGTCCGATGCCGAGATACTGCACGCCGCCGACCAGTTCGTCACCCGTAAACGTCGCGTCGCCGAATGTCGTACGCCGCAGATGCGGGACGTCGTCGTACGAAAAGGACGTCGAGTTGCGATCGAGCGCGCCGCCGGACTGCGCGGAAAAACTCGCGTACAGCAAATGGTTGTCGACGCTCTGCCCCGCATCGAAAAATCCGTCGAGCGCGCCCTGCGTCGAACCCGAGAGCACGTAATTCGCGAACCGGCTCTGCGGCCGCGAGACGTCGAGATCGGGCGGCGGCGTCTCTTGCGCGACGGCGGTCGTCGTCGTGCCCAGTGCCGTCGGCGCCACGTTGAGGACGAGCGCGATCGTCGTCTCGTCGAAGCGGTAATCGACGCCGGGCGAGAGCGAGGCGAGCGAGACGAACGGCGCGCCGCCGAACGAGCGCATCGCGGCGTTTGCGGTCGGGATCTTGAGCGCGCGCGCGTCGTCGACGGCGAGGAAGACGTCGTTCGGCATGACGACGATCGTGTGCTCGCCGTCGTCGACGCCGTCGACCGTGACGCTCGCGAACGCGCGCTGCGAGGAGAACGCGACGTCCTGGGCGCCCGCGGCGAGCGGCGACGCGAGCGAGAGTGCGACTGCGGCGGCGCCGAGCCGCCTTAGCACGACCTGCCCGGCACGAAGGTCGAGTGCAGCTGCGGACCCGCTTCGAGCGTCCCGTCGATGCGTACGGTCGCGAGCCTCGCGCAAGCACTCGTCGGGATCACGTAGCGGCGCGGTTCGCCCGGCAGCAGATACCACGCGGGAAGATCGGTCTCGAAGACGGTCGCACCGCGCGCGTCGAGACCGCGCGCGTGCAGGCTCGTGAAGAAGGCGTGGGCCGAGCCGCCGTTCGTGAGATCGAAGGCGATGTCGCGCGTCGTCGCGCGGGCGTTCGCGAACGCGATGGTCTGCGTCGCCGCGGGCGGTGCGAGAAACAGCGGGATGCTGAAGCGCGTGCGCAACGCGATCCCGTTCTTCGGATCGTCGTCGGCGGGCAATTCGTTTGCGATGATGCGATAATCGCGTTCGGTCGCGTCGCGCCGGCCCGTATAGGCGATTCGGATATCGCGTTTCGCGTTCGGGGCGATCGTGACGATCTGCGGGAAAACGATGAGGTCGTCCGTCGGATCGAGCTGCGGCGAGCCGTCCGGCAGCTGTCGCCAGGTATACGCACGGACCGAGAAGCGCACGGGCGTCGCCGCTTCGTTTCCGAGCGCGAGATTCGTCGCTTCGTCGCCGGGCGCGATCGAGAGTCGCGTCGGCGTCACGTTCACGCTGGACGCGTGTGCGGCGTCGGGCGCGAAGGCGAGCGCGGCGACGAGCGCCGCGAAGCCTCCACGCGAGAGCAGCCTCCCAAACACGCCGCGGCTCAGAACGAGACGGTCGTAATCACGGAGTCGGTGTACGAGCCGACGGGCTTGTCCTGGCCGGCCGGGATCGAACCGCAGACGTTATACGTGCGCGCGACGATGCTCGGGGCAACCGTCGTCAAAAACGAGCTTCCCGTCGTCGCCGCGGTGCCGTCGCCCCAGGCCGTGGTGTACGCGCAGGCCGCGCCGGCGGTGTTCGCCGACGGGATGTAGAGATTGTATTTGAGCAGATCGGCAGCGCTGTCTTTGACGTATCGCTGCGCCGCGGTGGAGTTGTTCCCCGCACCCATCGCGATCGTCGGGACCGAGCCATTCGTGCACGTCGTCGCGACCGTCGTATTGACTTGCAGGGCGGCTGTCGCATTCGCGTTCGCGCCGTCGTAGCCGCCGAAGGCGAGCGGTTGAGCGGTGATCGTGCAGCTCGCGAGGATGTTCGCCGTGACGGCCATGGTACCGGTGCTCGATCCCGCTTGGGCGGCGAGCGGGGCGACGAGCAGCGACGTGGAGGCGACGAGCGTGAGGAAAGACGCCTTGTTCATAAGCGTGAGGCAGCGTGACATGGTGAGCGAGGCCTTTCTGGGATTTGCGGCCCGAGACGACCTGATAGTGGTCGGTCGCCGGAGCCTGGCGGTTTAGTAATCGGCATACCTACGGGTGATCTTGCGATCCGGATTTCAGGGGATCGTGGACCGTGAAAGCGCTCACAGGGCGGCCCCCTGGAACGGGGTCTCTCGTGTGAGCGCACGAACGCAACCGCCGTGCCCGGGATCGCGTATCGCCGCTCGGCCGTAGCGGCGTTCTCACTGCTGCTCGGCGGCCTCGTGCTCGGCATGCCCGCGGCGGCACCGGCGCAGCCGCTCGCCGCGGCAGCCGCCGAGCCCGCGCTCGTGCCGCGGCCGCAGCGCGTCGAACGCGAAACCGGCTGTGCGATCGCACCCGGTCGTTTGCTGCGCGCGCTGCGGGCGCAGCCGGAGGCCGCGCTCGCGGTCGAGCGCTGGACGGCGCTCGGCGTTGCCGAGGGGCGGCCGCTTCGCGTGCGCGTCGCGATCGGCGGCGCGTTCGCGCCGACCGCGCGCGAGTCGTACGAGCTCGTCGTCGATCGCAGCGGCGTGCGGCTCGCGGCGGCCGACGCCGAGGGCGTCTTCGACGCGTTCGCGACGCTCGCGCAGCTCGCGTCGCCGATGCCGGGCGGCGGCTACGCCCTGCCGTGCGTCACGATCGCGGACGCCCCGGCACTGCGCTGGCGGATCCTCTCCGACGACGTTTCCCGCGGACCGTTGCCGACGATGCGCTATTTCGAAGAGCGCATCCGCACGATCGCGAGCCTCAAGATGAACGGCTACTCGCCGTACATGGAGGGGGTCTTCGTCGATCCCGCGCATCCGCTCCCCGCGCCGCTCGACGGGATCACGCCCGCGCAGCTCGGCGCGCTCGCGACGTACGCGGCACGCTATCACGTCGCGCTGATCCCCGAGCAACAGACCTTCGCGCACATGCACGAGACGCTGCGGGTCGAACGCTACGCGCCGCTCGCCGAACTCCCGCACGGCTATCTGCTCTCGCCCGCGAACGCGGGCTCGCAGGCGTACGCGCGCGATCTCATCGCGGACGAGCTTGCGGTCGTGCCGCACCCGCCGTTCTTTCACATCGGCTCCGACGAACCGAGCGATCTCGGCCGTGGTGCGAGCGCCTCGCTCCTGGCCGCGCGGGGCGAAGGCGCGGTCTATACGCGGCACGTCGTCGATACGGCGAACCTGGTCATCGCAAGCGGCGGCGGAGCGCGTCCGATGATCTGGGACGATGCGCTCGCGAAACACCCCGAACTCTTCGGTGCGCTGCCGAAATCGCTCGTGTTCGTGAACTGGCATTACGGCAGCGAGAAGACGTACCGGCCGTACATCGACCGGATCGCGCGCGGCGGCTTCGAGCAGATGGTCGCACCGGGCGCGCTGAATTGGAACGAGATCTATCCCGATCTCGACGCCGCGCTCGGCAACATCGATCGCTTCGTCACCGAGGGGAAAGCGGCGCATGTGCTCGGCCTCTTTCAGACGGTCTGGCACGACGACGGCGAGACGCTCGACGAGGCGACGTGGTATCCCGTCGCGTACGCCGCGGCGAGCGCGTGGGAGGCGGCCTCCGTCGATCGAACCCGCTTCGCACGCGACTTTCCGGCCGCGTTCTTCGGCACGACGGACGCTCGGTACGCGAGCGATCTCGCCGATCTCGCACGCTGCGCCGCGCTCGTGCGCGGCAACGCGCGCGAATACGGCGACTATCTTTTTTGGGCGGATCCGCTCGCACCCGATCTCGCAACCGTCTCGGCGACGGTCGATCTCGCCGCGCTGCGACTCGCGGCCGAAGATGCCGAGACGCATCTGCGGCTCGCGCCGCCGCCGCCGCTGCACGCGAATGCTTCGGCGGTGATGTTTCTCGCGGCGCGGCGCTACGACGTGCTCGGGCGCGAGTACCAGATCGGTCACGAAGCGCGCGCGTATTACGACGATGCGCGCGCGAACGCGGCCGCCAAGCACGACGGCTTCGTCTATCGCGGGCTCAACGTCACGAAGTATCTGTTCTGGGAATTGCGCGACGCGATGCTCGGCCTCGAGCCGCAGGTGCGCGACGCGTGGGCGTACGAGAATCGCGCGAGCCACGAGGCGAGCGTCCTCGAACGCTATCGGGTCGCGGCCGACCGTGCGATCGTGCGCGCGGATCGCATCACGGACGTGACGTATCGCGATTACGTCCGCAGCAAAACGCTGCCGACGTTCGACGACGCGATCGGTCTCGGGGCCGCGCCGTGACGGGTGCGGCGATCGTCGCGTGCTTCGTCGCCGCGGCCGCGCTGATGTACGCGCGCGTCGTGCCGGCGCTGCTCGCCGTGCCGTTGATGGCGATCGCGATCGCGGCCGTCGGCGGCGGCGGGTTCTCGGGGATCGATGCGACGATCGCCCTGGGCAGCGCGAAGCTCGCGCCCGTCATCGTCACCGTCATCTTCGGCGCGCTGCTCTCGCGCGTGACGCTCGCGACCGGGATCGCGGAGACGATCGTCGCGTACGCCGCGGAGTTCGGCGGCGATCGCCCGGCCGTGCTCGCGCTCGCGCTCTGCGCCGCGGTCGCCGTCCTGTTCACGTCGCTGACGGGGCTCGGCGCGATCATCATGGTCGGGTCGATCGTGCTGCCGATCATGCTTACGATCGGCGTGCCGCGCAAGACCGCGGCGACGCTCTTCCTGCTCTCGTACGCGCTCGGCTTCATCTTCAACGTCGCACAGTGGCAGTTCTACACGAAGACCTTCGGCGTCGCTCGCGAGCAGATGCAGCCGTACGCGCTCGCGCTCGGGGCGATCGATCTCGCGGTCCTCGTGCTGTTCGCGGCGCTCCGCTTTCGGCGGGCGCGCGGGTATGCGACGTGGGCGCTCGCGGCGGAGGGACCCGTCGCTCGCAAACGCGCGCCGCTCTACGCGCTCCCGACGCCGGTCCTCCCGATCGTGTTGTACTTCGCGTTCGGGCTGAGCCCGGTCGTCGCGTTCGTGCTCGCGGCGATCTACGGGATCGCGACGGCCGCGCCGCGTCGGCCGATCGAGACGTTCGTCGCGGCGGTTCAGAAGTGGGCTAAGTCGATCCGGCAGTTTT
>CAZZYZ010000049.1:0-17453 GCA_964658425.1 Vulcanimicrobiota bacterium | reverse complement strand
GCGCCGATAGAAAAGCGCGGGCTCGGGGTACTCGGCGCTCATCATGATGCCGTCGCTCGCTTCGTCACGCGTCACCCAGCATTGGTGGGTGCCCCTCGTTCGCGGGCTCATCTCGATCGCGTTCGGCATCTTCGTGTTCGCGTTTCCGCTCTCGTCGATCTTCGCGTTCGTGATCCTGATCGGCGCGTATTTCTTCATCGACGGGATCGCGAACGTCGTGACGGCGATTCGCTTCGCACATCCCGACACGGGCCGGTGGTGGGCGATCCTCGCTCAGGGCGTCATCGGGATCGCCGTCGGCATCACCACGTTCTTCTTGCCGGGACTCACGGCAGCGTCGCTCGGATTTCTGATCGCGTTCTGGGCGATCGTCACCGGCGTCTTCGAAATCGTCGCGGCGTTTCGGTTGCGGCGCGACGTTCCCGGCGAGATCTTTTTAATCGTCGCGGGCCTTCTCTCGGTCATCGTCGGCGTCGTGCTCTTCGCCCAACCGGCGGCGGCGCTCGTCGCGCTCACGTGGATCGTCGGATTCTACGCGATTCTCGGCGGGATCGCACTCGTGGCCCTCGCGTTTCGATTACGTGGCCGTCACGTGCGAACGATCGCCGTTTAGCGATCGGCGCGCACGACCGATTCGTCTCCGGATCGCTTTCTCAGGCGCTCACGAAACCGCGATACGGCAAGACGGGGATAATCTGAACGTCGATCATCTCGGCTCTCGCAAGCGGCAACGTAGCGACGATCTCGGCGGCCTGCTCGGCATCCCGCGCTTCGACGGTTATGAGCGCACCCGGAATATCGCCTCGGCTTCGAATGTCGCGAAACGCGCCGCTCGTGTAGAGCCCACGAGCAACATCGAGTTCGACCGGCAAGAGCGCCGCGATCTGTGCTTCGGTGAATCGTTCCGTGCGGCGGCGTGTGATCGCGAGAAACTCCATCTCCGTCGCTTCGCTTTGATCCCGAACCGTCCCGCACTCGGATGCGCTCGTCGCCCGTTCGACGCGCGATCGGGCGCCGCGTCGTCCAACGTAAGGGCGTTCGATCGGTCGGCTCGAATGCGTGGAGGGATACGATGGCATTCGATTCGTTAGGGCAATACGTCGCCGCGTTGCGTCACGCCGGTGAACTCGTCGAGATCCGAGCGCGGGTCGATCCGTATCTCGAAATCTCCGAGATCACCGACCGCATCGTCAAAGCCGGCGGCCCGGCACTGCTGTTCACGAACGTCGCCGGGTCGGAATACCCCGTGCTGACGAATCAGTTCGGCACGGAGAAGCGAATGGCGCTCGCGTTCGGCGCGCAAACGATCGAAGAGGTCGCGCAGCGGGTTCGCAATGCGATACATCTCGGCGTTCCGAAGACGGTCGATGGTAAGGTAGCGAAGCTTTTCCAGGTCGGATCGGCCGCGTTTGCGATTCCGCGCACCGTTACCGATGCGGCGGTGCACGAAGTCGTCGAGCACGACGTCGACCTCATGAAGCTGCCGGTCCTTACGACGTGGCCGCTCGACGGCGGCCCGTTCCTCACGCTCCCGCTCGTCTTCACGAAAGACCCCGACACGGGGATGCAAAACATCGGGATGTATCGCATGCAGCGATATGACGCGACGACGATGGGGATGCACTGGCAACGCCACAAGCAGGGCCGCGCGCACGCCGTGAAATGGGGCAAGCGCGTTCCCGTCGCGGTCGCGATCGGTGCCGACCCGGCGATCACGTATTCCGCGACGGCGCCGCTTCCGCCGATCGTCGACGAGATCTCGCTCGCCGGCTTTCTGCGCGGCCGCGCGGAGCGCATGGTCCGTTGCAAGACGATCGATCTCAAGGTCCCGGCCGATGCGGAGTTCGTGCTCGAAGGCTACGTCGACAACGACGACTTACGCGTCGAAGGCCCGTTCGGCGATCATACGGGCGTGTACAGCTTAGCCGATTACTATCCGACTTTTCACGTGCAATGCGTGACGCATCGCCGCCGGCCGATCTTCGGCGCGACGGTCGTCGGCAAGCCTCCGATGGAAGACGCCTGGCTCGGCAAGATGACCGAGCGAATCTTCTTACCGCTGCTGCAGATGGTCGTGCCGGAGATCGTCGATTACAACTTGCCGGTCGAGGGCGGATTCCACAATCTCTGCATCGTGTCGGTGAAGAAGACGTATCCCGGCCAAGCGAAAAAAGTCATGAACGCGCTGTGGGGCATCGGCCACATGATGATGCTCACGCGCTGCCTCATCATCGTCGATCACGACGTCGACGTGCACGATACGCGCGCCGTCACGTGGTTCGTGCTCAACAACGTCGATGCGTCGCGCGATCTCGTCGTGATGCCGGGCCCCGTCGACGATCTCGATCACAGCGGCTCGTATCTCGTCGCGCTCGGGCACAAGCTCGGCGTCGATGCGACGCGCAAGCGAGCAGACGAAGGCTACGCGCGCGCGTGGCCGCCCGATATCATGATGGACGAAGCGACCCGCGCCCGCGTCACCGAACGCTGGGACGAATACGGCCTCCGACGCTTCGTCTCGCATCCGGATTCGTGGTCCGGCCAAGGCCAACACGCCCTCGAGACGCTCTTGCGGTCGGTTGGCCTGAAGCCGAATTCCGTCGATCCGAATTCGCTACGAGCGACCGGAGTAACGGCGATCGACACCTCCGCGCGAAACGGGAAACACGAAGACGCCCCGTAGGGAACGCTAACGCACTCGCCGGCCGGTACGCTTCGCTAGCGCGCTCGAAATCTTCCGCAGAGCCGGCCGAACAAGCATGCGTTCCGTTTGATAGGCCGTGAAGATCGCGGTCGCGATCACGCGCGGGATGCGAAGCCCGACGCGCTCGGCGTAGCGATTCCAATATTTTTTGTAGAAATAATTCGTATAGTATACCGACCAGTAGACTTTTTCCAATCTCGTCCGGCCGCGTTTGTGAACGAAACGCGCGCCGCCAGACTGGACCATCGCCATGTCTAGGTGGATGCTGTGAACCTCCGACAACATGAGGATCCGATATCCGTTGACGAAGAGATTCATCTGGTAATCGCTCTCTTCGCGGTATGCGTTCCCACGGAGATACGTCATGTCGAACCCGTAACGCTTGAGCAATTCCAGGGTCGTTACGATGATCGCGTTCGTGAATGGAACCTCGAGATCGCCCTTTGCGTAGCCAAGATCGTCGAACTCGCAAAGAATCTTGCGAAAATACGGCCTGCTTTTCAAGCCGTTCCCGTAACGAGCGATCGTCTGTTCCGGCGTCTCCGATCCGATCATGTAGACGCGCCGGCCCGATACCGCTCCGACCCCGCCATCCTTCAATCGATCCGCACATACGCGAGCGTATCCGGCTTCGAGAAACTCGTCGTCGTCGCAGAACATCACGAGCGGATGCGTCGCCGCAGCGATCCCTCGATTTCGCGATCCCGATGCGCCGAGTCGCTCGTCGTTGCGAATGATTTGCGTTTCGACGTGCGGGAAGTCGGCCGCGATCGCGTTCACGACACCGGCGGTATCGTCCGAACCCGCGTCATCGACGAAGATGATTTGCGCGACGTTTTGCTCGTACCAGCTTCTCGCGACGATCTCGAGCGTGTAGGCCCGATTACGCGTCGGCACGATCAGCGTTATATCGAGAAGATCCATCACTCACGCTTCCCTAATTCGCGGTCCACGGGCGTTTCATTATCGACGAACCATGAAGTCGGCCTCCCCAAACGGCGGCCCGGCACGTAAGATCGACCGCCGACTTCGTGTGGCTGCGGAAGCGAAGGCTTTCGTTGCGCGATTCGGGGAACGTCGGGATGCTACGTCCTACACGAATGGTATCGTTACGTCGAAAGATTCCGTCGGTCGTGCCATAGAGGTTCTCGCCGCAGAGAAAATAAGTCAGCGTGTGGCACTCCCGTGAAGATCATCGATCCTCAAAACGGGGTGCCGCTCGTAGAGAGATGATGGTTTGAAGAACACGGAGCGCCGAATCGCATTCGGTCCGATCGGCGAACGAATGCGATGGCTTGCGCGAGGCAATACGGGCGCCTCGGCCGTGCTTCAGACGGTTTTGGCTCGCGCCGGCATGCTCGGCGGAAATCTCGTCACGGGCGTCATCGTCGCACGGACGTTGCTTCCGGCCGGCCGCGGAGAGCAAGCCGCGATCGCGCTATGGCCGGTTCTCTTCAGCAGTTTTTTTACGTTCGGACTTCCACTCTCGTTGCTCTTTAACATCAAGCGCGATCCGAAACACGTGCGAAACTATTTTTCGACCGCACTTGCAGCGCTCTTCATATTAGGATCCATCTCTGCGGTCGTAGGCGCGTTCTTCCTCCCTCGGGCGTTGCACAAATATCCGAGCGGGATCATTCACGCTGCCCAATTGATGATGGTTTTCGCCGTTCAGATCTTGGTGCAATACGTACTGCAGGCGACGTTCGAGGCCCGCGGTCGATTCGATATCTCCAATCAGCTTCGATTCATTCCGATCGTCGGGACGATCATCGCTCTGGGAACGCTTGCGGTGCTCCATCGGCTCAATCCGATAAGCGCCGTGCTCTGTTACAACCTTCCCGCTGCTCTCCTGACGTTCGTGAGCTTCCTCAAGCTGCGCGATCTCCTACCGCTCGATTTCAGCCGATGGCGAATCGATCTACCGCAGCTCATGGGATTCGGAATGAAATCCTACGGCACGGATCTGATCGGGACGTTCGCCGTTCAAATCGAGCAGGGTCTCCTGATCGGCTTGCTCAGTCCCGCTTCGATGGGCATTTTCGCGGTCGCCGGGAGCATCTCGAATATGCTTCGCGTTTTTCAATCATCGTTCTCGGTCGTCTTGATGCCGAAGGCGACGGAACTCGAGAAAACCGAGCAAGTTCTCGAATTGACCGCACGAGCCACGCGAATCAGCAGCACGATAACGGCGATCGCGGCGGTGATGCTCAGCCTCTCGATCCCGATCTTATTGCCGCTGCTGTACGGGAAGAGTTACTCGCAATCGATCCTCGTCGCGCGCTTGCTGATGGTCGACACGTTGTTGCAAGGCATGGTCGTGATCTTATCTCAGGCATTCGTCGCCTTGGGCCGGCCGGCGACGATTACGCTCTTTCAAATCGTCGGGGTCTCGACGTCCGCTCCCCTCCTGCTCTTCCTCATTCCACGTTACGGCCTGACGGGAGCCGCAGCCGCTTTCGTATTCGCCTCGTCGATTCGACTCGTATTCGCGATCGCGAGTTATCCGCTTCTCCTCAAGCATCGGATCCCGAATCTACTCTTAAACCGCAACGATATCGCGTACGTCCGCGATCGACTGGTCATCCGCCAAACGCACTGACGTCGAATGCGAAACGCAGCTTAGGGTACGACGTTGATACCCGCATGCGCTTCGCGGACGCGGTCTTTGGCGGCGTTCGCGAACGTGGGGCGCTCGCGCATATCCTCTTTGACGCGGAGCACCGGACGTTCGATCGCGACGTGGAGGGCATACGCGAAGATCGTTACGACGACGCTCGCGAGCGCCGCGAGCTCTAGGAAAGCCGTCGGACCTTCGGGCCGACGGAGCATCGCCGAGATGCCGTCCAAGACGGGCCAGTGGATGAGATAGACGGCGTACGAGAGCGCTGCCAGCGACGTGACGACCTTACTGCCGGTCAGTCGCGTCAGAAACGGCAGCTTGCCTTCCGAGAGCCCGAAAAAGACGAGCGCGACGGAGACCGCGGCAAGCGCTTCGTTACATGCGAGCCAGACGATCTGGACGTCCGACGGCATCCCGACCGGTTCCGTGCGAACGAAGAGTTGGACGATCGCGATCGCCGCGCCGAGACCGACGAGCGAGAGAAACAACGCCGGCCTCTGCGGGATGCGGTCCTCGTAGCGCAGCGCGACGAACGCGAGGAACAGTCCGACGGCGAACGTTCCGGAGAAGCCGATGACGTTTCGAATCAGCACGACGGCGAGGGTAAAATCGTGTACCGTGGCCGGAAAGCGCACGAGCATCTCGTAATGAAACGCGATCGAGCCGACGAAGATCGCGGCGAGCGTCCCGAGCACCGCACGCCGCCGGGCGCGTGCGCTTCGGCCGCGTAACGCGAATGCGAGCAACGCCGCGACGATCGGCAGCAGCGCGTAAAACTCCGCATCGACGGCCATCGTCCAGAGCGGCCCGTTGAGTGACGTCGCGTAGCTCGTGCTAAACGTGTGCAGCATGAACACGTGCGCACTGAGATCGGCGAGCGATGGGAAATGCCCGCTCGTGAGATAGACGAGCACCGTACTCGCGAACACCGCGACCGCATAGAGCGGATAGATCCGTAAAAAACGCCGCGCGTAAAAGAGTTTGCTCGACGGCATCTTGCGTTCGGAGTCGAGGAGCATCGCGACGTACGGTCGCCCGAGCAGATACCCGCTGAGGACGAAGAAGCAATTCACGCCCCAGATTCCCAGGTACGAGAACCAGAGCGGGCGGCCGTGGCTCGTTATCGGCGCGCTCAGGAGGATGAGATGTTGCAGGACGACGATCAGAATTGCGGCAGCGCGAAGCGCGTCCGCGTAGGCGAGATGCAGATGCCGCGGGTTCACGACCTCGACGCGTCGATCGTCGGCAAGCGATTTCACCGGGATACTCTTCCTCGAGCGGGTCTCGCATCCGCCATCGTCTTGCATCGGCAGGCAGCGCGGAATCGTGAGATTCGGGGCCCTCGAGGCCGCGGCGGCGAAGGCGCTCGGATAATGAGCATCACTCGTGCGACCTCGCCGCTCGCGATCGCGAAACTCGTGCTTCGCGAGATCCGGGTCGAGCACACCGCCTTCGCGCTGCCGTTCGCATACGTCGGCGCGCTTTTCGCGGCGCGCGGGCTGCCGACGCTCTATCAGTTCGTGTGGATCACGCTCGCCGTGCTCGGTGCGCGAACGGCCGCGATGGCGACCAATCGCTACGTCGATCGCGATATCGACGCGCGGAATCCGCGGACCGCTCGCCGCGCGCTCGCGAACGGGTCGCTCGCGCCAGGCGTCATGCTCGGGGTCGCGATCGCCGGGATCGTGCTCTTGGTCGTCGCGGCGGCCGCGCTCAATCCGGTCTGCCTCATCTATCTGCCGCTCGCGGCCCTCGGGATCTTCGCCTATCCGTTCTGCAAACGGTTCACGTGGGGCGTTCACTTCGTGCTCGGCGCGACCGACGGCTTCGCCCCGCTCGGCGCGTACATCGCGATCACCGGCAGGATCTCCGCGGCCGCGCTCCTGCTGTTCGTCGCCGTGACGATCTGGGTCGCGGGCTTCGATATCATCTACGCGCTCATGGATCGCGACGTCGATCTCGCGCAGAACATCCGCTCGATCCCAGCTCGTTTCGGCGAGCGAAGCGGGCGGGCATTTCCAATCGCGCTGCATCTCGCGATGGGCGTCGTGCTGCTCGCGGCCGGCCTGCTCGCGCACGTCGGGCCCGCGTACTACGTGGGGATCGGGTTCGTGCTCGCGCTGGCATTCTACGAAAATCGGCTCTTCGACAAAGCAAAAAACGTGTTCGTCTTGAACGAAAAAGTCTTCGTGAGCAACATGACGTTTTCTGTCGCATTTCTGGCAACGACCGTCTTGGGGTTCGCATGGCGCTAACGCGTCGCGGCGCGCTCGCCGGTGCCGCCGCGCTCGGCAGCGCCGTGGCCCTGCCGCGCCCTGCGCGCGCCGTGTTCGGCGACACGTCGGTCACGGCAACGATCGTGATCGGCGTCGTAGCACCGTTTACGGGTGATGCGCAAGCGCTCGGCGAGCAGATCGGAAACGGCGTTCGCGCCGCGGTCGACGATGCGAACGGCTTCCGCGGTCCGCTGCAAAGCGGCTTCGAAGTCCGGACCTTCGACGATCAAAACCTCGTCGCAACGGGCGAAGTCAACGCGCAATTCGCGTGCGACGATGCGAACGTCATCGGCGTGATCGGCCATCTCAGCGGTCGCGTCACCGAGGCCGCGTTACCGAATTACGTGAGCGGCCGGATGGGCGTCATCTGCCCCGCCTCCACGTACGATCGCCTGACGTCGCACGGCTACGGAAACATCGTCCGGCTCTCCGTCAAAGATTCGAGCGAGGGCGAACTCGGCGCGCGTTACATCGCGGAGACGCTCAAGCCGAAGAAGGTCGTCGTGCTCTCGCAGGACGGCGATTACGGGCCGGACGTCGCGTCGGGATTCGTCGACTCGCTCAAGGCTGCGAAGATCCCCGTCACGCCGATCTCGTTCTCTTGGAACAAGGCCGATTTCGATGCGGTCGTTCGCTCGACGATGGCTGCGACACCGGACGTCGTCTATCTCGCGGGGCTGACGTCGGATATGGGCCCCGTGCTGCCGCGCTTGCGCGCCGCAGGATTCACGGGGCCGCTGCTCGGCTCGCAAGGCTTCTTCGCGCCGACGACCATCGCGAAGTACGCGGCCGCCGCGGATGGGCTCACCATCTCGACCTCGATGCCGCCGCTCGTTCTCGCGCCGTCGGCATTTCGGATCAAAGGCGATTACGAGCGCCACTACGGCCAGCTCACGCCGATCTCCGCGTTCTCGTACGCGGCGGGTCAGATCTTGATCGCGATCGCTCGCAGAACGGGTGCGACCGATCGCCTCGCGGTCGCGCGCGCGCTGAGCTCGCAGAGCTCGTTCGATACGCTGATCGGGCCGATCTCGTTTCAGAACGACGGCGATCCGACGAATCCGAACGTCTATTTCTATACGGTGAAGAACGGACAGTGGCGATACATCGGATCGGCATATCCGAGTAGCTTTATCGTAAAATAACGCATCGTCATGAATCGCGCGTCAGCGTTCGGCGCGCGACCAGCCGACCGTCGCGATCCCCGTCGCGACGATCGCGACGATCCACTCGACGATCGCCATCGAAGCGAGCGCCGCGCCGCTCCCCGGCACGACGACGAAGCTGCCCTCGAACATTGCGACGTAGTAATTCAGCGGATCGATCGGGCGAATGAGCGCGAAGAGTGCCGAGAGCGCGCCGAGCGAGAGACCGCCGAGAACGACCGCGAAGAAAAAGACGACGACGCCGATGCCGACGATCAGGAACGGGCCCGAGCGATACCACGCGGTCAGCGCCTGAAAGACGCCGTAGAGCATCAGCGGGGCACCGAGGGCGAGCACCGCGAGCGGAAGCGTATTCTCGTTCGTGACGATGTTGCCGAGCAAGCCGAAGTACGCGAGCGGCGCGAAACAGACGAGGCCGAGCAGCGCCAGGAAAGCGACGACGATCGCTGCGGCGTCGAGGACCGCGACGGAGAGCGCGAGGCGTTCGCGCCGCACCGGCTGCGTGAACACGATATCGAGCGAGTCGCGCTGCGCGTTCAGACTCGTCGCTCGAGCGAACGCGAAGAGTGCGGCCAAGACCGATGCGATCGTGAAGAGCGCGCCGAGCGGGATTGCCAAGCGATGCAAGAGCTCCGGCAGCGAGACCGCCGCCGGCGCATCGTTCGCGGCGGGCGGTGAAGCCGAGCCGAGGTACCACGAGTGACCGTCGCCGCCCGAGCCGACGTGCCCCGAGAACGTACCGCCGACGTGTACGGTACTCACGAAGAACACGAGGCCGACGAGCACGACGGCGAGGTAGATCGCGAGTCCCTTGCGGACGCGCAGCCATTCGACGTAGACCATTACACTTCTCCGGACGGCGTGCCGTCGGAGACGGCACCGAGGAAAATATCTTCGAGCGAGAGGTCGACCACGTCGAGGCTTCGCGGGGCGAGAACGGCGACGTCGCGCGCGATGCGTTCGCTCGCGCCGTTCGTATAGACGCGCAGCATCCGACCGCCGCGCTCGACGCGCCGAACGGCGGGATCCGCCTCGAGCGCGGGCAGATCCGGGACGCCGTGATCGAAGGTCGCGACGACGATCTTCTCATCGCCCTTGAGCGCATCGATATCGCCCGAGAGCACGAGTTTGCCGCGACGCAGGATCGCGATGCGATCCGCGGCACGCTCGACCTGGCCGATCTGATGCGATGAGAACAGAACGCTCGCGCCGCTTGCTGCGGCCTCGATGATCAGATCGAGGACCATGCGCTGAAAGATCGGATCGAGGCCGCTCGCCGGCTCGTCGAGCACGAGGATCCGAGGGCGAATCGCGAAAGCGAGGACGAGCGCGAGCGCCGTGTGTTGGCCCTTCGAGAGATGCCGGACTTTTTTACGCGGATCGAGCGAGAAATGTTCGAGCAACGTGCGTGCGCGCGCCGGATCGTACGTCGCGTACGCGCGGCGCGTCATCTCGATGTGCTGCGCGACCGTCATCCATTCGTAGAGCGCCGGCTTCTCGGGGACGTAGCTGATCCGTTCGAACGCGTCGGGTTTGAGCGGCGCGCCTTCGAAGAGGACGGTTCCGCTCGTCGGGCGCGTGAGCCCGAGGAGACATTTGAAGGCGGTCGATTTCCCGGCGCCGTTGGGCCCGAGGAGCCCGCAGACGGAGCCCTCTTCGACGGTTAGCGAGAGCGATGCTAAAGCATCGAAGCTTCCGTAGCGTTTCGAAAGACGATCGAGAACGATCGGGGTCATGATTTCTCCTCCGCGGATGCGGGAAACCAGCGGTCGAGCGATGCGGCGAAGATGCCGGCGACCGCATCGCGAGCGAGGCCGAAGCTGCGCGCCGTACGGACCGCCTCGTCGAGCGCACCGCGCGCCACGTCGTTCGCGGCGAGCTTCGCGTCGCCGGGTGACGCGCTCGGCGCGACGAACGAGCCGCGGCCCGGGCTCGTCGCGATGATGCCGTCGCGCTCGAGATCGCGATAAGCACGCGCGACCGTATTGGGGTTGATCGTGAGATCGAGCGCGAGGGCTTTCACCGTCGGTAGCTGATCGCCCGGGGAGAGCAGCTCGAGGGCGACGGCCCGCTTCACCTGCTCGACGAGCTGGGCATAGAGCGGGATGCCGCTGCGCGCATCGACGGTGAAGATCGGTGCCATCGGTTAAAGGCGAATGCCCCAGCCGGCGAAACTCGGGTCGCGCCGCGGCACGGGGATCACGGTACGGCGCGGCTCGTCGACCGTTTCCGGGCGGGTATGGGGCGAGACGGGTCCGGTCTTCGAGATCATATGAGGTCTCCTCAGGCTCGTGCGAGCCGCGGCGAAGGTCGCCCTCGTCGTCAACGTACTGTCGTACCGTCGTACTAACGTATTAGTACAATAAGCGATCAAATCGCCAATGTCAAGTCTGCACGGCAAGAGGCGGATCGGCGGCAAAGTCGGGGTACGGCCCGGACATGCCTCCGGTCTCGCGCATCACGCCCAAGCCAGGTCAAGAGTCGGTCTGGGATTATCCACGCCCGCCGCGGCTCGAACGCGCGCCGCAGCGGCTCCGCGTCGTTTTCAACGGCCGCACCATCGCCGATACGACGGCCGGGTGGCGGGTGCTCGAGACGAGCCATCCGCCCGTGTTCTATCTTCCGCGGCGGGACATCGATGCGAGCGCGATCGTGCCCGGCTCCGGCTCGAGCTTTTGCGAATTCAAAGGCCGCGCGATCTATCACGATGCGATCGTCGCGGGCACACGCGCGGAACGCATCGCGTGGTCGTATCCGATTCCGTCGGCGGCGTTTGCGGAGATCGCGGATCATCTCGCGTTCTATGCATCGCGCGTCGATGCGTGTTACGTCGGCGACGAACGGGTCGACGCGCAGGCGGGCGACTTTTACGGCGGCTGGATTACGAGCGCGGTGGTCGGGCCGTTCAAAGGCGCGCCCGGAACGTGGGGCTGGTGACGATGCGCGCGATCGCGATCGACCGGCCGGGCGGCCCGGACGTCCTCACGTTGCGCGACGTACCGGCACCGAACCCGGGCCCGGGCGAGGTCCTCGTCGCGGTCGAGGCGGCCGGCATCAATTACATCGACGTGTATTATCGCGACGGGACGTATCCGTCGGCGACGCATCCCTACGTCCCGGGCTCCGAGGCGGCGGGGACGGTCGAGCGCGTCGGAAGCGGCGTGACGGAGTTCGCGCCGGGCGATCGCGTGGCGACGGCACGCGCCGCGAGCGGCGCCTACGCGCAATATTCGCTCGTCGCGGCGGACCAACTCGTGCACGTCCCGCAGGGCATCGAGCTCGCGACGGCCGCGGCCGTGATGCTGCAGGGGATGACCGCGCACTATCTGTGCAACAGCACGTTTTCGGTGCACGCGCATGATACGGTCCTCGTGCATGCCGGAGCGGGTGGCGTCGGCCTCCTGCTCACGCAGCTCGTCAAGGCCAAGGGCGCGACCGTCTTCGCGACGGTCTCGACGCCCGAAAAAGCCGAACGCTCGCGACTCGCGGGCGCCGATCACACGATTTTGTACACGACCGAACATTTCGACGAAGCGATCGAGCGTATCGTCGGGCCGCACGGGATCGACGTCGTGTACGATTCGGTCGGGAAGACGACGTGGGAGCGCAGCATCGCGACGCTGAAGCCGCGCGGGCTGTTCGTCCTATACGGTGGATCGAGCGGGCCCGTCCCGCCGTTCGATATGCAAGTGCTGAACAAAGGCGGCTCGCTCTTCGCAACGCGCCCGACGCTCACCGATTACGTCGCGACGCCGACCGAACTCGCGTGGCGCGCGGGCGAACTCTTCAGAGCGATCGAGGACGGATCGCTCGACGTGCGGATCGGGCACACGTATCCGCTCGAGGACGCCGCCCGCGCGCATCGCGAACTCGAGGCGCGGCAGACGACCGGCAAGCTGCTCTTGATTCCTTGATCGCGGGATAATCGTTCGTCGAGAAATCGTGCGCATTCGATCGCGACGATAGGTCACTTTCGAATGCGACGAATGGGGGATCGCCTTCGACGTACCAAAACCATGCGAAGGCGAATGCGACGTTTACGATCTTCCAGGACGATGAGCGAAAGCGCTCCGCCGGGCGCGACACTTCGTCCGCCCGCAACGGCGGAACTTCGCTGGCTCGATCGCCTCAAGGCGGTCGCGATCCTGTGGATCGTCCTCAACCATCTCGTCGAGCGTTTGTTCGGCGGCGCGTACGCCGGGAATCCGAACGTGCCGTGGCCGCCGCTCGGCGAACGGATCGCGCAGTTCGCACCGGTCGCAGTCGGCGGTGCGCTGCGTTGGCCGCTCACGATCGTTCGCGATATCGGATGGTTCGGAGATCAGGGCGTGACGCTGTTCATCATCGCGAGCGGCTTCGGCTTGACGTGGGGGCTGCTCGCGCGCGGAACGCCGGCGGCCTTCTCGCCGGCGACGTTCTATCGCAGGCGCGCGGGACGTATCCTGCCGCTGTGGTGGGGCGCGCACGTCCTCTTCCTGCTGACGATCTTCTTGCCGGGCGGGCTCTCGACGGGCGACTGGCGCTTCTACGCGAGCTTCGCGGGACTACGTTTTCTACCGACGGTCTTCTATTATTTCTCGCCGTCGTGGTGGTACGTCGGGCTCGCGATCCAACTCTATCTCGTGTATCCGTTCCTGTGGCGATTCTCGCGAACGTACGGCGCGACGGCGCTACTCGTCGCCGGTTCGCTCGTCGGGTTCGCGGCGATCGCGATCGGTCCGTATCTCTTTCACGATTCGTATCTGGACGAATGGCAGCGCGGAGCGTTCTTCTTCACGCGCCTGCCGGAGTTCGTGCTCGGCATCGCGCTCGCGTCGTGGTGGCATGCGGATCCGGCGGCAATGCGGCGGCGACTACGTTCGCCGTTCGCGTGGTGCGGCGCGGCGCTCGCGTACGCACTCGGAACCGCACTCTCGTTCACGCTCGCGGGGATGATCGTCGCGCCGCTCGTGCTCGGCGCGAGCGCGCTCGTGCTGCTCTTGCCGCTCGTCACGCTCGGCGCCGATCGTGACGGGCCGTTCCGGCGCCTCGGCCGCGAATCGTATCCGGTCTACCTCGTTCACGAGCCGCTGATTCTGCTCGCGGTGTCGAGCCGGTTTGCGAGCGCGAAGACCGCGCTCGAGATCGTCGTCGCGCTCGCGGCGACGGCGATCTCGGCGTACGTCCTCGTCGCGGGGACGAAGACGATCGGCCGTGCCTTCGAACGCACTCGCCGCACACGCGGCACACCGTATGCCGCGTCGTGCGCGCTCGCACTCGCCGCGATCGTCATCGTCGCGCCGATCGCGGCCGATCTCGTCATCCTCGAAACCGATCCGCAGGAAGTCGAGGGCTGGGGCGAACGAATCTCGCTCGTTCCCTCGGAGCGCTTCGGATGGACGCTCGCGCCCTCACGCACGACGAGGCTGCGCTGGGAATCCTACGACTACCGCGTCACCGCGAACGCGCTCGGGTTCCCAGGGCCACTCTTCTCCGAAGCGAAACCCGCGAACGCGCAGCGCGTCTTCGTCACCGGCGACGCATTCTCGAGCGCCGAGGGCGTCGATACGAGCCGCAGCTGGCCGCGCCGGATGCAGGGCGATCTGCAGGCGCTCGAACCCTCGCGCGACGTTCAAGTCCTGAACTTTTCGATCACGGGCTACGGCCCAAGTCAAGAGGCGGCCGTCGCCGCGGCGTTCGTTCCGCGCTATCGCCCGAACGTCGTGCTCGTCGAGATGTTCGCGAACGACGTCGAAGATGCGATCACCTCGAACGCGCGCTTCGCCGAGACGATCGGCTTCGCACGACCGTCTCCGGTCGGTTGGGAATCGATCTTGGGCCTCGATCAGTTCCACGCATGGATCAAGCTGCGCGTCTTGGATCCGCTCGAAGCGCGCGTCAAACACAAGCCGACCGAGGAAGCGTACTTCCTCGGCAGCTTCCGATTGCTCGAACGCAACCGGCCCGAGTACGACGATGCGGGCGTGCGCGTGTCGTCCGAGCGCTATCGACAGATCGCGGCGATCGCCAAAAGGACGGGATCGAAGCTCGTCGTCGCTTTCGTCCCGACGCCGGTCGAAGTCTGCGCGCCATCGGCGCTGCGTTACTATCCGCGCGGCCTCGATCTCGACGATGCGACGCGCTACGATCGAGACGCGACAGAACGCCGCGCACGCGAAATCGCCGCCGCGGCGGACGTCGACCTCTGGGATCTGCGGCCGATGCTGCGCTCGCTCGCGGTCTGCCCGTACATGCCGCGCAACCTGCACTTCACCGTCGCGGGGAACGCGGCCGTTGCGAACTATCTCGCCGGGCGATTGGCGACGCTGCGTGACTAATCTATGGAAGGCCGTCATCGTATTCGCCGTCATCCTGATCGGGACGTTCGCGGCGATCGAGACGCACGTGCTGCCGCGCGACAACGAAGCGTTTGCCGCATTCTATTGTGCGGGCGAGGCGCTCGACACGGGCCACGATCCGTATCGCATCGAGCCGCTGCGAAGCTGCGAACGTCGCGTCGCGCCGGGCGTCAATCCACCCGACGTCGTCGAACCGGCACCGTTGCCGGGCTACGCGCTCGCACCGTTCGCCCTTCTCGCGCGCATCCCGTACGGCGCGGCATCGGCGATCTTTCTCGTCACGCTCGTCGCGGCGATCGCGGCGACGGTCTTCGCGATAACGGACGTGACGCTGCTGCCGATGACGGTATCGCTCGCCGCCTTCGTCATCGTCGGAACGCTCAACGTCACGTACGGCGATACGCCGCCGCTCGCAATCGCGGCGCTCGCGCTCGGCGGCCTCGCGATCTCTCGCGGCCGCGACGCACTCGCCGCGCTCGCGGCGATCGCAGCGATGATCGAGCCGCATCTCGGGATCGCCGCCTGCGCCGCACTCCTCGTATGGCGGCCGAAAACGCGGCCGGTCCTCGCCGCGGGCGCCGTCTTTTGCACGGTGCTATCGCTCGTCGTCTCGTCGCCCGCCGGATTCGTCGAGTACTTCACGCGCGTGCTGCCGTTGCAATCGCGCTCCGAGACGCCCGCCCCCGATCAGTACAGCCTGACGTGGCTCGCGCATATCCTCGGTGCGAACGATGCGCTCGCAACGGCGCTCGGCTCGATCTCGTTTTTCGTTTTCGTCATTATCGGCGTGTTCGCGGCGAAACGCGTCGCACGCGCGTATCGCGACGATGCGATGCTCGTCTATTTTCCGACGGCCGCGGCGATGCTGTTCGGCGTCTTCGTCCACGATATCGAATTGCCGGCGGCGATGCTCGCCGCGCTCACGATCGCGGCGGCGACGCGCAAGCCGGCGGCATGGGTCGCCGTCGGCGTTCTCTCGCTCGCGTGGATGCCGTGGTGGCGCGGCGTCGAGCTCATCCAGGTGCTCTCGATCTTCGCCGTCGTCACCATCGCGCGGACGGCCGCCGGTCACGTGTCGCGGCTACGACTCGCGCAGATCAGCTTGAGCGCGGGTTTCGGCTACGTCGCGTTGCTTCTGGCGTATAACCACGTTCTTCCGCTGACGCCGATCGGGGCACCGGTCTCGCCCTGGATCTCGCGAGCGGCGCTCTCGCCGCACATGCAGGCCGGCTGGAATTGGGGAACCCTGATTCGCGCGCTACCGATGCCGCAGGATCAGACGGTGCAGCTCGTCGTCGGCAAGATCATCGTGTGGATCGCGCTCGCATACGTGCTGCTCGCCGCCCTCTTCGGATCGGCACGGCGTCAGGCTCCGGCACGCAAGATCGAACCCGGCACGGAACTCCCGAGCGTCCGGTTCGAACGCCGCCGGGCGCTCTCGGCAAGCTCCTCGCAACGGTAGATTGACATCGAACATACGTTCGATTACGATACCCGCCCATGGTACCACCGGCCGAACTCGATGCCAAGCGGGCCGCCTTCGAAGGGCTGCGGGCGACGCTCTCCACGCTCCATCGCTCGGCCGCGCCCGAGGCGTTCACGCTCGCCGAAGAGACCGTCGTGCGAACGGGGCTCGGCGAGCTCGATCTCGCACTCGGCGGCGGATTCCCGCGGGGCGCGATCGCGACGCTCGAGGGTGCGCCGGGGTCGGGACGCTCCGCGGTCGTCGCGCGGCTGCTCGCGAGCGCGACCGCGAACGGCGGGCTCGGCGCGCTCATCGAGATGCCGAACGGCCCCGAAGGCGCGTTCTATCCGCCCGCACTCGACGCGGCGGGCGTCGATCTCGCGCGGCTGCTCGTCATCGGTACGAACGACGTCGCGAGCGTCGCGCGCGCCGCGGATATCGTCCTGCGTTCCGAGGCGTTCGGCGTCGTCGTGATCCCGGCGCTCTCGCTGCGCGCGCCCGTCTGGACGCGGCTCGCGAGCCTCGCACATCGCGCGAACGTCGTCTTGGTCGCCTTCGGCGAAACGGCCTCGGACGAACTGCGCTACTTCGCGTCGCTACGCGTTCGGCTCCGCGCGGCGACCGTGCGGTTCGCGGGCACGCAGGGGCTCTTCTGTACGCTCGCGGGCCTCGGCGTCGAGGCCGCGGTGCTCAAGCACAAGCGCGCGGCACCGGGCCGCCGCGCCCTGTTCGACTGCACGACCTTCGAACGTTCGGGGCCGCCCCTCGTCGCCGTTCGCGATCGCGCGATCGCGGCGCGCGCTAGCGATCGAGCGATCGCGCGGTAAGCTACGGTGCCTTACGAAATCCGTCGTAGAACGCTTCGGTACTCATCGAGCGGC
>CAZZYZ010000048.1:0-17610 GCA_964658425.1 Vulcanimicrobiota bacterium | reverse complement strand
CGCCGCGCGAGAGCGCCTCGATCCCGATCGCACCCGTCCCCGCGAAGAGATCGAGGACGCGCGCGCCTTCGATCTGCGCGCCGACGATCGAGAAGAGCGCTTCGCGGACGCGGCCCGGCGTCGGGCGGATCGCGTCGCCCGGCGGTGCGGCGATGATGCGCGAGCGCAACTCGCCGCCGCTCACCCGCATAGCAACGTCATTCCGCGCCGTTCGCCGCCGTGGAAAGCCGACCTCGCAGGAGCGGCAGCAGCTCGCCGAGCGAACGGATGGTGTGATCGGCGGCGGCAACGTCCGCCGGAAACGCACGCTCGCCTTCGTCGAACCAGACGGTCGTCATCCCGGCCGCCCGCGCGCCCGCCACGTCGACGAGCGGATCATCGCCGACGTACCAAACGCGATCGACCGGCACGTCGAAAAAATTCGTGAGCGATGCGAACGCGTCGGCCGAGGGTTTACGCGAGCCGATCCGTTCGCTCACGAAGACGGGCGCGCGGAACGCGAGCAGCCGCGCCTTCTCCTCCTGCAGCGGACTCCAGCCGTTGCTGAGCATCGCGTAACGGATGCCGTGCGCTTCGAGGCCCGCGAGCAACTCCGCCAAGCCCGGCAGGGGCTCGAGAAACTCGCCGACGCGCGCCAGAACGGCTTCGCGAAATTCGCCCGCCTCGTCCATGACGTCGAGCTGCGCGCCGCCGGGTGCGAAGCGCTCGAAAAATCCCGCGATCGCGCTCTCGACGCTCTGCTCGCCGCTGCGAAAATCGCGCAACGTTTCGTCGATCGACGCGTCGGCCGCGGCGAGATCGTATGCGATGCCGAGCCGCTTCGCGCGGGCGGAGAGCATGTCGAGCGCGACGGTGCGTTCGAGGCGATTGTCGAGTGCGAGCGTGTGGTCGAGGTCGAATCCGACGGCGATATCGCGTGCCATGCCGGACCGGTTCGCGACGGCCTCGCGCGGAACCGCCAAAGCCCTACGAACTCGCGAGGGTCGCACGAGCCGACGAGATCCCGGCGAGCGCGTCGCGCAGCGGCGCGTGTTCGGGGCGCGCGAGATCCGAATCGAGCGACGCGAGAGCATCGGCCGCCGCCTTGGCCCGCATGTAGATCGCGAAATCCGAGACGACCGAGCCGAGCAGCGTCCCGCCGCCGGCTTGCGCGATCCCCGCGAACTCGCCCTCGCCGCGCAAACGCAGGTCGGCCTCGGCGATCTCGAACCCGTCCGTCGTCCCGGCCAAGATCTCGAGCCGCTCGACGCCCGCGCGATCGTCCGGCGCGACGAGGATGCAATAGGAACGCGCGACGCCGCGCCCGACGCGGCCCCGCAGTTGATGGAGCTGCGCGAGCCCGTAGCGGTTCGCATCGAGGATCACCATGACGGTCGCGTTCGGGACGTCGACGCCGACCTCGACGACCGTCGTCGCGAGTAAGACGTCGGTCTCGCCGCATGCGAACGCGCCCATCGCGGCGTCCTTCTCGCGGCCGGACATCCGCCCGTGCAAGAGCGCGAGCCGCAGATCCGCAAAGACGCCGGCGCGCAGCGCTTCGAGTTCCGCGAGCGCGCTCGTGAGCGCGGCCTCCGATTCGTCGATCGCGGGCGCAACGACGTACGCCTGACGGCCGGCGGCGACGTTCTTGCGGACGATCGCGTACGCGCGATCCTTCCGGCTCTCGCGCACGACGTACGTCTCGATCGGCGTGCGGCCCGGCGGCACCTCATCGACGATCGAGACGTCGAGATCCGCGAACTTCGTCTGCGCGAGCGTGCGCGGGATCGGCGTCGCCGTCATGTGAAGCGTGTGCGGCGCCGCGCTCTTGCCGCGCAGTTTCGCACGCTGTTCGACGCCGAAGCGATGCTGCTCGTCGATGATCGCGAGGCCGAGATCGCGGAAGCGCACGTCATCGACGATGAGCGCGTGCGTCCCGATCGCGAGATCGCATTCGCCGCTCTCGATGCGGCCGCGCGCCGAGGCGCGCTCGCGCGTGCCGAGGCTCCCGAAGAGCGCGTCGACGCGGATCCCGAACGGCAGCAGCAGCGGCGCGAGCTTTCGGGCGTGCTGCCTCGCGAGTATCTCCGTCGGCGCCATCAGCGCGCTCTGGACGCCGCGCGACGCCGCGAGGACGATCGCGGCGGCTGCGACGAGCGTCTTTCCGCTGCCCACGTCGCCCTGCACGAGGCGGTTCATCGGCGCGCCGCTCGCCATGTCGGCCCAGAGTTCGCCGATCACGCGCCGCTGCGCGCCCGTCAACACGAACGGCAGCGACGCTTCGAACCGTTCGAGCAGACCCTCCGGCGGCGCGAGCGGCGTCGCGCGTTCGCGCGCGCGCTTGAGGGCGGCGGCGAGCGCGAGCAAAAAGAACTCTTCGAAGATCAGACGTTCGCGCGCGGCGAGCGCGGCTTCGGGCGTTTCGGGCGCGTGCACGCTGCGCCACGCATCGCGCAGCGACCCGAGCCCGAGTCGCCGGACGACGTCGGCCGGCACGAGCTCGACGACCGCGCTCTCGAGGACACTCAGGTTACGCTCGATCGTCGTCGCAATCGTGCGCGACGGAAGCTCTTTCGTCGCGCGATAGACCGGCACAATCGCACCGCGATACTCATCGTCCTCGCCGAGCATGCGATGCTGCAGAACGTTGATCTCGACGGCGACCGCACCGCGCGAGCGTTTGAGCGCCGCGCGGCCGGCGACGAAGATCCGATCGCCCGGCGTCAGTTTTCCGCCGAGCCCGCGGCGCCCGAACCACGTGCATTTGAGCCGGCCCGAATCGTCTTCGATCTCGGCCGCGACGATGGCGACGCGCGCGCGAATCTCGGAGACGCGCACGATGCGGCCGACCGCGATGACCTCGCTCGAATCGACGTCGTCGTCGCTCGACGTGCGGGCGATCGCGGCACGCGCGATCTCCGCGAGCGGGATCGGCGTGCGCCAGTCGCGGTAATCGCGCGGATACGTCGTCGCGAGTTCGGCGAGCGTCGTGATGCCGAGCGCCGCGAATTTTCGCGCGAGTTCGGGGCCGACGCCCTTGAGCGTGCGGAGGTCGGACGCGGGAGCGGCGAACGTCCCGAGCGCTATTTCGCGCGCCGCAGCAACTCCGCACCGACGGCATCGAGCGAGACGCCGCGTTCTTCGAGCATGACGAGCGTGTGATAGACGAGATCGGCGACTTCCCACGCGATCTCCGAAGGGTCGCCGTTCTTCGCGGCGATCACGACCTCGGTCGCCTCCTCACCGATCTTCTTGCCGATTCGGTCGACGCCGTCGTGCAGCAATTTCGCGGTGTACGACTCTTCGGGCGCCGCGCCGCGCCGCTGCGCGATCGTGCGGCGCAGATGCTCGATCGCGCGTTCGAACGTCACGCTTTCGGGACCGGACACGGCTCCTCGGGAACCGTCGCGAACGAGCTCGGTCGCGAAGCACGACGCCGCGCCCGTATGACACGCGGGCCCGTTCGCGATCACGCGATAGAGCAGCGCATCGGCGTCGCAATCGTAAGCGACGGAGACGACGCGCTGATCGTGCCCCGAGGTCGCGCCCTTGTGCCACAGCTCGGCGCGCGACCGACTATAGAGCCACGTCGACCGGGATTCGAGCGTGCGCGCGAGCGCTTCGCGATTCGCGTAGGCGAGCGTGAGGACCGCACCGCTCTCGGCATCCTGGATGACGACGGGTAGGAGATCCGCCGCGCCCCAGGCGAGCTCATCGATCGACATGGGCGTTCTCTACGTGAGGCCGGACGCGTATCCCGCGCGCGGCCAGCTCCGATTTGAGCGTCGCGACGTCGAGTTCGCCGTAGTGGAAGAGCGTCGCGGCGAGCGCGGCATCGGCATCGGCATTGGCGAAGACCGCCGCGAAATCATCGACGGTCCCGGCGCCGCCCGACGCGATGACGGGGACGGATACGGCGGCGCGCACCGTACGCACGAGCGGCAGGTCGAAGCCGGCTTTCGTGCCGTCGCGATCCATGCTAGTGAGCAGGATCTCGCCCGCGCCGAGCGCGGTGCCCTCGCTCGCCCAGGCGACCGCGTCTCGGCCCGTCGGCGTGCGTCCGCCGTCGACGACGACTTCCCACCCGGTGCCGTCCGCTCGCCGCCGGGCATCGATCGCGAGCACGACGCACTGGCTGCCGAACGTTTCGGCCGCGCCGCGTAAGACGTCGGGGGCGCGAACGGCGGCGCTGTTGAGCGAGACCTTATCGCAGCCGGCGCGCAGGAGATCGCGGACGTCCGCGACGGTCGAGACGCCGCCGCCGACGGCGAATGGGATCGTCAATTCGGCCGCGACGGCGCGAATCAGGTCGCGCATCGCGCGGCGGCCTTCGATCGTCGCCGTGATGTCGAGAAACACGAGCTCGTCGGCGCCGCGCGATTCGTAGATCCGAGCGAGTTCGACGGGATCGCCCGCGTCCGCGAGATCGACGAAACGAACGCCCTTCACGACGCGACCCGCTTTGATATCCAGACACGGGATGATGCGGCGCGCGAGCACGTTACGCGAGATCGTTCGAGGCGACGCCCAGATTCGAACTGGGGAATAGAGCTTTTGCAGAGCTCCGCCTTACCACTTGGCTACGTCGCCGATTCGCGAACAACATCGACCGATCTATCTTGGAGCGGGTGGCGGGAATCGAACCCGCGCGTCAACCTTGGGAAGGTCGCAGGCTGCCATTACATCACACCCGCACGTTCGTGCCGGTTGCAACGCTTCACGCGTCGAGCGTGGAGAATCCTTTCGCGACCTTCCCGAGGAGCTCGACGAGCGTCTTCTTCTCCGCTTGCGTGAGGGACTTCATCGCGGCCTTGTTCTTCGCGAAATAATTCGGCAGAACGCCCGAGACGACGCGCTTTCCGGCGCGCGAGAGAGAGATGTACGAGACCCGACGATCCTGCGTGCTCGCCTTGCGATCGATGAACCCGTCGCGTTCCAAGCCCGCGACGAGGCCCGTCACGTTCGCCTGCGTCGTCCCGAGATAGCGGCGCAGATCCGAGAGCGAGATCGGTTCGCCCTCCGCCTGCAGCACGATGAGCACGCCGAATTTCTGCGGCGTGAGACCGGTCTCGAGGAACCAAGATCCGAAGGCGTTCTCGACGCGCTGCGCCGTGGTGCGCAACGCGAGCAACGATCGAATCGCCGCCCCGTCGAAATCGGTGAAACGCTTACGGTGACTGCTGAAATGCGGTTCCGGCCAACCCACGATATCGAGAATCTCGTTCACATCGCCGTCTCTCATGGAACTATGCTATCATACGAACGTAGGAACTTAGGTCGCGAAGCTTTTCTTTATTTAAGGGGTTGTCTGTGAAGAAATTTTTCATTACGAGAACGTGCGCGTTCGCGCTCGTCGGACTCGGATCGACGACGGCCCTGCACGCGCAGACCGTCGTCGCGAAGCAAGGAACGATCGTGAACGCGTCGCTCGGCCAGTCGTTGAGTTCGAAGACGAGCCAGAACGGCGACAAATTCACGCTCTCGGAGAAGGACACGTTCTTCCATCACGATGCGGCGCTCCAAGGCGTCGTGATCGACGGACACGTCGAGAACGTCTCGCCCGCGAGCGCGCGGCACAAGGCATCGATGTCGATGATCTTCGACGATGCGCAACTGCCGGGCGGCAAGACCGTCCCGTTCAATGCGCAGCTCGTCTCGCTCAAAGCGATCGAGCCGCACACGCATCACGTCCGAGACGTCGGTCTTATCGTCGGCGGTGCCGTCGTCGGCCACATGTTCGCGAAGCAGCATCACGGCGGGCTCGCGGGCGGAGCAGCCGGCTTCGCGCTCGCATCGAGTCTCAAAAGCGATATCAACGTCAAGACCGGAACGGTCGTCAAGCTCAAGCTCACGAGCGATCTGACCAACTGATCGATCCGCAGGATCGTTCAGTACTTTACGATCGAGCGGCCGCCCGTCGCGAGCGTCGGTCGGCTTCGCGAGCGGCGGCTCGGCCGCCGTCGTAACGGTCGCACCCGCGTAGAACGTTGACGAAGAAAAAAGAGAGACGCCGCGCCGCGGTCGTCTCTCTTTTTCGGTCGTCTCGCGACGCCGCTCTTACGAAGCGTGCATCCGCTGGAAGAAATCGAGGTGATCGGGTCCGAAGGCGAGATCCGCGCGGTACGAAGCCGCGAACCATTCGCGCCACTCGAAGGCGTTGATGTGCGGCAGGAGCACGCGGCCGTCGAGATTCTGCATGACCGGCCCCATCCATAAGACCTCGCTCGTACCGGGACGGTAGACGCGCAACAGATCGCCGCGCCACAGCGCGTGCATCCCCGCGTATTCGTCGCCGGGCGGGCGCCGCTCGAGAGATTGCTTGAAGTAAACGGAGCCGTCTCCCGCCACGTTGCCGCCCGCGAGGCCGAGCGAACCGTTCATGAACTCGTTCGGGAACACGGCGTTCGCACTCGGCTCCAAAACCCGGATCGATTTGAGCGTGGCATCCTGCCGGGCGGCCGCGAAATCGAATTTCAATTGCATCTGCATGAGGCGCTCGGCCGGCAGTTGCAAGGCGCGCGCGATTCGGATCGCGGTTGGGACGTCGAACGACGCGTCGCCCGCGAGGATCCGGCCGAGTCGCTCGGGATCGGAGCCGATGCGCGCGGCGAGATCGGCCGGGGTGACCCCCAGGGGGTCGAGATATTCCGCCTTCACGATGGGTCCCGGATGCGGGGCCGCGACGCGGCGTTCGATTGCGACGCTCATGCAGGATCTATCGGCTTCCGCGCTTCTCGAAACAACCGTCGGGGCCGAGCATTGTGGCCGGAGGCGCGTACGGAAGCGTCGATGTGAGCCCGAACGCAAGCGGATACGTCGACCCACCGTCCGTCATGTAGCTCCCCGTCACGTGCGCGACCGTATGCGCCGGCACGGTGAACGAGCGAATGAGATACCGGTTCGTCGCCGTCTTCACACAAGGCACGCGAAACGGCGCCGCATCGCCGTCGAACGAGATCGTCGTCGTGACCGGATAGCCGATCGGCCGTTCGTAGAAATAGAACGCGTGCGGCACGGCTTCGCGATTGTCGAGCGAGAGCGTCACCGGGTGCGCGACGCCGTAATCGCCCGCGAGCGGCCTGCCGCCGGCGACGAGGTTGGGGAGCGCCGTCGCCTTCTCTCCGATCGGGACGGGCGGTGCATCGGGGGCGTCCGAGGCGGCGGCGAGCGCGAGCTCGGAGACGTTGGCGAGCGAGTAAACGCCGCGCCGAAATCGTCCGTCGCTCGGTAACGGTTCGCCCGCGAGCGTCTCCGCGATCGATGCCGGATTCGAGACCGCCGCGACGCTGAGCGTGACGTCGCCGCCCGTCAGCACCGAGATATCGAGCGCCCCCGCGACGAGGTCGCCCGTGTGGAGCGGCGCGGCGCTCGTGAAGAGCAGGAGCGGCGCCGCCGGCCCGACCGAAAACACGCCGCCCGCGTGGCGCTGCGCATCATCGAGGAAACGGTATGTCGCCGACTGGCCGACGAAGAGGACCGCCGGATTCGGGCCTGCGCCGCGGCCCCCGACGAAGACCGTGCCGTTCGCGGGCGCCTCGAGCGCGATGAGGATCGTTCGGCCCGCCGTCGCCGCGAGATGATAGTAGTAGAGGCGCGCGGCGCTCGCTCGCGAGACCGGCCCGCGGAAGAGCACGCCGTCCGCGGCGACCTTCTCGGGATCGTCGCTGTAGAGCAGCGTCGCGGGTGCGACCCGCGCCATGTCCCGGATCGACAGGTGGACGTCCGTCACGCGATCGACGTCGACGCTGTGGCCGGCGCCGTCGAGGTGGACGCGCAACGGCAGATCGACCTGAACGCCCGGTTCGAGCGTCGCTGGCAGCGTCGGGTCGCCGAGGACGAGCCGCGCGCCCGGCTGCAGCGATGCGACGCGGGCGAACGCCGCCTGCAGCTGCGAGGCGACGAAATCATTCGTCGGCCGGCCCGTCAGGACGGCATCGAGGTGCGCGGGGACGACGCCCGCATCCGGGCCGACGAGAACGGTCGCCGTCACGACGTGCCCGGTGCCGTCGCCGAGCTCGATCGTCGCGGTCCCGGCGCTCTGCGCCGCAAGGACGAGCGAAGCCGTGCTCGGATCGACCGTCGCGGTCACGACGTTCGGCGCGCTCGACCGCACGCCGAACGGCCCGACGGCGTTCACGAGGCCGATCGCCGTCGTCGCTCCGGGATTGAGTTGAATCGCACTCTTCACGAGGCCGAGCGGGGCCGGCGTCGCTACGGAGAGCGGCGCCTCGCTCGGCGACGGCACGGCGCTCGGCGATACGGCGGCCTCGGGCGTCGCCGAGACCTCCGGCGTCGTCATCGCTGCGGGCGTCGTGCTCGGCGCGGGGACCGGCTGAGCGCCGACGGTTCGCGCCGAGAACAGGAGTGCGAACGCGACCGGAAACGCGAGCGTCGCAAAGCGGCGCCCGACCCGACTATCCGAGCGAATGCGCCTCGATCTCGACGAACACGAAACGCGGTTCGCGCCGCCCATCGAAGAACGCAAGAATATCGTCGACGAGATGGGCCGAACTCCGTGAGTCGAGCCGGTACGATCCGTCGCCGCGGCGATACACGGGCCGACCGGCGGCCCCGCCGACCGATTCGATTGCGGGGCGACCGATGAACGCGACGTCGAGGGTTTCACCATGGGACGGCGTCACGCGAACGGAGTCGCCCGCGAGCGACCATTCGACGCTCGCCTGACCGCGGGTGAGCGAGAGGCGATCGCCGTGACATTCGGCTAAAGCGCGGAATGCATCTCCGAACGAGTCATTCGGATTCTGTTGTTCCATGCGACGGTCTTCGACCGCCGCACGAAACGACAATTCGACAATCGGCCAGCGAGCCGACGCGAATGCTAGACCTTCGCGGAAACGCGTCCGGCGATTTCGTCGGAGACCGAAGCCGGCGCCGTGGCGCGATAGTCGACTGAGATTTTCGGACCGTTGTCGAAGAACACCGAGGCCGTGGAGCCGTTGTCGTCGAGCGATGCGACGACCGTGCCCGAGGCACCGCGCCACATGGCCGAATCCCACGAGAGTTCCGCGGTTTGAAGATCCGAGCCGAACCGCGAGCGAACCTGAACGTTCACTTCGTCGATCCATTCACTAAAAGTCATGTCTACCTCGCCTAACGCTTACCAAATGGCCATAGCCATCAGTGCTCATCATACAGGGTTCTTTGAAAAAAACAACCACCACGAACGATCGTGATGGTTATCGGTGTTCGGAAGCCGCGTCTCGCGGCGCCCGGGCGCTACCAGCGAGCGGCGGTGGGGTGGCGGTACATTTGAAGTGAGGGGAGATTCACGGATCTCGGGTCTCGATGATCGGTCGAGAGCACCGCGTCGGTCGGCGTCTCCAAGCGTACCGGAGCCGCACACGTCCGACAATCGGCGATCAGGGCGACACCCTCGGGCGGCGCCGAGTCCGCAAAAACGGCCCAATCCTTGCCGCCGACTTTGACCGAATACATCTCACGATCCGCGCATCGATCGAGAACGCCGATGCAGTCGGCGCAACTGGCCGGTCGTGCGAGCGTGGCGTATACGAAACGTATCTCCATCTTGGTAGTGTATCCGACCACTACTCAAGTGGCACCGGTCACATAGTAAAGAAATGGAAACGCCCACGATACGATCATCGCGGGCGTTCGTCGACGTGCCGAGAGCCAGGCTCGAACTGGCGACCCCAGGTTTTTCAGACCTGTGCTCTACCGGCTGAGCTATCTCGGCGCACGGAGAGACCGACGAAATTGATTCCGCCTGTCGGAGTGTTTCCCTTGGCGCCCGATCCGCGGATCGGGTAAGCTCGCCGAGCGTCGTGTTGCGCGGATCCCGCCCCCTGAGCGGCGCAGCGATCAACGGAGCCTTCGATCTTTCCGGTATTGGGTCGAACGTACGACTTTCGCATCGCCGTCGCCGCGCCCGGCGAAGTCATTGAGGTGCGTTTTCGACGGCAGGACGTGGGAGAGCAGACGCGCGACCGCGTCGGGATCGCCGCCGTGATTCTGCCGAAGATCGAGGATTACGGCGTCGGAGTACGCGACCGAATCGGCGAGGCCGTCGATCACGAGATCGCGCTCCGGTCTCGATCCGGCGAACATCCGGAGATCGATGTAGCCGACATCGCCCGCCACGTGCGCGGAACGTCGAACGCCGAATCCGCGTTTGCGGTCGATCCCCGCTCGCGCTCGCGTGCGGGAGCACGTTCTGCGAGTAGTTAGCCGCACGTGTTTCTCGTGAAGCACCGTCGCGAGATCGGCCGTCGCGCGCGGCGTCGCCGAAACCCACAGCCGCATCATCCTTCGCGAGACGAACCTGAAAAAAGAAAAGAGCCCCGATGCGATCGGAGCTCGTTCTATCTCTGGCGTCCGACTCTCGTCGAACTGGCGACGTTGAAGGGGCTCGAACCCTCGACCTCCGCCGTGACAGGGCGGCGCTCTAACCAACTGAGCTACAACGCCAGATTTCGTGGTGGGCACGGTTGGGATTGAACCAACGACCCCCCGCGTGTGAAGCGGATGCTCTCCCACTGAGCTACGCGCCCGTTCTAGGGAGCCCACCTCGGCCAGACGATGACGGAGTATAGCGGATAGGTTCGTTTCTGTCTACCAGCGTACCCGAGTCTCGTGCGGGGTTTGCTTGCGACGTTCGCCTTCCTGTCGGCGGTCGCCATCGCGTCCGCGGCACCGTCTCCGCCGGCCGTGGCGACGCCTGGCGGAGAATCGTTCGCTCGTGCGACGCGCATCGCATCGACGCACGACCCCGCCGCGCTGACGGAGTTCGACGAGGGGCTTACGCTCCTCTACGCCTTCAATCCCGGACAGGCGCGCGTCTCGTTTACCCGCGCGCTCGCCGACGATCCGGCGTTCGCACTCGCGTGGTGGGGCGTCGCGATGACGTACGGGGTCAACATCAATACGGCGTTCGATCCCGTGAGTCAACGCGAGGGCGCGCGCGCGATCGCTCGGGCGCAGCCCCTCGTCGCATCCGCGGCACCCGTCGAGCGCGCGCTCGTCGCGGCGGCCGCGATCCGCTTCGCATCGACGCGGACGCGAGACGCGGCGCGTTCCGCCCGCGCGTATCGCGACGCGATGGATGCCGCGGCGAACGCGTTCCCGCTCGACGACGACGTCGAGACGCTCGCCGCGGAAGCCGAGATGGACGTCCATCCGTGGTCGTACTTCGACGAGGATGGGACCGCGACGCCCGGAACCCTCGGCGCGATCGCACGCCTGCAGGACGTGCTCGCGCGTTCGCCCGGGCATATCGGCGCGAATCATCTATTGTTGCACGCCCTCGAAGAGTCGTCGCATCCGGGCGATGCACTCGCGGCCGCGCGAACGCTCGCGAACCTGACCTTCGAACCGGCAGCCGAGCATCTGACACACATGCCCGCGCACATCTTCATGCGCGTCGGAGATTACGAGTCGGCCGGCATCGCGAACGCGCGCGCGATCGCCGCGTATCAGATCTACCTCGCGAACGATCCCGCCGGCCATAAGGATTACTTCGATCACGATTGCACGTTCGGCGTCGATGCGTTCGCGATGTCGGGCGACGAGCGGCGCGCGCGCGATCTCGCCGCGCGATGCGACGGCGACGGCTCGCGAGCGAGCGGCGACGTCGATCTGCGCTTTCACCGCTGGGATCGCCTCGCTCGCGACGCGTCGGACGATTTCACGCAAGGCATGCTCGCCGCGCACGACGGCCGGACCGCGACCGCAACGGCACGTCTCGCGGCCTTACGCGGCGCGAAGAACGACGTCACGGGCGTCGAGGCGGACGTCCTCGCCGCCGCGCTCGCGCGACGGACCGGCGCCGCGAGTGCCGAGATCGCGGCGCTCGCGCGCGCCGTCGCATCGCAGGATGCATTCGGCTACGCCGAGCCGCCGCAAGTCTTCTTCCCCGTCCGCGAATTGCTCGGCGGTGCGGAGCTTCGCGCAGGCCGCGATGCGGATGCCGAACGGACCTTCCGCGACGATCTCGCTCGCAACCCCGGCAACCCGCGCTCCCTCGCCGGGCTCGCGCTCGCGCTCGACCGCGAGGGTCGTGCGGCGGATGCACGGAGCGCGAGCGAACGCGCCTCGGCGGCGTGGCACGGCGCCGCACCGTTCGATGCGAGCGATCTCTGAGCGGCACTCGGAAGGCTCGACGCCATGTAGCGAGAATCCGGGTGAGTCCCCGTGCCGTGGGCGCGTAGCTCAGGGGGAGAGCGCTACATTGACACTGTAGAGGCCGAAGGTTCGAAACCTTCCGTGCCCACCAATTAAAAAGCTCGCTTCGCGCGAGCTTTTTTCGTCGGCCGCTCCGCGAGCATCGTCGCTATGCGGCGTCGTGCAGCAAAAACTCGAACGCGGTTTTTGCGACGATCGAGAAGTCGAGGAACAGCGACCACTGCTCGATGTAAAAAAGATCGTAGCTCAGCTTCTCTCCGGCAGCCGAGGGCGTGAGCGCGCGGCGCATGTTCACTTGCGACCAGCCGGTCAAACCCGGCCGGACGAGATGGCGTTCGTCGTACCGCGGGATCGACGCGCGGAACTGCTCGACGAACGTGCTGCGCTCGGGGCGCGGACCGACGATCGACATCTCGCCGCGTAGGACGTTGACGAGTTGCGGGATCTCGTCCAAACTCGTGCGCCGCAGGAAGCGCCCCACGCGCGTGACGCGACTATCGCCGCGGCTCGCCCAAACCGGCCCCGTCTCGCGTTCGGCATCGATGCGCATCGAGCGAAGTTTGAGAATTTGAAAGGGCTTGCCGTTGCGACCTATGCGCTCCTGACGGTAGAGCAATGGACCGCGCGACTCGGCGAGCATCAGCATGAGACAGACCGCAACGATCGGCGCGGTTACGAGCAGGACGAACGAGGCGAACGCGACGTCGAAAATGCGTTTTAGAAGGTCGGCCTGCTGCGTGCACGCTTTGAGCTGCCCGAAGACGAGGAGCACCTGCTCGCCGAACACCTCGAGTTTCGCGGAGTAGGCGTGAACGCGAAAGCGGGGCGGGGCGAACGCGAGCGTCATACGATTGCGAGCCGCCGCGTGCAAGAGCAGCGGCAATGCCTGCGGGGGCAGGGCTTCGGTCAACATCAGCGTGTCGCACCCCCAGGCGCGCGCCTGCGCGAACCACGGTGCAATCGACAGGTCGTCGCCGGAGAACGTCGCCGCCAGCACGCTTTCGTCCAGATCTTCGACGTCGATCCGCAGGACGTCGACCCCCGCCGAGGCTTGCAGGGAACGCGCCGCGACCGACGCGCGCATCGTTCGGCCGACGATCGCGATGCGGCGCGGGCGGCGGCGTTCGCCGGCGGAGCGAGCGAGGTGGATCGAAGCGCGCGTCGCGCCGACGGCGAGCGTCGAGAACACGAGCGAGAGCAGGATGATCAATCGCGACGACGAGAGCAGCGGAAAGACCGTGAAGATGATGAGGAGCGGCGCCGAGCCGATCGCGAGTGCCGTGGTCGCGGAATAGAATTCGTCTCGGATCGAGAGGGCGAACGAGCGCCGATAGAGCCCGAGCCGCTCGAAGATGAGCAGCTGGAACAAAATGACCATGACCGACGATTCGAAGATCGGCGGAATCGTAAAGGGCTTGAGGTGATGCGCGTGGATGACGATCTGCGCCGCGAGATACGTAACGATCGCGAACGCGGCGACGTCGGTCGCGAACAGCAACAAGACCCATTTCAAGGTCAACGATGCCGGCCGGCGTTGCGACGTCACGCCCGCGCCGGATGCGGCACCGAGATCGATCGTCGCCTGCATCTCCGTCATGGCGATCGACGCGATGCGATCGAAGCCGGCATCGTTCCGAGGCAACCGTTCGAATCAAAACCGCGATTGCAGAACATCACGCACGCTCTTGCCGGATCCGAGAAAGAAAAGGCCGAGGCGCGTTCACACGCCGATTTCATGACGATATCATGAGTTCGTTCGAGAGAAATCCCCTCAATTAGGTGATCATTTCGAAGACATCGACGGTATCATGATCGCACGTTGCACCGAGGCTCGCCTCGGATGTTATTGCACCTAAGTATTCGATGAGACGACCTGCCTGATATGATGACGAATTCGTCGCGCCGCGACCGCCTCATGACACGGTTGCTTCTCTGTATGGCGGTCGCCATTCTCGTCTTGGTACTCGGCCAATTTGCGATTCGCCCGAAGCATTCGTATCTCGCAACGACGGGCGGCGATTTTCGCTCGTTCTACTGCAGCGGGGTCGCCGCTCGCGCACATGCGGACCCGTATCGCGTCGAGCCCTTGCGCTCGTGCGAGCATCGCGTCCAGCCCGAAGCCGGCTGGGATGCGAATCTCGTCGTACCGTCGCCGATCCCCGGATACGAGGTCGCGCTTTTCGAAACGCTCTCGCTGCTCCCGTTCGATCTCGCGAAGGCCGGGTGGTTCGCGGTCATGATCGGGAGCCTCGCGGGCTCGGCGTACCTGCTCGCGCGCATGACGCGCCTCCCCGTTCTCGTCATCTTCCTTTCGCTGCTCGTCGCGAATTACGAGGGGATCGCTTTCGGCCAATTACCGCCGCTCACGATCCTCGCACTCTGCGCGGCCGCATATTTTCTTCGCCGCAAAAATTACGCGCTCGCGGCGCTCTGCGCGGCGGTCGCGATGGTCGAACCCCACGTCGCGCTCCCGGTCTGCATCGCGCTCTTCCTCTTCCGCCGCGGCACGCGCGTCCCGCTGGCGGCTGCCGGCGCCGTTTTCGTCGCGGCCGGGATAGCGGCGATCGGCATTTCGCGGAACGTCGAGTACTTCCGGACGGTCGTGCCGCGACAAGTCGCCGCGGAGCTCGTTGCGATCGATCAATACTCGCTCTCGCACGTCTTGCATCTCCTCGGCGCGCCGGACCGGCTCGCGATCGCAGCGGGCTCGTTCTCCTATCTCATCATGCTCGCGTTCGGGGTCTACGTCGCGGGCCGCATCGCGCGAGCGCGGAACGACGACGCCTACCTCGCGGTGATCCCGGCGGCCGCCGCGATGCTGGGCGGCACGTACATTCACGGCTTGCAATTCGCGGCGGCGCTCCCCGCCGCGTTCCTCGTCGCCGCGAGTGCGAAGCGATTGCGGACCCTTGCGTGGCTCGCGCCGGCGTTACTCCTCGTACCCTGGGAGTATCTCGTCGCCGGCCGACTCTACGCGCTGCCGCTCGCAATCGCGTTCGGCGCGCTCGTCGCCGTCGCATCCATCGGCGCCCTCGCCACCCCCGCTCGCGATCAAAACGGACGCCTACGATCGGGCGCGGCGGCGGGCGGCCTCTATCTCGTCGCGTTGCTCATTCTCGGACATCTCCCGGGGCCTCGGACGAGCGACGCCGCGCCGATATCGTTTCCGCAATCGGCGTCGCTCGGGACCGTCGATGCATCGTCGAATTGGGGCGCGTACCTGCGAGCGGAACCGCACCTCAGCGTTCCGTCCATCCGTCGCGAGGCGGTGAAAATTCCGACGTGGTTCGCGATCTGCGCGCTGCTCGCCGTCGCGCTTCGCAGTCCGCGCGCGCGAACGATGACCGCGGAGACCCCGCCGATCGAAACGCTGCACGGTTTCGCGGGGGCGCCGACCGCGTAGCCGGCCCGACCGAACGGACCGCTTCACGTACGCCGTTCGACCTCTGCAACCAAGCACCGCATGACGGCCGCCCGATCGTAGTGCTCGGCGACGAACGACGGCCCGTTCGCTCGGATCAGCGCGCGAAGCTGTTCGTCGTCGAGGACGCGATACAGCGCATCGACGAGCGCTCGCGGATCGCCCGGCGCGGCGGCGAGTCCGGTACCCGATCGTTCGACGAGCCACGTCGCTTCGCCCGATGCGCTTACGACGATCGGCGTCCCGACGAACATCGCGTCGAATATTTTCGTCGGCAACGAATCCGTGATCGACGCGACGAGCGGGACGACCGTCGCACTCGCATCGACGAGTGCTCGCAGCGCATCGACGCGCGGCAACGAACCGGTGAAGAGGACGTTCGTGAGATTCTCGTCCCGCGTGCGAGCGCGGAGGCGCTCCGCTTCGACCCCCGCACCGATGAGCACGAACCGGACCGACGTATCGGCGCGCATCCGCGCCGCCGCGTCGATGACGACGTCGAGGCCCGTGGCCAGCCCCATATTCCCGACGAACACCACGTCCCGGACGCCCGGTAGCGGAAGATAGGGCGGCGACGCTGCGGGGGCGATCGGATCGAAGCCGTTTGGTGCGAGGGAGATCTTCTCGCGCGCGACCCCGCGCGCCGCGATCTCGCCCCGCGCGCTCTCGGTCACACACGACACGAGTCGCGCTCGTGCGTAGAGCCGATCGGCCACGGCTCCGACGATCCGCGCGATCGGGCCGTTTGCCGGCCACGCGCCCATCTTGACGGCGACTTCGGGGAACACGTCGCGCACGTCGACGAAGAGCGGCGCGCGATGCGCGAACGAGGCGACGAGTGCCGGCAGCGCGAGCGTGATCGGCGGCGACGAAACGACGACGGCGTCGAAGCGCGGTCGCGCGAGCGCGATGCGCGGCACGATCGACGCGGCGACCGAAAGCCAATGAAGAACGCGATTCCCCGGACGCCCCGGCGCGCCGAGATAGGTAAAGCAGCGTTCGACCGTGATATCGCCCTCGCGTTCGATCGCGTGACGCCGGCCGCGATACGCCGCGGCGATACGACCGTCGGGGAACGACGGCATCGCCGTGTAGACGTGCGCGTCGTGGCCGGCCTCGGCGAAAGCACGCGCCATGGCGACGACGCGATTCGCAGCCGCGCACGGTTCGGGCGGATAGAATTGCGAGATGAGCGCGACGCGGGCCATGGTCCGAGGTTTCACGGGCCGAATCGCGTCTCCATGCGTGTGACGTCGCGTTCGCCCAACCGCTGATGCGCATCGTTCACGCGGCGGATTACCACGGTACGAGTGCGGGCGGCTTCGTACCGATGCTCGCCGCGCTCGCCCGATATGCGATCGCTCGCGGCGATACGTTCACGATCGTCGTTCCGGACGTCGCCGGCGCGACGTGGCATACGGCGCTTAGCGACGCGGGGGCGGAACTCGTCGTCGAATGCGACACGCGCGCGGCGATTCGCGCGATCGTCGCACGCCGCCCCGACGTCGTTCACGTTCACTTTTATAATTGGCACGTCCCGATCACGGCCGGCTTGTTCGCGGTTCGCACGCGCATCTTTTGGCACGCGCATTCGGTCGTCGCGCTCGCCCGCCCGTTACGCCCGAGCCTCAGAACGCTCGTGCGCTTTCGCGGTTTCGGGGCGCGCGCGGAGAAAATCGTCGCCGTTTCGCACGCCGTCGCGCGAGAACTGCGTCAGGTCGGCGCGGACGCGCGGAAGATCGCCGTCGTGCCGAACGCCGTCGATGCGCGACGCTTTCGCCCGGGCTCCGCGCGCGAACGCGAGCTCGCGCGCCGCGATCTCGGTCTCACGGACGATCGAACGATCGTTTTCTTCGGTCGCGATCCGTACCTCAAGGGCGCCGACGTCCTCTTGCGCGCGCTCGAAGACGTACCGAAGGCGACCGTCATCACCGTCGCGACGCCGCGCGAGACGTGCGACGCGCTCGCCGAACGCGCGCGCGTCATCGCTCTCGATCGCGTCGACGACGTCGTCCCGCTCTTTCGGGCGGCCGACGCGCTCGCGATACCGA
>CAZZYZ010000047.1:0-17900 GCA_964658425.1 Vulcanimicrobiota bacterium | reverse complement strand
GCCCGTGCCGATGTCGAACGAGACCGCCGCGCCGACGTCCTCGCCGACGGCCGCGGCCGGGCCGAGCGCTTCGCCGCCCGCACCGCTTCCGACGCTCGGACCGTATCAGATCGTCACGGTCGCCGATAAGATCAAGGGTTCGAGCGAGACGAATCAGCCGACCGACCTCTTCGGGAACGTCCACATCTTCTACGTCGAAGGCGAGGTCGTCGGCGATCGCGCGCACTTCGACGGCGATCACACGATCTTGCTGACCGGCCACACGTATCTCGTCAATCGCAATTCCGACGCGATCCTCTACGCCGACGAGATCATGTTCGACACGTCGACGAAGCACGCGACGCTCGTCAACGGTCAGGGCGAGACGACCGAGGGCGTCCAGCAAGGGAAGCTGCACTTCTCCGCGCAGCGCCTCACGACGAGTACGGCCGGCGTCGCGCACGGCGAGCGCGCATCGTTCACGACGTGCGAACATCCGCACGGCGGTTATCACATCGAAGCGCGCACGATCGACGTGATGCCGGGCGATCGGCTCGTCGCGCGCAAGGCCGTCGTTTTCCTCGGGCCGACGGCCGTGTTCTATCTGCCGATCCTGATCATCCCGTTACGCTCGATCGACGACCCGCGACGGCAGACGTCGTTCTTGCCCGTCATCGGCTACGATTCGGTCGACGGCTTCTTCATCAAGGTGAAGCTCTCGTTCGCGCCTTCGCAGACGTATTTCGGCTACTACCGCATCGAGTATTTCACGCGCCGCGGCCTCGGCCTCGGGTACACCGCGTTCGCCGGCTCGAAGACCGGCCGACGCTACGTTACCGTCGATGCGTATACGATCAACGATCGCTCGCAGGGTGGCCGCCAAACGAATTTCAGCCTCCAGGAAGCGGAGAATTTCTCACAGCGCTTGCGCTCGCTCGTCGGCGTCGTATATCAGGGCGATTACGGCCCGAACATCTCGCTGCCCGCGAGCCTCAACATCACGGGATCGCTCGCGCATCAGGGCGTCGCGAGCACCGAGAACCTGACGTTCTCGCGGTACTTGCAAGGCAGCCTCTCGGATAACCTCAACCTCGGCTTCGTCGATTCGATCACGCTCTCGAAGAATCTGCAGCAACAGATCAATCTCGCGTACACGAAATTCAACAGCCAGCTCGTTTCGAGCAACACGCTGCACATCAATACCGATACGCACTTGTTTACGAAGTTCGCCGATTACGATCTCATCTACGACAAGACGGACTATTCGTCCAATCCGTTCGGGTACGATAAGTTACCCGAGCTCTCCGTGTTACCGCACATCGACTACGGGGGGTTCCGGTTCGGCCCGCAACTCAGGCTCACGGCGGGTGAATACGCAGAACCTCAAAACCACTTCGCAACCCAACGAATCCAAGGCCAGCTTAACGAAGCGGTCTATTTCAAAGTTCTAAACACGAGCGATTTCTCGGCGAACTACAACCTCACGCAAGACTATTACGGCACGGGCGATCTCAAGGGCTACGATCAGCAGAACGCGACCCTGACCACGCCGCTCGTCAATCACTTCGTCAACGCGGCGACCTACAACGAGCAGCATCCGTTCGGCCCCGACAACGTCCCCTTCCAATTGCTCGACCGGCTCTCGTCGGGTTCGCATTCCGCACAGGACGTGATCCGCTACTTCAATCGCGATTACGTCTCGTTCTCGCTCGGCGACGGCACGTTCTTCAATCGTCAGGCGCAGGCGGCGACCTATCAGCTCGCGCTACGCCCGTCGCTGCGTTCCTACCTCACCCTCGGCGGCTTCTATTCCCCCGGGCCGGGGCAAGGCTTCGGCATCACGAACGTTCAGCTGATCACGCCGTTCGGACGCGATACGACGCTCGAGTTCACGACGAATATCGATTGGAAGAATCACGATCGCCTCGCGGATAAGAACATCTATCTCACGCGCACGATCGATCAGTGTTACAACTTGCAGTTCGCGTACAATCAGGATCTCAAGACGTTCAATTTCAACGTCGTGATCCTCGCGTTCCCGGGGCAGTCGGCGGGCTTCGGGTTCGGTGGGACGCAGCAATACTCGGGGGTTCTGCCGCAGAACTTCGCTTTCTAGGCGTCTCTCGCGGCGATCGTGCGCCGGACTCGCTCTCGGAGTGCGCTGACCGACATCTCCTCCGGGCTTGAATCGCCCGAAGGAGACGTCGATCATCGCACTCTTGCGATGCCTGTCGTCTCGCACTCGTTCGGTGTTTTTCTATTCGCGGTGCCGTCAGCAGCAGCCGCGATGTAGGGCAAAGAGCCGCAGTACGGCGCTACTCGAGTTGCGCGAGCAACGTCTCGACGCGGCGCGAGAGCCAGGAGTTCGGGCGGGCGGCGGCTTCGATGCGGGCGTATTCGAGAAACGATGCGTCGGCGTCGAGTTCGGCGAGTTCGATCGCGGCGGTCGCGGCGAGCCAGCGATAATCGAGTTCGTTCCAGATGCTGAAGCACTCGATGAAGCGCGGCCGGGCGAGTTCGCGCGAGTCCGAATGGCGCAGAATGAGGCCGTCGGTGTATTGCTCGTACGCGCGTACGCGGCGATCGGTCGCGTTGAGATACGTCGGCGCGACTTTCGTCGTGAGCCGGCGATAGCTCTCGAAGAGCCCGCGCGCGCGCACGGGATCGGTGCGGGCCATCTGGCGCGCGAGGACCATGAGCGCGGGACGATCGTCCGTGCGGATCGCGTTCCAATCGATCGTGCGGGCGATCTCGGCGGCACGATCGAGTTCGTCGCGCGCGAAGGTCGCCTCGCCGAGTTCGGTGCCGAGGAACGCGCGATCGGCGCTCGCCCAGACCACCTGCGCGGGCGAGGGCGCGTTGTCGGCGCACCAGCGGAAGTCGCGAAACGCGCCGACGTGATCGCCGCGAAGCGCGCACGACCAACCGAGGGAACGCATGATGTGGAACGCCATCAGGCCGAGATCGCGCGGCCAATCTTGCACGAATTGCGAGCGTAGGAACGCCGCATCCTCGACGAGATCGAAATCGCGGACCAAGAACGAAAGATTCATCATCAGCGTCGCGGAGAGCCAGCGATCGGCGACGATCACCGTATCGAGCTCGTCGATCGCCGCGCGAATATACGAGAGTTGCTCGCGGTAACGCGCCTTCGTCGCCGAGACGAGCCCGAGCAATTGCAGCGACCGTGCCCGCGAGTTGCCGAGTTCGACGAAATAGTCGTCTCGTTCGCCGAGCGGATTCGGCTCGATCTCGAGTGCGCGATTTACCGCCGCGCGCGCGTTATCGAAATCGGCGAGCTCGAAATGGCGGACGCCGTCGTAATAGTGATACTCGGCTTCGAGCGCGCCGGAGGGCGAGCCGAACGCGTACGGGCGCGCGACATCGAAGCTGCTCTTCGCGCTCTCGTAATCGCCCGAGCGGCTCTGCAGCACGCCGCGCATCAGGAGATATTCGCCCTGATCGCGATACGAGGCGAACGTCGCGATCGACGCGGAGACGAGCGTCTCGAGGCCGAGCGCCGTCTCGCCCGTGCGCAGGCTCGCGCGAGCACGTAACACCCGCGCCGGGAGCTCGTCGCGCCCGCGCAACAGCTCGATGCAGCGGATCGGCCGCCCTTCGCGGTACGCCGCGACCGCGCTCTCGAAGGGAGCGGGATTCGGCTGGAGCTGGACGACCTGAGAACGCAAGAGCGAGTTCCGAACGGAGAGATGAGCGTTCCGGCCCGTTACGGTCGAGAGCCGGGCTCCCCCTTGAGAGTACCCATCACTGGTAGTTGTCGATCTCGCCGCCCTGAATTTGTGCCGCGGGGTCGGATGGGGCGCCGCCGCCGCCCGTATCGGGGGTCTTGACGATCAGGTTGTTGGTCGTGGTCTGCGTATCGATCACGGCGCCATTGTACGTGACGTCCTGGCCCGCGCCCGTGCCGAGCGAATCGAGTACCGACGTTCCCGTCCGTGAGATCACGAAGAAGTTGAAGGCCCAGTTCGCCTGGATCGGCAGCGTCGGTTGTGCGTTCGGGGCGATCGTCGCGCTGCTCGTCGGCGCGGCCGAGGCGGCGGCCGAGGCGCTCGCGGTCGGCGATCCGGCGACCGGCGGTTGCGTGAACTGCGGACAGGGCTGGGCGACTTGCTTGGGATTGTTGAGCTGCTCGCGATCGAAGATGATCTCGAACTCGTTCGTGCTGCCGTTGCTGTTCGGCGTGAGCGACGTGAGCGACGAGCTCACCGGGACGACCTGCGGATTGAGGTTGTTCGACGAGCCCGGCGTGATAATGTATTGCAGCAGGACCGGGAACGCGCTCGACGCGCCGAACGTCGGCGTCGTGCCGACGTTGAAGGAGTACGAATAATTCTGGAAACTCGTCGCGAACACGTTGGGGTACGGCGTCCCGCCGCCGCACGTATCGACGACGACCGCGTAATCGTATTTCGTGAAATCCATCGCGCCGACCGTATCGAATTTCACGACGACGTGGCCCGCGAGATTGTCGTTGCTCGATGTCGGTGACGGCGTGATCTGGCGACCGCAGGCCGCGAAGAAGACGACGGCTGAGGCGAGTGAGAGAAACGCGGCGCGACGCAGCATGATAACCTCTTTGGTTCCGTTCGTAGCGGCCGCGATCGGCGCGCTCGCGATGGCTGCCGCGTTCCCGAAAGCGAACGCGACGATCCTCGCGCCCATCGGGACGCTCGGGCTCTTTTGGGCGTGGTTTGGGGTCTCTGCGAGGCGTGCCTTCTGGATCGGATGCTTCGCCGGCACGATCTACTTCGCGATCTCGTACGCGTGGTTCGGCGAAACGGTCGGCGCCTACATCGCCCCGTTCGGATTTCTCATCGTCCTCTTGCCGGCGCTGCTCGACGGCGCGTTGCAGTTCGGGCTCGCGGGCGCGCTCGTCGCGTATCTCACGGGGGCGGCGGGCGGCCCGCGTTCTCGTGCGCGCGCGTTCGTGCCGCTCGGATCGGCGGCGGTCTTCTCGGCCCTCGAATGGTTTCGTGCCGAAGCGTTCGGGACGTTCAGCATCCCCTTCGCGAGCGTCGGCGATTCGCTGGTCGGCTCGCCGCTCGCGCCGCTCGCCGCGTTCGTCGGCGGCCACGGCATCACGTTCGTCGTCGCACTCATCGGTGCGTATGCGGCACTCGCGCTACGCGAGCGCGACTCGGGAGCGATCCGGCACGCCCTCGTCGCCGCGGCCTCGATCTCGCTCGCGACGCTCGCCGCGTGGGCGGCCTGGCCCGCGCGGGCGCTCCCCCCGCCGACCGTTCGCGTCGCGGCGATTCAGGGCGACATCTCGCAGGCGACCAAGTGGACCCCGCGATCGGTCGCGGTCGCGGTCGCCACGTACGAATCGCTCAGCCGCGCCGCGGCCCGCGCGCGCCCGGCGCTCGTCGTATGGCCGGAGACCGTCGTCGCCACGGCGCTCGACCAGGACCCGGCACTCGAGGCGCGGCTCGCGGCGCTCGCGCGAGAGCTCGACACGACGCTCGTGGTCGGGACGCTCGACGTGACGCCGGGCGCGTACTACAACGCGCTGCGCGTCATCGCACCGTCGGGCGCGACGGCCGCCGTGTATCGCAAGCGTCGCCTCGTCCCGTTCGCCGAACGCCTGCCGCTGCGCTCGCTGCTCGGCAATCTCGCGTGGGCGCGCGAGATCTCGAATTTCGCCGCCGGAACGTCGGCGGTACCGTTCGCGGTCGGCGCGCTCAGCGTCGACCCGCTGATCTGCTGGGAGTCCGATTTCGGCGGCCTCGTGGGTGAGGACGCGCGCCGCGGCACGTCGGCACTCGCGATCGCGACGGACGACGCCTGGTTCGGGCGCACGGCCGGCCCCTACATGCACGCCCAGATCGCACAGATGCGCGCGCTCGAAACGGGGCGCTACGTCGTGCGTGCGGCCTCGACCGGGATCAGCGGCATCATCGCGCCGGACGGCCGGTTCACGGCGCGGGTCGGCCTCGATACGATCGGGCTCGCCCAAGGCGCGATCGGGGCGCCGGCACCGGCACCCTTCGTCGCGATCGTCGAGGACACCGGCCGCGCGATCGCGCTGCTCTCGGTCGCGATCTATGCGATCTGCATCGCCGCGAGCCGAAGAGGATATCGATGAAGCGAATCCTCGTCATCGCGTTGTGCTCGGCGCTCTGTGCGTTCGTCGGCTATGGTATCTTGCGCGCGGGCGACGACGAGAAGCCGTCGCCCGCGAGCGATCCCGAGATCGTGTTCGCCGGCGGAAAGATCTTCGGGCGCCGCATTACGACGAAGTCGTGGTCGGCTTCGTTCGATAAGATTCTGAGCAGCCCCGATCAGACCGTGCTCGACGTGCAGAACGTGCACGACGGCGTCATCTATCGGCACGGGAAACCATACATGCGCGTGCACACGGAACACATGACGGTCAATACGATCACGCACGATTTCTCGATGACGGGCCCGACCGAGATGGAGACGATCAGCGCTCGTCCGAGCAAAAAGTTCGATACGACGGCGGCCGTGTGGAACGATACGCTCAAAACGCTGACGCTCACGCAACCGGTGACCGTCGCGCTCGGACGCCCGATCTCGACGAGCATGACGTTCTCCAGCGCCACGATCAACATCACGTCGGGCGCCGTCGATGCCCGCAACGTCAGCGCGAAACGACCGTCGGATCACTAATCGTCGGTCGGAGGTTTCTCGGCTTTCGCGGCGGCCGATTCGGCCTGCGTTCTCTTCGCGTCGGCGATCAATTGCTTTACCTTTTGGCCGCCCTTGTGGCCGATCTCCTCGTAAAACGTCGAGCCGTACTTATCCTTGACGACGCGGCCGCCTTTCTGTCCGATCGTCTCGTAAAACTCCGCACCGTGGCGCTCGCGCGTGGCCTGCCCGCCCTTGCGGCCGATCGCTTCGTAGAAGCCCGAACCGTAGCGCTCGCGAACCGTGTCGCCGCCTTTTTTTCCGGCTTCGCGGACCGACATGTCGCCGCTCGGAGTCTTCTGTTTCGGCTCTTTCGAGGACTCGTCTGCCATCTGAATAACCCCTTCGCGCTTGCACAAGACCTCGGCGCGCTGTGTCGCTCGTCGTACCCACGCCAAGCGGGGCCAAACTGATATGATCAGTAGCGTAATCGAGGGCGCGCTTCTTTACGACGGAACGTCGCTGCAGCCGCTGGCAACGGATGTTGCGATCGTCGATGAGCGCATCGCGCTCGTCGGCGATATGAGCGATCGCGACGCATACGAACGCATCGATGCGCGCGGACTGACGCTCGCGCCGGGCTTCATCGACGTGCATTCGCATTCGGACGAATTGTGGCTCGCCGACGGACGCTGCCTCGGCAAGATCCATCAGGGCGTTACGACCGAGATTGCGGGCAATTGCGGCAGTTCCGTCGCGCCGCTCGCGGGGCTTCCCGCCGACCGCATTCGCGACGCGAAGCGGCTGGGCGTCGATACGGATTGGCGCGATCTCGACGAGTTTTTCGCCGCCGTCGAACGCAGCGGCGTCGCGCTCAACGTCGCGACGCTCGTCGGCCTCGGGACGACGCGGCGCGCCGTCCACGGCGATGTCGAAGGCCGGCTCGAAGCGGGCGAACTCCGCGCGCAATGCGATCTCGTGCGCGCGTCCGTCGAACAGGGCGCGCTCGGCGTCTCGAGCGGACTGATCTACGTGCCGTCGCGCTTCGCCGACGCGGACGAGCTCGCGGCATGCGCGCGTGCCGCACGCGATGCCGGCGGCGCGCGATACGTCAGCCACCTGCGCAGCGAAGGTGACGATCTGCTCGATGCCGTCGCGGAAGCGATCGCGATCGGGCGCGCGTCGGAGTGCGCCGTGCAGCTCTCGCATCACAAGGCCGCGGGCAAGAAGAATTGGGGCAAGGTCCATCGCTCGCTCGACCTGATCGCGACGGCTCGCGCGCGCGGTGAAGCGGTCTCCGCCGACGTTTATCCGTACGTCGCGCTGTGCACCGATCTCTCGACGATCCTCCCCGAAGACGCGCTGCTCGGCGGCCCGGCGGCGACGCTCGCGCGACTCGATGATCCGCTTCAAGCGGCGGCGCTCGCGCTGCGGCTCAAACTCGATCGCGACGATGCGGAGTGGAACGCGATCGCGATCGCGCAATCCGGTACCGGCCGGAACGCCGAACTCGCCGGGATGCGGCTCGACGCGATCGCCCGGCTGTGGCGCCTCTCGCCCGCGCGTGCCGCGCTGCGTCTCTTGCGCGAGGAAGAGCTCGGCGTGGAAGCGATCTTCTTCGATATGTCCGAGGACGACGTTGCGACGGTGCTCTCGGCGGAATTCGTTTCGATCGGCAGCGACGCATCGGCGCGCGCGCTGACCGGACCGACCGCACAGGGGATGCCGCATCCGCGAACGTTCGGAACGTTTCCGCGCATCTTCGGGCGCTTCGTGCGCGGCCGCGCGACGCTCGAACTCGGCGAAGCGATTCGGCGCATGACCTCGCTCGCCGCCGATACGTTCGGGATCGCCGAGCGGGGCCGCATCGCGCCGGGAGCGTATGCGGATCTCGTGCTCTTCGATGCCGAGACGATCGTCGATCTCGCAACCTACGACCGGCCGTACGCCTATCCGCGGGGTGTCGATTCCGTGTGGGTGAACGGTCGCGCCGTCATTCGCAACGCGACGCCGACGGGCGCGCGCCCCGGACGCGCGCTGCGCAACGGCATCGCGCGATGAACGTCCTCCAACTCGGAACGGAGCACCGCGATTCGCTGCTCGCCGATGCGAAGCGGCAGACGGTCGCACGCGGCGACATCGTCTATTCGCCGGGCGATCGGAACGACCGCATCTACGTCGTCGATAGCGGCCGGATCAAGATCGTGCGCACGAGCGCGGGCGGTTCGGAATCGATCGTCGGCATTCGCAATCCGGGCGATCTCTTCGGCGAACTCTCGTGGATGACGGGCGGTACGACGCGCACGACGAGCGCCGTCGCGCTCGATCCGGGCGACGTCTGCCGCATTACGGCGAGCGCGTTCGAGCAGCGCCTGCGCGCCGACGCCGTCCTCGCATCGAGCTTTTCGCGCGGGTGCGCGCGCCAACTCGCCGCGCTCGAACGCGAGCTCACGGAGCTCGCCGGCAAGAGCGTGCCGGGGCGCCTCGTCGACGTCCTCGGGCGGCTCGCCGCGGAGCACGGCGTGCACGGACCCGACGGATCGCTGCACATCGGCCTGAGCCTCACGCATCAGGATCTCGCCGACCTCATCGGCACGAGCCGCGAGACGATCACGAAGGAACTGAGCGTCCTCGCCGACGTCGGCTTACTGCGCGTCTCGCATCGAACGATCGTCCTCGTTCAGCCGCAAGCGTTTCCGTTCACACGACGCATGCGCGCGACGACCTAGCGAGCCGGTACGCGGCGACGCATGCCGCGGTAGACCCGCCATACGAGCGAGACGATGACGATCGAGAGCAGCACCGCGCCGATCGCGCCGAGATAGGGCGCGATGAACGCGAGCAGCGCCGCGCCGATCGCGAGGATATCTTCGATGACGCTGACGACCGGGTTCGCCACGCCGAGCGTCGCGACCGTCGATGCGCCGCGCATCGCCGTGACGCCCGTATGAACGCCGAGTGCGTTCGCGGCACCGAGCGCCATCAACGCGTACGTCGCGCCGTCGGGGGTACCCGCGGGGATCGCGCCGTCGACGAGGATCGCCGCGGCGAGCGGCTTGATCGCGAAGTGCATCGCCTGTAACGCATGGTCGACGACGGGGATCTTATCGCCCGCGAATTCGAGCACCGCGAGTCCGGCGAATAGCCACGTCGCGCCGTCGCTGCCGAGCTTCACAGACGCCCCCGACGGATGCAGATACCCGAAGTGCATCGCGAGCGACGCGAGCGCGAGCACGAGAAACGGGCGCAACCCGATCGCGGTGGTAAGCGCGTAAAGCGTCGCGTACTCGTTGCCGTTCATGATGTTCCCTTACCCCCGTACGACCGATCGCGTCTCCGTCGCAATGGGCATCGCAATTCGATCGCTCTCGGACGTACGCGCGAACGATGTGTGCGGTATCAATGACGCGACATTCGAACGCGGCCGACACCACCGCGCAATGAAGGTTCGCGCTTTTTGTTAGCCTAATTGAGCCATTATGTAGCTAAATACGATCTGATGAGCGGAGAGGTTTCAAGGTGCGGATTACGCTTGGCATTTCCATGTTCGCGGCGGTGGCAACGGTAGGCTGCGCTCAACAGCGCGGCGGCACCGCGTCCTGCGACGCGCTCCTCGCACCGGCCGCGCTCGTCTATCCGATCCCGGGAGCAACGAACGTGCCGACCTCGTTCCCGCTCGTCCTACGCTCTGCGCCGCGTAACGATCGGGTCGCCCTCCGATACGTCGGCAATGCCATCCCGCTCGCGCCGCTCGGCTCGCCCCCGCCCGTCTTCCCGAGTCCCGCTGCCGCAACACCGGCTCCGGGCGTGCCCGCGGAACAGATTTTTCAAAGCGTCACCGTCTCGTCGCTCCGAACGCAGACAACATACTCTGTAAGCGTCGCCCAGCCCGCAGGGGACGACTGCGGTCCGGCCCGGACCTACGGCATCGGGACGTTCACGACGCAATAACGCGGCGCGGTCTGCGTTCGAGGAGGTCGGCATAGACGTCGGCGACGTCGGCCGCTAGCGATGGGAGCGTGCCCTCGTTGACGAGCGTGTAATCGGCGAGTTCGATCGCGCGCTCGGGATCGATCTGCGCGCGCATGCGGCGGCGAATCTCGTCTTCCGTCGTCTCGCTGCGGGCGAGGATGCGTTCGACGCGCAGGTCGACCTCCGCGATCACGACGACGTTCGCATCGCACGCTCGGTAGAAGCCCGCTTCGAATAACAGCGGCACGTCGTGAACCACGATCCGATCCGGGCCCGCGTTCGCTTCGAGTTCGGCGCCGCGCTCGCGAACGAACGGATGCACGATCGCTTCGAGCGCTTCGCGCGCGCTCGCATCAGGGAAGACGATCCGCCCGAGCGCGGCACGATCCAACCGGCCCGCACGGTCAACGGCATTCGGCCAACGCTCTACGATCCGAGCGAGGCCGACGGACCCCGGCGCGACCGCCTCGCGCGCGAGCGCATCCGCGTCGATCACGAGCGCACCGAGCGCCGCAAATGCGCGCGCCGCCTCGCTCTTCCCCGATCCGATTCCGCCCGTCAAGCCGACGCGAAGACGCATCCGTACTGCTCCATAGCGGTAACGTCGTTCCCATTTCGCAGCCGTCCGCTCGCCGAGCATTTTCGGGTCACGCTCGAACGGCGCATTCGCGACGGAAGCCGGACAGGCGTCCGATTCTCTCTCCCCATGTACGCGCAGACGTCGATCATCGACCAAGATTACGCCAACTCCGTCGTCGTTACGCCTGCAGTACCCGAATGCATTCTACGACGCGACCCCTGCTATCGTGAACGACACGAGCGCATGATTGTTACGATCGGCGCTCCAAAATTTGTCGCCGTCGAATGCAACGCTGCGCGGTGCGAAGGGAAACGACCGAACGGATTCGATTGATGATGCATCGGCGTCGATACCGAGACGATCGAGCCGCCCATCTCCCCATTCCTCGTCGACGGTCGCGAGGTAAAAATGAGCGCCGACGATCGTCATACCGACCGGGCGCCGGCTCAATTGCACCTCGCGCAGGGCTATACCCGTTTCGCTGAGTTCGATGAGCTTCTTATCCCAGGCTTGCGAGAGATACACCGTTCCGCTTCTGTAAGCCAGAAACGATCCGGAGCCACGCGGACAAACGAAGCACTTCGAGAATCCCGCGTCGGGTGAAAAAGCATAGACGTAACGGTGATCGAGGTCCAGATCCGATTCGTCGATTGCCGGCGCCAGGATCAGCCGAAACCCCGAGGCCGCATGCGTGATTCCCAACGCTGGAAATGGCGGAACGAACTCACGTCGGATGGTTAAGGTCTCGGGGTCGAGCATATACAAGCACCCGCTTGCGGCGCTCGTCAACCACATCGCCGCACCGTCCCATGCAAGGCCCTGTGGGCCTTTGACGGGCGACGCGTATCGCGCGAGTTCGCTCATCGCGACGGCCACCTCCCTAATCGATGGCGCCGCGTTGCCGATGAGGAGAAAACGCGTTTGTCCATGATCGTTTTCGCATGAATTCCTGAGAGAGAATCGAGCCGTAGGCGACGGGATCGTCGAACGAAGAAAGCCGACTCGTCCGAGTCGGCCTTCTTCGTTCTCACGACGGAGAGCTTACGGGGCGAGGACGTCGCCGAGCGTCGCCGCGACTTCGCCGTCGGTCGCGAACGCCGCGTACTCTTCGGGCGAGAGATCGGCGACGTGCTGGATCGAGCCCGTGATGCGGCGCGTGGCGTGATTGATCGTGAGCAGCGTGACCTCGACCTCTTGGCCCGGACTGTACTGCAGGTTCGGATCGAACTCGCCCTTGGGGACCATCGCGAGCACGCCCGGGATGATCTCGACGAGCAGATAGTTCGGCGTGACCTTGACGACTTGCGCGATGAGGCGCTGGCCTTCGAGCAGCTTATCGGCGTGCTCGATCCAGGGATCGGGTAGCGCGTGCTTGAGCGAGAGCGAGACCTTCTTCGCGTCGGGATCGAACTTCATCACTTCGACCTGGACGACGTCGCCGATCTTCACCACTTCGGACGGGTGCTTGATGCGCGCGTACGAGAGTTCGCTATTGTGGATGAGACCGTCGATGCCGCCGAGGTCGACGAACGCGCCGAACTCCGCCAGGCGGACGACGACGCCTTCCCGGATCTGACCGACCGCAAGCGTGCCGAGCAGTTCCGTCTTCTTCGCGTTGAGCTCTTCTTCGAGGACGAGCCGCTGCGATAGGACGACGCGATGGCGCTTGTGATCGAGATCGATGACCTTGAGCCGCAGATGCTTGCCGACGAGCTCGTCGAGGTTGCCGACGGGCTGGCGACGGATCTGCGAGGCCGGCACGAAGCCGCGCATGCCGAGGTCGACGAGAACGCCGCCCTTGACGACTTGCGTGACGGTCGCTTCGATCACTTCGTCGTTCTCGTGCGCCGCGATGACTTTTTCCCACGTCTTGAGCGCGCGGGCGCGGCGTTCGCTCAGGAACAGCGTGCCTTCGTCGTCGATCCGGTGGATCATGACTTCGAGCGTGTCGTTGACCTTGAGTTCCTTGGGCTCGATCGCGAGCGAGAGCTCGCGGAAACTCAGGAAGCCCTCGGATTTGCCGCCGATATCGACGAGCAGCTCGTCCTGATACTTGGCAACGATGACGCCGGTAAGCACCTGGCCCTCGTCGAGGACTTTCAGGCTCTCCTCGTACATGCGCTGCTCGAGCGCGAGCTGGTCTTCTTCGGACTCTTCCGTCTCGAGGACGGGGGCGATATCGGTAGTGGTAATGTGATCCCCTTTACGCATGCGCCGGATCGAATCGTCCGGTCGCACTCCCACGCGATGCGCAGTTCCCCGCTGTGCGAGGCAAAATTGTGAGTGATTTGATGGTTTAACTTCGTTGGCACGTCCGGCACCACCAGGTGCCGCGCTGTGCAATGACCGTTCGCTGGATCGGCCGCTCGCAGCGCGTACAGTTTCGCCCATCTCGACCATACACACTGAGCACGTTTTGGAATCCGCCGCGGAGGCCGTCCGCATCGACGTAATCATCGACGCTCGTCCCGCGCATCTCGATCGCGCGCCGGAGCACGTCTCGAATCGAGTTATGGAGCCGTAGCCGCGCCTGCTTCGAAAGCGATCCGGCGGGACGGGTCGGACGGATCCGCGCGTCCCAGAGCGCCTCGCAGGCGTAGATATTGCCGATCCCCGCAATGCGGCGCTGATCGAGCAGAAAGACCTTGATGGGTGTCTTTCTGCCGACCAACAGATTCGAGAAGCTCTCGAACGAAAAGTCGTCGGAAAGCGGCTCGAGACCGATCTCGGCAGCCCACAGCACTTCCGGAGCGACCAGGCGCATCCTTCCGAACTGCCTCACGTCCGCGAAGCAGAGCCGCGAGCCGTCGACGAACGTCAGGAGGACGTTCGTGTACGGTTCCGCCTCCGTGGCCCCCGCGGCCTGGACGATCAGCCGCCCGGTCATCCGGAGATGAACGACGAGCGACTTGCCCGAGGCAAGCGCGATGACCACGAATTTGCCGCGCCGACCGACCCCCACGACCATCTCGCCGGCGACCTCCGCCGCGAACCGTTCGGGTTCGGGAGAGACCACCTTGTAGCGCGTCGTGACGGCCGAAGCGATCGTCTTACCGACAACCGCATTCGCGAGCCCCCGGGCGATCGTCTCGACCTCGGGAAGCTCGGGCACGTCAGTCACGTCAACGTGCGGCGGTTGCCGAAAGTTGCGTTGCCGGGCCGGGCGCTCCGGTTACGTCGAACCCTTCGCGCGCGGAAAATCGAGCTCGGTCCCTACCGCGATCCCGTCGCGCGCGGCTTCACCCGCCCGCAGCTCGATGACGTACAGCCCCTCGCCGAGGCGCCGCGCGACCTTATCGGTCGGCGTTTCCAGCGTGGACGACGGGACGTTCGCGGCGACCGACGTGACCTTGCCGTCGGCTCGGACCCAGATCATGTCGAGCGGGATGACGGTATTTTTCATCCAGAAATCCCACGGCTGCTCGGTCGGGAACGCGAAGAGCATACCGGCGTTTCGGCGCAGCGCCGTCACGCACATGAGGCCGAGTTCGCGCTCGGGCTCGGTCGACGCGACGGCGAGCGTCAGCGGGGCCGATGCTCCCGTCGCGGTGACCGTCGCTAGCGGCGTCGCGGCGACGTCGGACGAGACCGCCGCGTTCGAACCCGCGAGAATCGCCGCCGGAAGATGCGGGCTCGCGCACGTCAACGTCGCGGCTTTCGCGCCGCCCGCCGTCCCATAACCCGCATTGCCTCCGAACAAGAGCGCGAGCCAACCGGCGGCGACGAGAACGCTTGACATGAGTAGCTCCACGGAGAAATCGTGCGCCGCATCGAGCGCGACAGCCTGGTTACGACGAGAACGACCGAATCGTCACGAAGCGCTCGACGTCCGACCACGAACACCGCTCGCGACGGCACTCCCGGCGCAGTTCGCCTCCTCGACTCGCATAGTAGCGGAGGCGTACACAGCGGATCGATGGGCGGCGGTCGCTTTCATCTCTCGTTCGGAATCGTCACGCGAGCGATGCGGATTCCCGATGCAGACCTCGCCGCGACTGCGATCGAACGCTTCACCCGCTTCGCCGGGCTTCGCGTTTTTTTCCGCTCGACGACGTACGTTTTAGAAGCGGGTTGCGACGTGCGTCGCGACTTGCGTGCGCGAACGGACGCCGAGCTTCGCGAAAATCGACGAGAGATATTTTTCGACGGTCTTCTCGGAGACGTGGAGGCGCACGCCGATCGCCGCGTTCGTCAGACCGTCGGCGACGAGCCGCGCGACTTCGTCTTCGCGCGACGAGAGCGGCGATGACGGCGACGGGGACACGAAGACCGGATGTCGCGTGGATGCGATCGGTTCGCGGGGCGGGACGCCGCATGCGGTCATGAGCGCGGCCGACTCCGCGTCCCGCCCTGCGAGCGAGAGCGCGTGCGCTTCGAAGAGCGGCCAGCCGGCGATGCGGTAACCTTCGCCCGCGCGAAGCGCTTCCTGTTCGACGCGTTCGAGATCGCCGCTGCGCAATGCTGCGTATGCGCGCGTCAGCGCGAGATGCGCGTGCCGTAGGGGAAACTCGCCGTCGCGCGCCTCCGCGAGAGCGCACACGTGGTCGAGTTGCCCCGGCTCGCCGAACGCCGCGGCGGCGACGAGGACGAGATCGATCTGCGGCTGCGGTTGATACGCACTCGTCATCGCGATCGCGATATCGTGTCGTGCTTCGGCATCGCGGCCGCGCGCGCCGAGCCAGACCGCACGAACGGCGAGCACGACCGCATGATCGACGACGACCGCCCCCGCGCGCACCTCGCGCTCGACGCGCGCTTGCGCGGGCGACTGCGCGAGGCCGGGATCGCCGATCGCAAGGGCGACGAGCGGCGCGTACTGCGAGGCGAATACCTGCGCGACCATCACGCCCGGTCGCGCATGGACGAACGCGAGCGCGCGAGCCGCGTCGGCGAGGCGCCCGCGCAAGAAATCGTCGAGGCCGCGGACCGCGTGATGGAACGTCTCGACGCCCTCCGAACCGCCGTCCGCGATGAGTCCGCGCGCGCGCTCGAGCGAACGGGCGACGCGGCCGTTCTCGCCGAGAAAGATCCCGGTCTGCGCGACCGTGCAGAGTGCGCTCGCGCCGAAATCGGGATCGACCTCGGACATCAGCGCTTCGAGGGCCGCGGCCGCCGCTCGCCACCCCGTGGAGTCCGATGCCGCGAAGCGCAGGTTGAGCTCCGTGAGATAGTAATTGACGCGTACGCGCGGCGGCAGCGCGTGCGGCTCGCTCGTGCGGGCGAGCATGCGCCGCGCCTCGCCGAGATCGTCGGCCGCGGCGGCGATGCGTGCGGCAAAGACGAGCACGAGGTCGCGCGCACCGACGGAGAGCGCGCCTTCGGAGCGGTCCAGGAACGCATCGAAACTCGTCATCGACGGCAGGTCGCCCGCGTTCACTTGCGAGCCGACGAGCTTGACCAGAACCCGTGCGGCGTCGTCGTACTCGTGCCGGCGCATCCGCTGGTCGAACGCGCGCTGATACTCTTGGGTCGCGCGTTCGAGCCGGCCGCCGAAATCCGCCGCGTTCGCGAGCCGTTCGCGTAAGCGGGCTCCGTCCGCATCGTCGCGCGCGGCCGCGAGCGCGCGGTCGAGGCCCGCGACCGCCTCGCCGAACGCGCGCAGCGAGATCGCGCGTTCGGCCGCCCGTTCGTTGTACAGCAGCGTCTTCACGAGATCGCCCGCACGGATCGCATGATGCGCGAGCTCGTCGAAATCGCGTTCGTCGCCCGGCGACGCCTCGAGCAGCGCGAGTATTCGCGCGTGCAGCGAACGCACGTCGACCGCGAGCGATTCATCGTAGATCGTCTGTCGCGTCAGCGCGTGCCGAAATCGAAAGCGTCGCCCGTCGCCGTCGAGCTCGATCACGTTGAGATTGCGCGCGCGGTGCAACGCGCGAACGACGTCGTCGGGTGACCGGTCGACGAGCGATGCGAGCATCGCCGCTTCGAAGCGATATCCGAATGCAGCCGCGATCGCGACGACGCGGCGATCGCCGTCGGCGAGCAATCGCAGCCGCTCGAGGATGCTCGCGCGGATCGAGATCGGCAGCGCGGCGCGTTCGCGTTCGTCGCCTGCGATCGCACTCTTGAGCAACTCCTCGGCGTAGAACGGATTTCCGCTCGAGCGTTCCGCGACCGCCCCGAAGGCGTCGCGCCCGAGCGCGCGATCCTCACCAAGCGCCGCCGTCATGAGCTCGGAGATCTCGTCGTGCGACAACGGGCGCAGCGCGATCTCGAACACGCTCGGCATCCGTTGCATCGCACCGATCGCCGCGAAGAGTTCGGGGTTTGCCTCGACCTCATCCGAGCGATAGGTCGCGACGATCAGGATGCGACACACGGCGAGCTTCGGTACGGCGTACGTAAGAAAATCGAGCGTCGTCGCATCGCACCAGTGAAGATCCTCGATCGCAAGAATGGTCGCGCGTTTCGCCGCGACCGCGATCAGCAGTGCGACGATGCCGCCGAAGAGATCGGATTTCGAAAGTGCCGGCGCGTCGACCGCGTCGCGGGGTGCCCCGAACCGATCCGGCAAGAGCGTCGCAAGCGCCTGGTGCGCCTCGCGCGGTAGCGCCGCGACGTTCGTTCCGTCGAGCAGCGCCGCGACGAGCGCGCGAACCGGCCCGAGCGGTTCCTGGCGCCGCTCGAGACACTCCGTGCGCGCGAACGTGCGGCTACGCCCGATCGCGACGGTACGCGCGAACTCCGAGAGCAAACGCGATTTCCCGATCCCGGCTTCGCCGCCCACGAGCGCGCACGCGCCGCGGCTCTGCGCGCG
>CAZZYZ010000046.1:0-18228 GCA_964658425.1 Vulcanimicrobiota bacterium | reverse complement strand
GATGCGCCGACGAGCGCCGCCGCCTGGCCCGCACATCCCGATTCGCGCGTGCGGCCGGCATCGAGGCCGAATCGGGTCGCACCGGATCCCATCCTCGAAACCGGCGGGACCGCCGCGAAGGCGCGCGCGACGGACATGCGCGCGATCCACGCGGCCTTCGAAGCCGTCGCGGTGACGTTCGAAGAGAACGAACGCCGGCTCACCGAGCTCGACCGGCCCGTCGGCGACGGCGATATCGGTCTCAGCCTCGCACGCGGCGCGGAAGCGCTACGGCGCGTCGCCTCGAATCCGAACGAAGCCGATCCGGCGAGCGCACTCTTCGCGCTCGCAGCCGACGTCCGGCGCGTCGTCGGCGGGACGACGGGGCCGCTCTATGCGGCGTTCCTCGTCGGCGGCGCGCAGCGCGTACGCGACGGCGACGCGGCGAGCGCCACGACGTGGGCGGACGCCTTCGCCGCCGGCTGCGATGCGGTCGGCCGGCTCGGCGATTCCAAACGCGGCGATCGAACGATGCTCGACGCGCTCGTCCCCGCGGCCGACGCGTTCCGAGGGGCGGTCGCGAGCGGTACGCCGGCCCGCGACGCCTTCGCGGCGGCCGTCACCGCGGCGAATGCGGGTGCCGACGGGACGGCGCAGATGCTCGCAAGGCGCGGCCGGGCACGGTATCTCGGCGAGCGCGCGCTCGGCCACCCCGATCCCGGCGCCGTCGCCGCCGCCCTCTGGATCGCGGCGATCGCGGACGGTCTCTAGGCCTCAGGCGCGCCGGCGCCGGATCGCCCGGGCCCGGCGGATGACCGCCCCCGTGCGTTCCGAGCGGCGCAACAGGTGAAGCATCGTCCCGAGCGCGTTCGCCGCGGTATCCGCCTCGGCCGCGAAATAGACGAGCGCGTCGCCCGAGACGCCGCGCGCGAGCGTTTGCTGCGCCTCGCGCGGATCGGGCCCGCCGGGCGGTAACGGCGTCCCGCGCAGCGCCGCGGAGAGTGCCGCGAGGGTCGCGGCGTTCGCATCGTCGTACGCGGCGACGGCCGGCGGGAGCGCGTCGAGCGTCCCGGCGAGCGCCTCGAGCCGCAGACCCGCGAGGACGAGCCGATGCGCCGACGCGAGGACGCCCGCGTAGATGTCGACCTCGTGGCCGCGGTGCGGTTCCGCGCGCATCCGCGCGATCGATGCCTCGGCGTTCGTGCGCGCGAGCCGCGCGGCGAGCCGGATCGCGTCGAGCGCTTCGCCGTCCGGGCCCGCACCGCGGGCGATCCGTGCGACGATCGCGCGCCAATACGCGGCGTATGCGTCAAGCATCGCCGCGAGCAGCGCGGGCGCGTGGCGGCGTTCCCACGTCGGCCAGAGCAGGTAGAACGCGAGCGCGACCGCACCGCCGATGAGCGTATTGATCGAGCGCTCCTCGATCGTCGTCCCGACGTGCTCGCCGACGAAGGCCAAAAACTCGACGACGACGACCGTCACCGACATCGTGAGCAAGCCGTAGTGCGGCCGCCCGATGCTGCGCATCCCGAGGACGCCGAAGAACACGAGCGCGATCCGCCCGGCGTCGCTGCCGTGCGCCGCGCGATCGAGCAGGGCGGCGAGCACGATCCCGATCAGCGTCCCCGCGATCCGCATGACGCCGCGCGCGAGCGTCTCCGAGAAATCCGGCTTGAGCACGAGCGCGGCCGTCATCGGGATCCAGTAGCCGTGCGGGATCGCGAAGCCGCGCTCGATCGTATCGGCGAGTGCGACGCATGCCGCGAGGCGCAGCGCGTGCCGGAACGCCGTCGATTCGAGCGACAGGTTCGCGCGCAGGGTCGCGAGCGCGCCGCGCAACGGCGGGACCGGGACGCGCAACGCACCGCGCGCGTACGTCACGAAGCCCGCGTGCGCGTGCGTCTCGTTCGCCGCGCTCGCCGCCGCGCGGAGTTGGCCCGCGATCGCGTCGATCGTGCGCGTCGCCGCGGCCGCGAGCGGCGACGCGTCGATATCGGCCTCCGGCGAAGAGGCGCTCTCCGCGAGGGCCGACGTCGCGCCCGCGCCCGCCGCCGTGACCGGCCGGCCGTCCCGCAGGCTCCTCGCGATCGCCCGCACGTCGGTCGCGGTGGCTGCGAGCGCCGCATCGATCGCGGTCGCCCACGGCAGCGGCGTTTCGCCGGGCGCCGCGCGCCACGATTCGAGCGAGACGATCGCGACGCGCAGCCGCTCCGCTTGATCGAGCAACGTGCGCAACGGCTCGTCGGCCGCCCCGCGCGTGCGGCCGAACGCGACGAGGACCGCCGTCGCCTCGGCGAGCGGAGCGCTCAGCGGTGGGACCCGGGACGCATCCGCGGGCTTCTCCGCGAGCTCGGCGAGGTGGTCGTACGCGGCGGCGACGGCGCGCGTCTCGGGCGAGGTGCGCGAGGGGACGGCGAGGGCGGCGAAGACCATCGTGACCGCCGACCCCGCGAGCAACAGCGCCGCGACCCCCGCCGCGTGCGCGAGGTCGAGCGGCTGCCGTCCGAAGACGATGAAGACGACGAGGCTGTTGAGCCCGACGCCCATCGCCGCCGGTCCGAGCGCGACCAGCAACCCCGCGAAAAGTGCCCAAACCGCGAGCGCCGCGGTCGCGAACCAGAAGACGTTCGAGGCGAGCGAGCCGACGATCGCGGCGAGCGCGACCGCGAGCCCGGCGAGCGAGATGTGCATCAGCCGCACGCGTACCGCGAACGGGCCGTCGGCGAACGAGGCGTTCATCGCGCCCGCCGCGAGCAGCACGCCCGACACCGGTCCGCCGAGCGCGAGCCCGAGGGCGAGGGCGACCGCGACCGCACACGCGTCGCGCAATGCGACGCGCTTCGAGATCAGCGACCGATCGAAGTGCAAGAGCTGCCGCGCAAACGAAGACACGCGAACTCGAACGACAGCGAGGGGACCGCGAACGGTTTCGAGCGCGGTTGCTCGGCCGCGTCCGCCTGCGCCGGCGTCAAAGCGTATCCGATGATGAATCCGGTGCTCGCCGCGGAGCGCGAGCCGAAACTCTGGATCCCGAAGCGCGTGCTGCTCACGCGAGCGTCTCTCGCGTGGCCGCTCGCGCGCACGATCGCCGAACGCGCCTCGGCGCTCGGCGGGGAGATCGTCGAACTCGGGAACGATCGGCTCACGGGGCTGCGCGGTGCGGACGAACGCGAGACCTACGCGCGCGCGAAGACGACGCTCGCCGTCGTCGTCTCGCCGCCCTCGGCGCGCACGTTGCAGCCGATCCCGCCGAGCGCCGATTGGCAGTTCAATCTCGCCCGCGGCTGCCCGGCGCACTGCCAATACTGCTATCTCGCGGGCTCCCTGCCCGGGCCGCCGCTGACGCGGGTCTTCGCAAATCTGCCGGAGATTCTCGGCGGGCTCGCGACCTATCTCGGCTCGGGCACGATTACGTCGCGTTCGGCCGAACGCGCGGACGAGGGCACGACGTTCGAAGCGTCGTGTTACACGGATCCGCTCGCGCTCGAACATCTCACGGGCGCACTCGCCGAATCGATCGCGTTCTTCGGCGCGTGGGACGCGCGCGTGCAATTGCGCTGGACGACGAAATTCGACGGCGTCGCGTCGCTACTCGCGCTCGACCACCGCGGCCGCACGCGCGTTCGGTTCTCGGTGAACGCGCGGACGATCGCGCGCCGATTCGAAGGCGGCACCGCGCCGCTCGACGATCGGATCGCCGCCCTGCGCGCGCTCGCCGTCGCGGGGTATCCCGTCGGGCTCACGGTCGCGCCGATCATGCCGATCCAGGGCTGGCGCGAAGAGTACGACGAGTTGCTCGCCGCGGTCGCGCGCGCGACGGACGACCTCGCGGCGCTCGATCTGACGATCGAACTCATCACGCATCGCTTCACGCCCGCGTCGCGCGACGTGCTGCTCGGCTGGTACCCCGCAACGAAACTCGAGATGGACCCGGCCGAGCGCTCGCAGAAGCGCACGAAATTCGGTTCGCTCAAATACGTCTATCGCAAAGAGATGATGCGCGACCTGCGCACCCACCTCGAAGAACGAATCGCCGCGAGGCTACCGCGCGCGCGGATTCTGTATTGGACGTAACGCGATTGCGGGGTGGTTCATCCGTGTCGAAGGTCGGCCGCAGATCGCGCGGCTGCGCGACTGCGATGCGAGGCGACGAAAGTTTACCACCGAAGTTCTCGCTGCTCCGTCGTCGCATCTACTGCAAGCGATACTGCCCGGTCGCCGTGACGCCGTTCCCGAATCCGCATAAGCCCGTCTGCGCGACGGTCAACTGGCCGCCGAAGAACGCGACGGCGAACGTGCAGTCGTCCTTCGGATCGCGGAACGTCGCGTGCGTTCCCTCGGGTACGAGGCGCCCGGCGATCTCGCCTTGATTCGGCGCGACGTCGGACCCGCCGAGACCGTTGAAGCGAAAGTCGAACGCGCCGTTCGAAGCCTTCGTCAGCACGAGTTCCCGCCAAGGGGTACCGTCCGCAGCGACGTACGCGGCGCCGGCGGGCCCCTCCGCGACGTAGGTTCCCGCGGCCGATGGCGCGGCCGCGTCGAGCGCCGGGAGCGCCGTCGTGAAACGCTGCATCTCGAAAGCGATCGTCTTCGCGGCCGGCCCCCAGAGCGTGAGCTTCAGCGGCGCCGAGATCGTCTTCGATCCGACGCTCAGCGCGAGCGAACGCGTCTCGACGTGCGTGGCGTTCGTATCGCCGTACACGTTGCCGTTGACCCAGCGCAGCGCTGAAGCCGCAGACGCGCCGGGGCCGAGCTCGATCGGCAGCACGACGGGTCCGGGATGCATGAAGCGAGCCGACGGCGTCTCGCCGATCGCCACGACGGCGCCGTCCGGCGCGCGCATCGTCAGTGCCGGCAACGCGGAGAACGAACACGCCGTCTCGGCGACGTTTCGAACGACCGCGTACCCGCCCGCATGCGACATGCCGTCGAATGCGTCGGAGAGCTGAACGCTCAGCCGCAGCGCGCCCGCCGCGCACGGCGGCCCGCTCGCGACGACGGGAGCGGGCGCGGAAGCGACCAGCGCGCCGAACGAGACGAGCGGGAACGTGAGCGCGACGGCGATGCGAGCGGCGGTGAACATATCGGTTGGAACGCGCAGAGAGCGGAACGCGGTCTGAGCGCGCGATTAGAAACCCGCTTCGCGCAGCGCGTCGATCGCCGTGTCAAGGCTGTTGGCGACCGTCGCCGCTTCGGCGGAGAAGAGCGCGAGCGCGGCGCCGCTCCCGTCCGTCGCGAGCGCACCGTTCGCGAGCGCGTTCGACGCCGCGACGAGATCGGGCAGATCCGCCGGGAGCGCCGCGCCGCGCAGCGCGCTCGCGAGCGATTCGAGCACGTCGTCCGTCGCCTTCGCGAACGCCGCCGCGCCGGGAGCCGGTGCCGTTGCGGCGCGGTCGAGCGCGTCGAGCCGCATCGTCGCGAGGCCGAAACGGTGAGCGGCCGTCGCCGTACTCGCATACGCATCGAACCGGCGTCCGATGCCCGGCTCCCCGCGCGCGCCATCGACGTTCGCCTTCGCGTTCGCCCATTCGCGGCGAACGTCGCGCAGGAGTTCGGCGCGTCGATCCTCGCCCCGCACGTCGCGCGTGCCGATTCGCTCGAGCACCGCGTCCCAGTACGCGCGCTGCGCGTCGATCAGCGTCGCGAGCTGACGCGGAAGCGCGCGGTGCTGCCACGTCGGCCAGGCGAAGAAGAACGCGAACGCGAGCACGCCGCCTGCGAGCGTCGCGAGCATCCGTTCCCCGGCGGTCGAAACGACGGAGTCGCCGACGAGCGCGAGTAGTTCGATCGCGAGAATCGTGACGCCGAGCGTGAGCACGCCGTAATTCTGCCGCCCGGCGCCGCGCACGAGGAACATCCCGAGTGCGGCGAGCGCGATCCGCATCGCGACGTCGTGGCCCGCGAGCGGCTCGAGGGCGGTCGCGACGGCGATTCCGGCGATCGTCCCCGCGATGCGCTGGACGCCGCGCGCGATCGTATCGGAGAAACCCGGTTTCAAGACGAACGCGGCGGTCATCGGGATCCAATAGCCGCGCGCGATCGAATATGCATGCACGATCGCCTCCGCGACCGCGACGCACGCGGCGAGCCGGATCGCGTGCCGGAAGGCGGACGAATCGAGCGAGAGATTCGCACGCAGCATCTCGCCCGAATTCGCGAGCGATGGCAACGGCAGCCGAAGATTCATCGCGAGCGAGCCGGTGAAGGTGCCGCTCCCCGAACGCGTCTCGAGCGTCGCGGTGCCGGCCGCGACCGCCTGGCGCGCCGCGCGATCGAGCGCGCGCGCAACCGCCGCCGCGATCGGCCGCGCGGCGCCTCGAATCTCGACGCGACCGTATGCGGAGGCGTTCGCAGCGAGGATCGCTTCGAGCTCCGCGGGCTCGATCGCAACGCGACGGTCGAGCAGCGCCGTGCCGATCGTCCGGGTCGTGCGCGCCAGCGCGTCGAGCGACGCATCGATCATCGCGGGGAGCGGACCGCCCGAAAGAACGTCATCGCCGCGATAGTCGCGCAGCGCGAGCGCGACGTCGCGCATCCCCGAGATTTGATCGAGCACCGTGCGCAGCGGTTCGTTTCCCTCGCCGTGCGCGGCCGCGAAGCTCCGCAGCGTCGATCGCGCCGTCGTCAGGGCGGTACCGTCCTCGACGTCGCGCGCGAGCGCGGCGCACGCCGTCGCGACGGCCCGCGCCTGCGGCGTCGTCCCCGTCGGCCGCGCGATCGCGGCGACGAACAAGACGACGAGTCCGCCGACGCCGACCGCGAGCGCGACGAGCGCGGCGTGCTGCAGATCGAGTGCCTGCCGGCCGAGAACCACGAAGACCGCGAGCGTGGTGATGCCGACCGTCGCGGCTTCGGCTCCGAGTACGATCACGAGTCCCGCGAGAAACGCCCACGCCGCCGCGATCGGAACCGCGAGCCATGCGATGCCGGTCGTGATCGAGCCGGTGAATGCCGCGAGCGCGCAGAGGACGGTCGCGATGAAGATCTCGACGAGCCGCAGCCGCACCGGCACCGGGCCGTCGGCCATCGCCGCGTTGAGCGTGCCCGTCGCGACGAGCACCCCCGCGACCGGTCCGTCGAGTGCGAGTCCCGCGCCGAGAGCGAGCGCGACGGCGAACGCATCGCGAAACGCGACCCGATTCGAGATCGACGTCGAGTCGAGCGTGAAGAGCTTCGCGACCTGCGTGCGAAGCGATGAACCGTCGATAGCGGCTACGCTTCTCCGGACCGTCCGCACACGCCGCCGAGCGCTCTCATCCCGGCGACGTTAGAATGCGGGAGTCGCTACGGCGTGCGGGGTGGGGGAAGCGACCGGAAAGCGCTCCGCGAACAGCGCTTCGTTCTCGAGAACGACGTCGGCCGCATCCTCGTCGACGTTGAAGCGAAGCAGCAGACGCTGACCGACAGACGGCCGCCCGAGCAATGCGTACGGTCGTTCGTCTTCGATGTCGGCGAGCCGGTTCGCCGTCGTCCCCGCATCGTGTCGTCGCAGCTCCTTTTGGTACGCTTCGAGTTGCGCTTGCGTGTGATTCGCGTGGTAGTCGAACGTCGGGGCGGGCCCGGGCTCGGTCGCGACGTGCGGCTCGCGATAGTGAAAGTCGACCGGCTTCGAATCCTCGGGGATGATACTCGGTTGCGAACAGACGGCCGGCGAGACGGAGCCCGAACACCAGATGAGTCCGCCTTGATGTTCCGTGCATCCCGTCGCATTGCAGAGGCCGGCGAACACGCTCGCGACCGGAAAGGCGATACCCGAGAGTCCGATCATCGCTTGTGGTTCGGACGTCGTCGCCACGTCGCGATGTGCGCGATACGGATCGCGGTACGTGGGTGCGCCGTACCGTGCGACGGCTTGGGACTCATAATAGTGTACGGCGATCGCTTCGTGCGCGACGCGGCGTTCCGGAGGTATCCGATCGACGAGGTGGACGCGCGCGACGACCTGCGAACGTGCATCTCCGGCGACGGTCGGAAGAAACGTGATGCTGAGCCGGCCCGTAGCGGTCGTTGCCTCCCCGGCATCGACGCAGACGCCGTCCGGTACCGTTTCGGGCGTCAAATCATTGAGCGCGTGCACTTCGGGTTGGGTCAATCCGCCATAGCTGAAGCCGGATCGACAATTGTAGAACGTATACTTCAAGCCACGGGACGCGATCCCGCGAACGCCCGGCGCGTTGAAGGGCACCGCTCGCTTTTCGAGGATCGCATTCGCCGCATCGAGCGGCATGCCGAGCTTCACGCCCGCGACCGCGAAGCCCGACACGTCCGCAGCGATCGCGGGCTTCGAAAGAACGATCGTTAACGTTAGAACCGTTGCGAAAACGAGCCGCATCCGTGTCGCAATACCCTGCTCGAAAAGCCACTCCTTCAACGTCGATCCGGCGACGTTGGATGGACGCCGCTCATAAAAAGAGCCCCGCACTGCTGCGAGGCTCTTTCATCGTTTCGATCGCGTCCGCTACCGATCGATTTTGTTGCGTCGCAACAAAATCACATCATGTCGTAGCCGCCGCCGCCCATGCCGCCCATCCCGCCGCCGGGCATGCCGCCGCCGCCGTTGCCGTTCGAGCCCTTGGGCTCGGGCTTGTCGGCGATGAGGGTCTCCGTGGTGAGGATCAGCGAACCAATCGACGCCGCGTTCTGGAGCGCCGAGCGCGTGACTTTGAACGGCTCGACGATCCCGGCGCCGAGCATGTCGACGATCTCGCCCGACATCGCGTCGAAGCCCTGACCCGGAGCGGACTGCTTGACCCGGTTCACTTCGACGGAGCCTTCGAAGCCCGCGTTCGTCGCGATCTGACGCAACGGCTCTTCGAGGGCGCGACGGATGATGTCGATCCCGATCTTCTCGTCGACCGCGGTGTGCGCGCTGCCGTTGGTCACGTCGGGCTTGTAGTTCTCCAGCGCCTTGAGCGCGTGGATGAGCGAGCTGCCGCCGCCGGGGATCATGCCCTCTTGAACGGCCGCGCGGGTCGCCGAGAGTGCATCTTCGATGCGGTGCTTCTTCTCTTTGAGTTCGGTCTCGGTCGCGGCACCGACTTGGATGACCGCAACGCCGCCCGAGAGCTTCGCGAGGCGCTCCTGGAGCTTCTCGCGATCGAAGTCGCTGTCGGTCTCTTCGACCTGGCGCTTGATCATCTCGATGCGACCCTTGATCGCGTCTTCTTTGCCCTTGCCGTCGACGATGGTCGTCTCTTCCTTCGTGATCTTCACGGTCTTCGCTTGGCCGAGGAGATCCGGGGTGACCTTATCGAGCTTGAGGCCGAGCTCTTCGCTGATGACGGTCGCGCCGGTGAGGGTTGCGATGTCCTTGAGCATCTCTTTACGGCGATCGCCGAAGCCCGGCGCCTTGACGGCGACGGTCGTGAACGTTCCGCGGAGCTTGTTGACGACGAGCGTCGCGAGGGCTTCGCCTTCGACGTCTTCGGCGATGAGGACGAGCGGCTTCTGGACCTGGACGATCTTCTCGAGCAGCGGGAGGATGTCGGCGATCGCCGAGATCTTGCGCTCCGTGACGAGGATGTACGGATCGGTCAGCGTCGCTTCCATGCGCTCGCTATCGGTGACCATGTACGGCGAGATGTAGCCCTTGTCGAACTGCATGCCGTCTTTGGTCTCGACGTCGGTCTTCGTGGACTTCGACTCCTCGACCGTAATGACGCCGTCCTTACCGACGGCCTGCATCGCTTGGGAGATGAGTCCGCCGATCTCTTTGTCGTTCGCCGAGATCGACGCGACTTGCGCGATCTTCTCCGGCGTGTCGACCTTGACGACCATCTTCTCCATCTCGGCGACGGCCATCTCGACGGCCTTGTCGATGCCGCGCTTGATGAGCAGCGGGTTGGAACCCGCGGTCACGTTGCGGAGACCTTCGCGGATGATCGCCTGCGCGAGCACGGTCGCGGTCGTGGTGCCGTCGCCCGCGATGTCGTTCGTCTTCGAAGCGACTTCCTTGACGAGTTGCGCGCCCATGTTCTCGAACGTGTTCGGGAGCTCGATCTCTTTGGCGATCGTGACGCCGTCGTTCGTGATCGTCGGCGAGCCGAATTTCTTATCGAGAACGACGTTGCGGCCCTTGGGCCCGAGCGTCACCTTGACCGCATCGGCCAGGATGTTCGCGCCGCGCTCGAGCGCGCGCCGTGCGTTCTCGTCGAATACGAGTTCTTTAGCTGCCATAATAGTTAAACTCCAACCGCGACTTTAGCGTCGGTGATGATGGACAGAACGTCCTTTTCCGCGATGATCAGATACTCTTTACCGTCGTCGTCCTTGTACTCGCTCCCCGAATATTTCGAGAAGACGATCAGGTCGCCGGGCTTGACTTCCATCGCGAGCTTCGTGCCGTTATCGAGCGTGCGGCCGGAACCAACCGCCACGACCTTGCCCTTCTGGGGCTTCTCTTTGGCGGTGTCGGGCAGGAAGACGCCGCCGGCGGTCTTCTCAGCTTGCTCGACGTGCTCGACGACCAGGCGATCGCCCAAAGGCTTCAAATTCACGATATAGGCCTCCAATAATGGATTGATTTCGAGTTAGCACTCATGGCAGACAACTGCCAGCGCTGACGATATTAGCAAACTCCCCGCGAGAGTGCAAGCCCGGGGACCCCGCATACGGTCGAGGAGCGGCGCCCGAACGGAGGTGGCGAATCGTGTCCTGCTCCGGGCTCTGCGAAAAGCCCGGGAGAAAATGGCAATCCCTCGTCGTCAGGGCGATCCTCACCGTTCGAATCTCGGCCCGATCCTGGTCTCCCCCGCGCTTTACGCTCGGCGATACGCCGTCGGATGCGAAGCGACGTAGCAGCATCCAGATCGTCTCTCGCCCGACTCCGCGCTCGTTCTTCGGCGGCGTTCGCGCCCGAGCGGACGGGCGAGGAGGTCGGAGTCGCTACTTCGGCTCTATCACGTGCCGCGTCGCATCGCGACGTCGACGCGCCGGCCCGCATCCGCGGTGCAGATCAGCGCACGGTCGCCCGGCGAGAGGCCCGCGCGCGAGAACTCGCGGGGAACGAAGACGACCCACGTGATACCGACGACGAGCGCCGGGACGAGGTAGGTCGCCGCGACCCCGGACCGGCCGCGCGCGAGGGCCCGGATGCCGAGCGCGAGCGATATCACGACGGCGCCGAGAAACGCGAGATAGTACGCGTGGATGCCCAGCTCGTTCCCGGCGCAATCCGTGAGCCGGAACGCGCCCGGGTCGATGATGATCGTTCCGAGCATGAACCCGGCGAACGCGAGGATCGCGATCAGCAACCCGAGGCTGACGCCGCCCGCAAGACTCAGGGTATCGAGGCGTCGCACCGGATGTACGCTACTTTCGTTTGAGATCGCGAGTCCGCGAGCTGCGGCTCGGTGCTAGAGCTTGACCTGCACGTTGAAGGTCGCTTGGATCGGGATCGTTACGCCGACGAACCCCGTATTGAGATTGTTGTTGAACGGAGCGTAGGGATAACGCAAGGCAACCGGCGTCGATGCGAGCGGGAGAAAATTCCCCGAGGGCCCGAGCCCCGCTCCACCCGACGGCAGCTGCGAATAGACGCAGACGTGCGGATCGTCCCACGCATAGCCGCGCTGGAAGCACGTATCGACGAGGCCGGTTAGCGCGACGCTCAGTTTGACGTCCTTCGTCGCTTCGAACGACGCGCCGAGATTGAGCGTCAAGCGCGACGGCTGCTTGAACGCTCCGAGATCGTCGAAGCGGCCCGTGAAGGCATCCGGCACGATCAGGAACGGGAAGCCGCTGACGGCCGACGTTCCGGTACACGACTTCGGGTCGGCCGCGACCGTCCCGTTCGCGGCGACCGCGCCCGTCCCGGCGCAGCCGTTCGGGAGGTAGCCCGGGTACGAGAGCGGCGAGCCGTACTCGGCGCCGGAACTGAACGTGAGGCTCGGCGTGAACGCGAACCGCGCGTGGCGATACTGCAGGATGAGCGACAGGACGTCCGGCGTGTCGTAGCCGTTCTCGCCCGTGAAGATCTGCGGGATCTGATCGTAGGTCTCGTACTCGGCGCTGCGATCGAGCAACGGCTGCGGTGCGGCGCCGTAATACGGATTACGCGTTTGCGGGAGCGTGGGGTCGGCCGTGCCGCCGGTGCCGACGGCGGCGAAACTCGCGGCTGCGTTGGGGTTCGCCGCGCCCGGCGCGAGACCGCAGAGCTTCGCGTTCTTCGCGGTAACGGTCGCGCACGCCGACGTGTACGAGTTGTACTCTTGAACGTATTGGTTGAGCCCGTCGATCACGTTCGTCCCCGATGGGAAGTTTTCGTACCGGATCCGACTGCGCGTGTACGTGTACGCGAGCTGCGCCGCGATGCCGTCGTGCGCGAAATCGCCCTTCTTCACGGCGAGTTCGACGCCGCTCGAGACCTGCTGCCCGACGTTGAAGCCCGTGACGACGCCGCCGACGCCGATCGGGACCGGCTGCAATTGATTCTTCGTGCTGCGATAGAACGGCGTCAGCTTGAACGAGAGATCGGTCCCGCGGAATTGGTGTTCGAGCGAGAAGTCGTAATTGTTCGACGTATCGGGCCTCAGGTCGTGAACGGGCGTGTTGTAGCCGAGCGTCAGGAAGTTGCCGCCGATGAAGCTCGCGAGATCCTGATTGACCGCGTCGTATTGCAGCCACGACGTATTGACCGCACGCGCGTAGACGCCGTACGACGCGCGCAAGACCGTGAGCGGGTCGACCGTATACGTGCCGCTGAGGCGAGGCTCGACGATCGTCGCCGTCACGTGCGGCGCGAGCGCGTTCACGAGGTTCGAGGCGACGAAGCCGGTCCCAAAGACGTCCGCGCACGACGCCGCGGAGGATTGCATGACGGTCGCGCCCGTCACGGGATCGGTCGCGCCGAAGATGCTGACGGGGCTCGGCGCGCCCGCCTTGTAGCAATGTTCGCGATTGTACGCATCGAACCAGAATTGGCGCGCGGGCGATTGCGTCGTATCGGCGAGGCGATCGTCGTAATTTTCGACGCGCGCGCCGACGTTGACGAGCAGCCGCTCGTTCGGGCGCCACTGATCGCTCAGCGACGCCGAGGTGAACGCGGGCGAGACCTGGTTGAGGCGCGTGCTCGCGTAGCCGTTGTCGGTCGCGAGCCAGCGCGCGCCCGCATCCGCGGCGGCGGTACCGGCCGGCGCGTTCGTCGCGAAGAGCGCGCCGAGCGCGCCGACGTCGGTCGCGGAGGCGGCCGTCCCGGGCGGGTCCGCCGGCAGCGTGCCGCGGAATGTGTTATCGAAGCAGCTCACTTCGCCGCCGCCTGCCGCATCGTAGCAACGGCCGTTCTTGCCGACGTAGTTCGCGATGCCGTAGCCGAGCGAATTCCCGGGATAACCGTACGAGTAGCGCCGCTGCACCTGGCTCCCCTGATACGACGCCGTCGCCGAGATCAGGTGATGGTCCGAGAGCTGATTCGAATAACTCGCGTTGAGCCCGAACGTATGGCTCGGTAATTCGTAATCGTTGAGCTCGGCACCGTAGTAGCCCGTGAACTGTTGATTCGCCGGGCCGCCGATGAACCAATTCGAATACTCGGTGTAGCCGAAGAGCCGCAGATACGATTTCGCGTCGAAATTACGTTGGTACTGAAGCTTCGCGATGGCGACGCCGTTATCGGTGTAATCGCGCGCGCTGTTCGCGACGGCTTGTTCGTAGGGCCGAGGCTGCGGGCTGTTCGGGAAATACGATGCCGCGACGCCGGCCGCCGTCGGCGTCGCGAAGAGCGGGCCCGTGTAGCTGTAGCCGTCGTGCTGGAAGCCGAAGCCGTTGTTGCCGACGGCATCCGAGACCGCGGCCGCACCACCCTGATCGTTGATCGAGCTGAAATAGCTCGAGACGACCTCGCTCGTGAGATAGAGCAACTGCACGTCGTCCTTGAGGCCGCCCTGCTTGTGCGGGATCCCGAAGTGAAAGTTGACGACGTTCTCACGATCGGACGTGCTCGCGATCGCGTACGTATCGCCCGGCCCGAGCGCGACGTTCCCCACGGTGCCGTCGTAGAGATTGAAGCGCCCCGGAAACGAGATCGGATAGAAGAACCGCGGATCGCTCGCGCCCTGATACTGATCGAGATACCGAAAGTCTTGATTGACGCCCGCGACGCCCGCGTAATACGAGAAGAGCCGATTCGGCGTCGCACCGCCGACTTCGAGCGAGAGCTTGTGATAGTACGTCGGTGAAGCGATCCCACCGCTCACGATGACGAAGCCGGGCGACGTGCCCGTCTTGATGACCTGATTGATGTAACCCGCGATCCCCGACGCGTCGGCCGAGGCGGGCGTCCCGCCGGTGTAGACCTGCAGCTCCTGCTGACCGATGCTCGAGAGCGTCGTCTGCGGCGCGTTATCGTATACGCGATTGACGGGGATGCCGTCGAGCTCGTAGCCGACCTGGTCGATATCGCCGCCGCGGATGCTGACCGTCTGATACCAGCCCTGCTGGCCCTGTTGCACGACGACGCCCGGGACGGACGCGATCGCGCTGTAGGCGGTATTGAGGCCGCCCGGACCGCCGAGGGCCTGCGCGGCCTCGGCGCTCGCGGGATTCACCGAATAGACGTCGCTCGTCGTTCCGGGCTTCACGAGATCGCCCGAGCCGCGCGCCGTCACGCGGCCGATGCGCTGCAGCGACTTCGAGGCGACGATCGGCACCGTCTGCGTCTGATCCGCGAGCACGGTCACGCCCGCGAGCGATGCGGTATCGTACCCCGCGCGCTCGACCCCGACCGTGTACGTGTCGGGGACGAGGGAGAGGAAGCGAAAATTCCCAGCCGCGTCCGAGAGCGTCGAGGCGGTTTGCGCGGGCGAGGCGATACTGACGCGCGCACCCGCGACCGGGGCGTGCGTAACGGCATCGGTCACGCGGCCGACGATCGCACCCGTCGTCCCGGCTCGCGCGACGAGCGGCGAGAGCGCGAACGACATGCAAAGAACGACGCGAAGCCAAAAGGCGCGTTTCATTTGCGAGGCGTTCAAGCCACTTACGGCGCCTGCCTTGGGTAAAAGGCGAAGCGGGCGCCTTACAGATTAAGCAAGTGACGTAACGGCGTCATGATCTGATGTTCGAGGAATCCGAGCGGCGCGGCGAGGCTCACGATGCCGAGCCCGCGCAGCACCGCGAACGAGACGAGCAGTATCGCCGTCCACGACGAGAACGAGCGCGTATTGGCGTCGGAATCGGTGTGGAGCAGCGGCATGCAGAGTACGAGCGTCGTGCCGCCGAGCATCAGAAAGAGCACGCCCGAGGTGAGGCTCGGATCCCAGCGGAGCGACCGGCCGAGCGTGGTCGACGCACTATCGAGGATGACGTAGAGGGTCACGGCGATCATGCCGGCCCCGACGAGCTCCGCGATCAGCCGCACGACGGACATCACGACGCTGTCGCCCGCGCGCGGCTCGCGCGAGCGGGACCCGGCGTCTCGCTTCGTCGCCGCCCTCATGGGCCGCGATGGCCGGCGGCCGGCGCGGACGGAACCGCGCGCGTCCGGCGTCGAATGGATCGGCAATGCAACGGACCGCCTCGCTTTCTTCGCTCGCTCTCGTGGGTGCCGCAGCGGGAGTCGCCGGGGGCGTCCTCATCGACGCGTACCTGCTCCTCACGCTCGTCGCGATCTCCCACGTGGTGACCGTGGGCACGTTCTATCGCTACGTCGCCTCCGGCGCGCTCGGGCAGGCCGCCTACACGGATCCGAACGGCGTGGCGCTTGGCGTGCTGTTCCATCTTCTCGTAAGCATCGGCTGGGGGATCGGCTATGCGTACATGGCGAGCCGGACGATCGCGATCCGCGAACATCCCGCGACGTCGGCCGTCGTTTTCGGAATCGTCGTGATGATCGCGATGCAGCTCGTCGAGGTCGCCGCGAACATCTACCGGTTGCCGAACTCGTTCTCGCTCGGCAACCTGTTTCTCGCCCACGTGTTCTTCTTCGGATTCCCGGTCGCGTATCTGACGCGCGCGCTGATGGGACGCACGGCGACGACGGCACCGTGATCGCGGAGATCGTGGTCGACGAAGGCGCGCTGCGCCGCAACGTCGCCCGCCTGCGCGGACTGGTCGCTCCGGCCCGCTACGCCGCCGTCGTGAAGGGGAACGCCTACGGCCACGGCCTCGTCCCGGTCGCGTGGGCGATCGAGAGCGCCCTGGACGGCTACTGCGTCTACCGCGCGGACGAGGCGCTCGCGCTACGCGCGGCCGGGATCGCGAAGCCGATCCTCATCCTCGGCCCGGTCGAATCGCACGAACTCGAGACCGTTCACGCGAGCGGGGCGGCGGTCGCGCTCTGGAGCGAGGGCGGGTTTCTGCGCGACCTCGAACGGGTCGCCGAGCGGCGCGGCTCGCCGTTCCCGGTGCACGTGAAGATCGACACGGGCGTCACGCGCTTCGGTTTCGAGGCGCCCGAGGCGACGGCCGCACTCGAGCGGCTCCTCGACCGCCCGGCGCTCGGCGTGCGCGGCGCGTTCACGCACCTCGCGGCCGTCGAGGAGTTCGAGGCGTCGTTCACGTGGGCGCAGCGCGACCGCTTCGTGGCCGCGCTCGCGCCGCTACGGGCGCGGCTCGCGGAGCGCGGCGTCGCGCTGCACGCGGCGGCTTCGGCGGCCGCGATCCTCGTGCCGGAGCTGCGCTTCGATCTCGTCCGCGCCGGGATCGCGACCTACGGCATCTGGCCCTCCGTGCGAACGCGCTACGCCGCGCCGGCCGGCTTCGCGCTCGAACCGGCGCTGACGTGGGCGTCGAAGCTCGTCGTCGTGCGGGACGTGCAGGCGGGCCGCGCCGTCGGGTACGGCTGCGCGTACGAGACGACGCGGCCGTCGCGCATCGGCGTGCTGCCGATCGGCTACGCCGAGGGGATCCCGCGCGCGTATGCGGGGCGCGGGCTCGCGCTCGTGTGCGGCGAGCGCGTGCCGTTCGTCGGCCGGATCTGCATGAACGTCGCCTTCGTCGACGTGACGGACGTGCCGCACGCCGTCTCCGGCAGCCGCGTCGTGCTGATCGGCCGCGACGGCGAGGCGACGCTCGACGCGAACGAGGCCGCCGAAGCCGCCGGGACGATCGGCTACGAACTCGTCACGCGATTACCGGCCGAGATCCCGCGGCGCTACGTCGCGACGGTATCGTCGCCCGAGGCGAACGCGGCGAGCGCCTCGGCGAGATCGATCGTCCCCTCGTAGATCGCCCGACCGACGATCGCGGCATCGACGTTCGCGGGCGTCCCGGCGCGGAGTGCGCGCAGATCGTCGAGCGTCCGCGCGCCGCCGCTCGCCGTGATCTTGACCTGGGTGAGGCCGGCGACGTGCGCGAGCGCCGCGACGTCGTACCCCGCACCCGCGCCGTCCCGCGAGATCTCCGTGAAGACGATGCGCCCGATCCCCGAGCCCGCGAGGTCGCGCACGAACGCATCGCGGCCGAGCGGTGCGTGCTCCTTCCAGCCGCGAACCGCGACCACGTCGCCGCGCGCATCGACGCCCGCGATCGTCCGGTCGCCGTACTCGCCGATGATGCGGCGTGCCGCCTGCGGGTTCTCGACGAGCAGCGTGCCGAGCACGACGTACGACGCGCCCGCCGCGAAACGCGCGCGCGCGTCGGCGATGCTGCGGATCCCGCCGCCCGTTTGCACCGGCACGTCGACCGCCGCGCAGATCGCCCCGATCGCGGCCGTGTTCGCGCCCGTGTCGAACGCACCGTCGAGATCGACGACGTGCAGCCGCCGCGCGCCGGCCGCTGCGAAGCTGCGCGCGCGCTCGACGGGATCGCCGTCGTATCGCGTCTCGCGATCGGGATCGCCGTAGAGCAGCCGCACGCAGCGGCCCGCACGCAAGTCGATCGCGGGGACGATCGTCATACGGCGATCGTGAGGAAGTTCTCGAGCAGCAGCGCGCCCGTGCGCTGACTTTTCTCCGGATGGAATTGCGTCGCCATCACGTTGCCGCGCGCGACGATCGCGGCGAACCGCTCGCCGTGTTCCGTTGCCGCGAGCGTTTGGCCGTCCACCGGAGCCCGATAACTATGCAAGAAATAGGCATACGAGCCCGCCGGCAAACCGCGCACGAACGGATGCGCGGCGAGCAACTCGAGCGAATTCCAGCCCATATGCGGCACGCGCGGCGCCTGCGTGAAGCGCGAGATGCGCCCTTCGAGAATGCCGAGCCCCGCGTGCTCGCCGTGCTCGTCGCTCGACTCGTACAGCAATTGCATGCCGACGCAGATGCCGAGAAAAGGCCGGTTCGCCGCGACGAGCGCGCGCGTCGCCACGTCGAG
>CAZZYZ010000045.1:0-18277 GCA_964658425.1 Vulcanimicrobiota bacterium | reverse complement strand
GGCGAGCACGCTCGCGCCGCTGTTCCCGCTCGTATCGTGGGTGTGGAAGTGGATCGGGATCCCGATCTCGGCTTTGAGCGCCGTGAAGAGCCGCCGCGCGGCCTCGGGCTTGAGCAAGCCCGCCATGTCCTTCACACCTAAAATATGCGCGCCCGTCGCTTCGAGCTCTTTCGCGAGCGCGACGTAATAGGCGAGATCGTATTTCGTACGCGCGGGGTCGAGGATATCGCCCGTATAGCACATCGTCGCCTCGCAGAGCGTCCCGCTCTCGAGCACGGCGTCGATCGTCACGCGCATGTTCTCGACCCAATTGAGCGAGTCGAAGACGCGGAAGACGTCGATTCCCGCGAGCGCAGCACGTTCGATGAAGTAGCGCACGACGTTATCGGGATAGCTCGTGTAGCCGACGGCGTTCGCCCCGCGCACGAGCATCTGCAGCAAGATGTTCGGGACGGCCTCGCGCAATTGCGCGAGCCGCGACCACGGGTCTTCCCGCAGAAAGCGCATCGCGACGTCGAAGGTCGCGCCGCCCCAACATTCGAGCGAGAAGAGTTGCGGGAGCCGCTGCGCGTAGGCCGGCGCGATGCGCGCGAGATCGCGCGTGCGCATGCGCGTCGCGAGCAGCGATTGATGCGCGTCGCGCAGCGTCGTATCGGTGACGAGGACGCGCCGCTCGGCGAGCATCGAAGCCTTGAATTTCTCCGGCCCGAGCGCGAGCAATTCGTCGCGCGTCCCGCGTGCGAGTTCGCGGCTCGGCAGCAGCGGCACGCGCGGTTCGCCGCGCACCTCGGCGGCGGGCCGGCCGCGAACCTCCGGATTCCCGTTGACGATCACGTCGCCGACGAAATTGAGCAGACGCGTCGCGCGATCGCGACGTTGCCGCACGTCCAGCAGCGACGCCGATTCGTCGAGATAGCGCGTCGTCACGTCGCCGCGCGCGAACGTATCGTCCGAGAGCAGGGCATCCAAAAACGCGACGTTGGTAGCGACGCCGCGCACGCGAAACTCGCGCAGCGTCCGCAACATACGCGCCCGCGCTTCGTCGAAGCTCGGGGCCCACACCGTGACCTTCTCGAGCAGCGAGTCGTAGAACGGCGTGATGACGGCGCCCGCGTACGCCGCGCCGTCGAGCCGCACGCCGAACCCGGTCGCGGGCCGATAGACGGAGATCTGCCCGTAGGTCGGCATGAAGCCGTTCTCGGAATCCTCGGTCGTGATGCGGCACTGCAGCGCGTGGCCACGCGGCGCGATCTCGCCCTGCGAGGGCACGCCGCTCTCGGGCGTCCCGATCTCGCGGCCGGAGGCGATCCGAATCTGCGCTTTCACGAGGTCGATCCCCGTCACGAGTTCGGTGACGGTGTGCTCGACCTGGATCCGCGGGTTGACTTCGATGAAGTACGCTCGCTGCGCTTCGAGGTCGACGAGGAACTCCACCGTCCCCGCGTTGTCGTAGCCGACGGCGCGCGCGAGCGCGAGCGCCGAACGGTACATCTCGTCGCGCAGCTCGGGCGCCAGATGCCGCGCGGGCGCCTCTTCGACGACCTTCTGATGGCGGCGCTGCACCGAACAGTCGCGCTCGCCGAGGTGGACGACGTTGCCGTGCGCGTCGCCGAGGATCTGGACCTCGACGTGGCGCGCGCGCTCGACGTAGCGTTCGGCGTAGATCTCGTCGTTGCCGAACGCCGAGAGCGCCTCTTGCCGCGCGCCCTGCAGGCTCCCGAGAAAGTCGCTCGCCGCGCGCACGACGCGCATGCCGCGGCCGCCGCCGCCCCAACTCGCCTTGAGCATGAGCGGGAAGCCGACCTCGCCCGCAGCCGCCGTCGCGGCGGCATCGTCGTGCTCGAGCGCGACGCTCGCCGGAACGACGGGGACGCCCGCCTCGACCGCGAGCTCGCGCGCCGCGACCTTGTTGCCGAGGCGCCGCATCGCCGACGACGTCGGCCCGACGAACACGATCCCCGCCGCACGCACGGCGTCGGCGAAGTCGGGATTCTCCGCGAGGAAACCGTAGCCCGGATGGATCGCGTCGATCCGCGCTTCGAGCGCGATGCGCACGATATCGTCGCCGTCGAGATAGGCCTGCACGGGCGAGCGCCCGTCGCCGACGAGATAGCTCTCGTCCGATTTGAAGCGATGGAGCGCGAACTTGTCTTCGCGCGAGAAGATCGCGACCGTGCCGATCCCGAGTTCGGTCGCCGCTCGCATCACGCGGATCGCGATCTCTCCGCGGTTGGCCACGAGTAAGCGACGGATCGTCCGAATCGAAACCGCTACGTTCTCCACGATGCGGACATTAGGTGCGAGACCGTGCGGTTCCGCGCGCCTCGCGAACGAATCAGGTCGCCGGTTGCGGATCGATCAGCGCGAGATCTTTGAGCAGCGTCGCCTCGTCGATCGGTCCGCGAACGATCGCCCGCACGATACCGCGCTTGTCGATGAAGAAACTATCGGGGATCGGCGACGCTCCGAACGACGCTTCGAATTGGCCCTGATCGATCGCGACCCGCGCGCGAACGCCGACGCCCGTGAGATACGGCCGAACGACCGAGGCGGATTCCTGTTCGTCGATCGCGAGGAACGCGATGCGATCGGCGTACTTCTTCGAGACGCGCGAGATGAGCGGCATCTCCATCCGGCACGGCGGACACCACGTCGCGAAAACGTTCACGAAGAGCGGTTTCCCCTTGAACGATGCCGAGCCGACGCTCGCCGCGTCGAGTCCGTCCAGGAGAAACGCCGGCGCGGGCGCGCCGACCGCGGCCGACCGGGTCGCGGCGAACGCCGGAGCGGCCGATGCGAGCGATAGGAGCACGACGAGCGAGAGAGACGAGATACGCATGCGAGAACCCTCCGGCGAATGTGGTACACCGAGAACGCCCCGGCGCCCCGCTTCGTCCGCATCGATCGCGAACGGTAGAATCTTGCACGCGCCCTTCGCACGACGGCTGGCGCCGCTCGTACTCGCCGCCTTGGCGGCCGCGACGCGATCCGTCCGTGCCGCCGATGCGGGCTGTACGCCGCCGACGCCGGACGCGCTCCGCACGGCGATCGCCGCCGCGATCGGCAAGACGCCGGGCAGCACGAGTACGACCCTCGTCTTCAGCGAGAACGGGCTCGCCGGCCGGCGCGTGACGCTGCGCGACGGCGCCGACTACGTCGAAACGACGACGGTCGGCCCGTTCCGCACCGCGCGCGGCTCGCGACACGGAACCGCCTGGCACCAAGACGAGAACGGCCAGACGATCCTCGAGGCGGCCGACCCCGGCCACGCGACGGGCGATCCGGCGGTGACGACGATCGCCTGTGCGGCCGCGCCGCTCGCCGGATACGTCGTCAGCGTGCTCGACGGCGCGGGCTACGGCTCCCGCGCGTACGTCGATTCGCAAACCTATCGCGTGTATCGCCAAGACCTCATCGCGGCCACGACCGTTACCACGACGACCTACGACGACTTCCGGACGACCGGCGGCCGAACGATCGCCTGGCACCGCCATCGCAGCGACGGCATCGCGGCGAACGAGAGCGACGAACGCATCGTCGCGCTCGACGCCGCTCCCCTCGCCGAGACCGAGCTCGCGATCCCGGCGAGCCGCGCGCTGGTCGCCTTCCCGACCGGTGCCGCGAGCGTCTCGCTCCCCGCCCGGCTGGAGCGGCAGAAGTTTCTCGTCCGCGCGACGATCGGAACGCGCGGGCTCGATCTGACGCTCGACACCGGCGATTCGGCCGGGATAACGCTCGACGAAGACGTGGTGCGCGCGCTCGGCCTCCGCATCTACGGCGAACGCGCGAACACCGAGAACGCCGGGCGAGCGCCGACCGGCCGCGCGATCGTCCCCGAGCTGCGGATCGGCGCCCTCGTCATGCGCGACGTCGTCGTGACGACGCTGCCGCACCTCGCCTTCGAGTCGCCCGGGCGCTTCAAATCGGTCGGCTTGCTCGGCTACGATTTCTTCGCCGGAGCGGCGCTGCGTATCGCCTACGCCGAGCGCAGCGTGACCGCGATCGATCTCGCGACGTTCGCGGGACCGGCCGAGCCGGCGGCGATCCGTGTCCCGGTGCGCTTGGCGCTCGGCATCCCGCTCGCGGACGTCACGCTCGGCGATTCTCTCGGCGAGCGCTTCGCGATCGACACGGGCGCGAGCGGGTCGCTGCTCGTCTTCGATTACTTCGCGCGCCGCCACCCGGAGGCGCTCGCGCCCCCGGCCGCGGCGAAGGGCGGAACGGCGACGATGGGCGGCGTCGGCGGCCGATTCGAGGTGCGGAACTATCGGCTCGAGCGCGTGCGTTTCGCGTCGACCGACTTCCGCGATCTCGCCGCATCCCGCATCCTCGGGAAAGCCTACGGCGGGACGATCGACGGGCTTCTCGGCGCGGATTTCCTGAGCGGCTTTACCGTCTACGCGGATTACCGCGACGCGCTCTTCTACTTCGTCCCGCACTCGTAGCGCACGACGGCTCGGCGTGGGAACGAGCACGGCGTGAAGTACACGAACCTCGGCCGAACCGGCATCATCGTCTCCCGCATCGCGCTCGGCTGCATGACCTACGGTGCCAAGAGTTGGCGCGAATGGGTACTCGAGGAGGCCGAGAGCCGGCCGTTCATCCAAAAGGCGCTCGAGCTCGGCATCACGTTCTTCGATACGGCCGACGTCTATTCGATCGGCGTGAGCGAGGAGATCCTCGGGCGCGCCCTACGCGACTTCGGCCCCGGCCGCGAGCGCGTCGTCATCGCGACCAAAGTGCACGGTGCGATGGGCGAGAGCCCGAACGAATGCGGGCTCTCCGCCAAGCACATCCGGCACGCGATCGACGCGAGCCTGCGGCGGCTCGGCACCGACTACGTCGATCTCTATCAGATCCACCGCTTCGACGACACGACGCCGATCGAAGAGACGCTCGAAGCGCTCGATGCGGTCGTGCGGGCCGGGAAAGCGCTGCACGTCGGCGCGTCGAGCATGTACGCGTGGCAGATGGCGAAGATGCTCACCTACGCTCGCGAGCACGAGCTCGCGCGCTTCGTGACGATGCAGAATCATTACAACCTCATCTATCGCGAAGAAGAACGCGAGATGAACCCGCTCTGCATCGACGAGCGGGTCGGACTCATTCCGTGGAGCCCGCTCGCCCGCGGCATCCTCGCCGGCAATCGAAAGACGAAGACGACGCGCTCCGCGACGGACGATTTCGGCAACGGCATGTACACCCGGGATGCCGACGATGCCGTGGCCGCGAGCGTCGAGAAGATCGCCGCGGCACGCGGCGTTCCGCCCGCGCAAATCGCGCTCGCGTGGGTCCTCGGCCGGCCGGGCATCACCGCGCCGATCGTCGGCGCCTCGAAGCCGGGCCACCTCGAAGATGCCGTCGCGAGCCTCGAGATCGACCTCTCGCCGAACGAACTCGCGGCCCTCGACGCCTCGTACGTGCCCCATCCGGTCCTCGGCCACTAGCGCGCTTACGGGGCGAGCGCGCTAGCGCCAGCCACGTAAGCGGAAATACGTGAGCAGCGCGATGACCGCGACGATCTCCGTCCCGATCCCGAGAACGACGAAGCTCTGCAGCGATTTGATGTTATCGACGAGCCAGCCGAAATTCTGCCCGAAGAATCCGGTGATGAAGGTCAGCGGCAGAAAGATCGTCGCGATCAACGTCAGCTGTTTGCTCACCTCGTTCTGACGATTCGACGAGATCCCGATGTTCGTCTCGAGCACGTTCGTCATCGCCTCACGCGTCGAATCGATGCGATCGATGACGAGCAGCACGTGATCGAGCACGTCGCGGTAATACGGGAGATCGTCGCGCGTGAAGAAATGCGAATCGCCGCGAATCGGGATCGCGAGGATCTCCCGCATCGGCACGACCGCGCGCCGGAACGAGTTGAGATCCTTCCGCATCGCGGAAATCTGCCGTAGCGCGCCGCTCGAGATCCGGCCCTGATCCAAGAGCACGTTCTCGAGCTCGTCGAGCCGCGTCTCGAACGCATCGCTGATCGGCAGATAGCCGTCGACGAGCGTATCGAGGATCGCGTGCACGAGCGCCGGTGCGTCGGTCACCTTGCCATCGATCCCGTCGTGCCAGCGCGTGCGTAGTTCCTCGATCGGATAAGCGGGCGCGTGCCGCACCGTGACGACGAACGATTCGCCCGCGAAGATCGCGATCTCGTGCGTTCGCAAGCCTTCCGCCGCGTGCGTGACGCCGTGAACGATCAGGAAGACGTATTGCCCGTACGATTCGATCTTCGCGCGCTGATGCGAGCCGAGCGCGTCTTCGATCGCGAGCGGATGGAGATCGAACTCTTCTTGCAGCAACGCGAGATCGTGCGGCCCGGGCGCGACGACGTCGAACCACACGAGCGAGCTCGGCTCGCGGATGATCTCGCTAATCTCGTCGAGATTCTCGACGTGTTTGCGATCGCGCGATCCGCGATACACGTAGCACTTCGTCCCGGGAGCCTCGAGCGTACTCACTTCGCTGCGCGGCTTCCGCACGATACGCCGGTGCCCCTCGGCCGATTCGCGGAGCGTCGATTAGCAACCGAAGCGAGGGGTACGACGCAGATGATGTCGATGCAGTTCTCTCACGCGATGCCTTTCGGCGCGCAACTCGTCGCCGAGGGCGTTCGCTTTCGGTTCTACGCGCCGGCGGCATCGACGGCAGCGCTCGTATTCGAAACGGACGCATCGTCGCGCATCGAACGGACGCGCACCTTGCGCGTCGCGGGTGGCGGATGGTTCGAGGCGACGGTCGCTGAGGCCGGTCCCGGGACGCGCTACGCCTTCGTGCTCGACGGCGCGGAGACGCGCGTCCCCGATCCCGCATCGCGCTATCAGCCGAGCGGCGTGCACGGCCCGAGCGTCGTCGTCGATCCGCATGCATTCGCATGGCCGGCGGACGGTTGGACCGGGCTGCCGTGGAACGAACACGTCTTCTACGAGCTCCATCTCGGAACGTTCACGCCCGAGGGAACGTATCTCGCTGCGATCGAGAAGTTCGATCACCTCGCGGAGCTCGGCATCACCGCGATCGAATTGCTCCCGGTCGCGGAGATCCCGGGCGCGCGGAACTGGGGTTACGACGGCGTGTTGCCGTACGCGCCGACGCGCAATTACGGCACGCCGGACGATCTCAAAACGCTCGTCGCCGCCGCGCACGCGCGCGGCATCGCGGTGTTTCTGGACGTCGTCTACAATCATTTCGGACCCGAAGGCAACTATCTGCACGGCTACGCGCCGACGTTCTACACCGAGCGCCATCAGACGCCGTGGGGTGCGGCGATCGACGTCGAGTCGGACGACCGCCGCGACGTGCGGGCATTCTTCTACGAGAACGCCCTCTATTGGCTCGACGAATTTCGGTTCGACGGCCTGCGCTTCGATGCGGTGCACGCGATCTACGACGGTGCGGATCGCCTCTTCTTAAAAGAGTTGGCGGCGATCGTTCACGAGCGCGCGCATCCGGGCGTGCATCTCGTGCTCGAGAACGCGAACAACGAAGCGGAGCTCCTCGAAGACGGGCGCTACGACGCGCAATGGGACGACGACGAACACCACGCGTTGCACGTGATCGCGACGGGCGAGGGCGACGGCTATTACGCCGATTATTTCTCGCGGCCGGTCGCGCGCCTCGGGCGGACGCTCACGCAAGGCTTCGGGTACCAGGGCGAATACTCCGAGCACGAGGGTGCGAATCGCGGGACGCCGAGCGCGCATCTGCGCGCGCGCTCGTTCGTGACGTTCTTGCAGAATCACGATCAGATCGGCAATCGTCCGTTCGGCGATCGGATCACCGCGATCGCCTCGCCCGAGGCGGTCCGCGCGATGGCCGCGATCTATCTGCTCGCGCCCTCGCCGCCGATGCTCTTCATGGGCGAGGAATGGGGTGCGAGTTCGCCGTTCCTGTTCTTCTGCGATTTCGAGCCCGAACTCGCGAAGCTCGTGACCGAAGGCCGGCGCAACGAATTCAAAGCGTTCGGCGCGTTCGCCGATCCCGCGTCGCGCGATCGGATCCCCGACCCGGGCGCGCGCTCGACGTTCGAGAAGAGCCGGCTCGCCTGGGGCGAGATCGCGCACCCGGATCACGCGGCGTGGCTCGCGTATTACCGCGACCTGATCGCGATTCGCAAGCGCGAGATCGCACCGGTCGTTCGACACCTGCGCGGCTCGGACGCGGCCTTCGAGACGCCGGGCGAGCGCGGGCTCCGCGCGACGTGGCGACTCGACGACGGCGCGACGCTCCATCTCACCGCCAACCTCGCCGCGACGGTCCATCCCGACCTCGCACGTGCGCCCGGGCGCGAGATATTCACGACGGGGAACGATCCGCTGCGGCCCGACACCGCGCCGCCCTGGACCGTTCGCTGGTCGATCGCGTGAGCGAGATGCGAGCCGTCACCGACGTCCCGGTCTCGACCTACCGGCTGCAATTCACGCCGACGTTTCGATTCGACGATGCGCGCGCGATCGTGCCGTATCTCGCCGACCTCGGCGTCGGGTATCTCTACGCATCGCCGTATCTCAAGGCGAAGCCGGGGAGTCAGCACGGCTACGACGTCGTCGATCCCAATCTCCTCAATCCCGAGATCGGGACCGTGGCGGAACACGCGGCACTGGTCGCGGCATCGCAGGCGCGCGGGCTCGGGCACCTCTTGGATTTCGTGCCGAATCACATGGGGATCGGGCCCGAGAATCCGTGGTGGCAGGACGTGCTGGAATGGGGCGAAGCGTCGCCGTTCGGCGGCTACTTCGATATCGATTGGCGTCCGCTGCGGACCGAGATGCGCGGCCGCGTCCTCTTGCCGCAGCTCGGCGATTATTACGGCCGCGTCCTCGAACGCGGCGAACTCTCGCTCGCCTTCGATGCCGGCAACGGCGCATTTCAGGTCGCGTACTTCGACAATCGTTTTCCGCTCGCTACGAAATCGTACGCCGCGATCCTCGACGTCGCGGCTCGCATGCGGCGCGGCCATGCGTGGTCGCTGCGTGCGCTCGCGGCGGAGTTCGCCGACGCATCGCGCGAGCGCGCGATCGAGCTCAAAGCCGAGCTCTCCGACGCCGCGCGCGATGCGGAGAACGTGAGCGCGATCGAAGCGGCGCTCGCGACGTTCGCGATCGATGCCGGGCCGGGTGCGATCGATCGGCTCGACGCGGTACTGCAAGTCCAGAGCTATCGCCTCGCGTACTGGCGCGTCTCGGCCGACGAGATCAACTATCGCCGCTTCTTCGACATCAACGATCTCGCGGGCGTGCGCGTCGAAGATGCGGAGGTGCTCGCGCAGACGCATCGCCTCGTTTTCGAGCTCATCGAATCGGGGCTCGTCCAGGGGCTGCGCATCGACCACGTCGACGGCCTCTACAATCCCGCGGGCTATTGCCAGCTCCTCATGGATCGCGCGGCCGCACTCGGCCACGCGCAATACCTCGTGGTCGAGAAGATCCTCGCCTGGGGCGAAGCGCTGCACGCCGATTGGCGCATCGCGGGGACGACCGGCTACGACTTCATGAATCTCGTCAACGGGATCTTCGTCGATACGCGCAACGCCGGCGCGTTCGAGCGCACCTATCGGCGTTTCGCGAGCATCACCGGGAACTTCGCGGGCTTCGCGTATCGCGCGAAAAAAGACATCATGCGCAGCTCGCTCGCGAGCGAATTCGAAGTGCTCGTGACGATGCTCGACCGGCTCGCCGAGCTCGATCGGCGTTCGAACGATTACACGTACAACACGTTGCACGAGGCGCTCGGCGAAGTCGTCGCGGCCTTTCCGGTCTATCGCACGTACGTGACGAGCGAAGACGTCGGCGAGGAAGATCGGAGCTATTTCAAAGAGGCGTTGCGGCTCGCGCGACGGCGCAGCGAACTCGGCGACGAACGCGTTTTCGATTTCATCGAGAGCCTGCTCTCGATGCGCGCGAACGAGATCTCGAGCAACTATCCGCGCAACGACGTTTTGCGCTTCGCGATGAAGTTCCAACAGTACACGAGCCCCGTCATGGCCAAGGCCGTCGAAGATACGGCCTTCTATCGCTACCTGCGACTGATCTCGCTCAACGAGGTCGGGGGCGATCCGCGCCGGTTCGGCACGTCGATCGTCGATTTCCATCTCGCGAACGCGGAGCGCGGGCTGACGTTCCCGCACGCGATGCTCGCGACGGCGACCCACGATCACAAGCGCGGCGAGGATACGCGCACGCGCATCGACGCACTCTCGGAGATGCCGCAGGTGTGGTCGGCCGCGCTCAATGCGTGGAGCGATCTCAACGCGCATCACAAACCCGACGTCGATGGGTCGGCCGCACCGACCGACAACGACGAATACTTCATCTATCAGACGTTGCTCGGCACGTGGCCGATGCGATGGCTCGATGCCGAGACGCTCGCCGAATCCGACCGTGCCGCGTACGTCGAACGGCTCGACGAGTATTTCGTCAAGGCGCTGCGCGAAGCGAAATTTCGCACGAGTTGGACGAACCCGAGCGAGGCGTACGAAAAAGCGGCACTCGGATTCGTGCGCGGAGTCCTCGGCGACGGAACGCTCTCGCCGTTTCTCGCGGACTTTCAAAAGCTCGCGCTGACCTGCGCGCGCATCGGCGCCGTCTCGAGCCTCGCGCAGACGACGCTCAAGCTCACCGTGCCGGGCGTCCCCGATACGTATCAGGGCTGCGAGCTCTGGGATCTCACGCTCGTCGATCCCGATAATCGCCGGCCCGTCGACTACGCGTTCCGTCACGATGCGATTCGCGAGATGGCGGCTGCGGTCGAGCGCGGCGAGATCGCGGAACTCGCCCGAGACTTGCTCGCGACGTGGCGAGACGGCCGGATCAAACTCTTCGTCACGTGGCGGCTGTTGCATCTGCGGCGCGAACGCCCGGAGCTCTTCCTCGGGAACGCCTACGCGCCGCTCGAGACGACCGGCACGAACGCGGAGAGCATCGTCGCGTTCGCGCGTGAAGACGTCGTGGTCGTCGCACCGCGGATCGTACGCGGCCTCATCGGCGAGGACGACGCGCTGCATCTGTCGTTCGAAAACGAGGCCGTTCGCCTGCCGGTCCACGCGGCCGCCGCGTACGTCGATCGGCTCACCGGTCGCCGCATCGCCGCACGACAGGACGAAGCCGGTACGTACCTCGCCGCGAGCGATCTGTTCGCGATCTTACCGACGGCCGTCGTGCTCGCGGAACCGCGAACGCAGAACTGATTTCCAGGCCGCGTGTGGAAAGCGCACCGCCACCCTCCGATCGGACGCTCCGTGCACCCCTTCCCGTTCGCGCTCTCATTCACGCTCCTCATCGGATACGCCGCGGCTTTGCCGGCGCGCGCGGTGCAAACGACGCTCACGCTCGAGCCGTCGCAATCGACCGTGACGTGGCGCCTCGGTGCGCTCTTCCATACGGTCGACGGGACGTTCGCGCTCAAGCGCGGCGAGATCGATTTCGATCCCGCGAGCGGCAAGGCGCAGGGCAGCGTCGTGCTCGACCTCACGAGCGGCCAGAGTGCGAACGCCGCGCGCGATCGGCGCATGCAGACGGAGATCTTACAGACGCAAATCTTTCCGGACGCGATCTTCACGGCCGATCGCATCGAGGGCCGGCTCGCGGATGACGGGACATCCGGACTCGACGTGCACGGCACGCTCGCGATGCACGGCGCGGTGCACGAGATGACGTTACGCCTCGACGTCGCACGCAAGGGAACCGGATACGCGGCTCACACGCATCTCACGGTGCCGTACGTCGCGTGGGGGATGAAAAATCCGAGTACCTTCGTCTTGCGCGTCGACGATCACGTCGATGTTGACGTCGACGCCGCGCTTACGAAAGGGTCGCGTTAGGCTCCGCGGTCAGCAGCATCGCGTATCGCTCGCGCAGGTCGCGCTTGAGAAACTTGCCGACGCCCGTGCGCGGGATCGCATCGACGAAGACGATGCGATCGGGGACGGACCACCGCGCGACGCGCTCGGCGAGCCACGCCAGGAGCGTCGCTTCGTCGGCCACGGCAACGCCCGGGTCCGGCGTAGCCGCGCGCAGGGCCACGACCGCGACGGGACGCTCGATCCAGCGCGGATGAGCGAGTCCGATGACCGCCGCTTCGCGAACCGCCGGATGCCCCATGAGCGCGTTCTCGAGATCGACGCTCGAGATCCACTCGCCGCCCGATTTCACGAGATCCCGCGAGCGATCGACGATCTGCAGATAGCCGAACGTGTCGACGGTGCAGACGTCGCCCGTGCGAAACCAGCCGTCGTGAAACGTCGCCGGGTCGGGCGCTTCGCGATAGTACGATTGCGCGACGGCGGGGCCGCGCACCCAGAGCTCGCCCGGCGTGACGCCGTCCGCCGCGATCGCTTCACCGCTCTCGCCGAGCAGCTTCCACGCGACGAGCGGTGAGAAACGGCCGGCTTTGAGCAGCTGCACGCGCCGCCGTTCGCGCGGGAATCCCGCAACCTCGGCATTCGGAACGCTCACCGAACCGAGCGGGCTCATCTCGGTCATCCCCCATGCCGAGATCATGCGCGTGCCGCGCCGTTCGAGATCGTCGAAGAGCGAGGGCGGGCATGCCGAGCCGCCGACGATCACCGTGCGCAACGTCGCGAGCGTCGCGTCGCGCCGTTCGAGTTCGTCGCGCACGGCGAGCCAGATCGTCGGCACGCCGAGGGCGCGCGTCACGCCCTCGGCATCGGCGAGGTCGACGATGCTCGGCGCGTCGAGCCGCATGCCGGGCAGCACGAGCTTCGCGCCGGCCATCGGCGCGACGAACGGCGCGCCCCACGCATTGACGTGAAACATCGGGACGAGCGGCATCACCGTATCGGTCGCGCCGATGCCGAGGGCGTCCGTGAGCCCCGTGCCGAGCGCGTGCAGCACCGTCGAGCGATGCGTGAAGAGCACGCCCTTCGGGCCGCCGGTCGTCGCGGAGGTGTAGCACAGGATCGCGGGCGCACGTTCGGCGATCTCGGGCCACGCGATCGTCTCGGATGCGGCGACGAGCAGCGTTTCGTAGTCGAGCGCATCGCCGAGCGCGTCCGGCGCCGCGTCGCCGCAGCCGCCCATCGTGACGCAGCGCCGTTGCGCCGCGTCCGGTCTCGCCGCGATCGCCCGCGCGACGAGCGGCGCGAGCGTACCGTCGACGAAGATCAGGCGATCGTCCGCGTGCTCGAACGACCATGCGATCTGCTCGGGAAAGAGCCTCACGTTCGCGGTGTGCAAGACCGCGCCGATCATCGGAACGGCGTAGTAGAGCTCGAGATGCCGATGGCCGTTCCACGCGAAGCTCGCGACGCGATCGCCCGGCCGCACGCCGAGTGCGAGCAGCACGTTTGCGAGGCGGGCGACCCGGCGGCCGAAGGCGGCGTAGGTGAATCGGGCGAGCGAACCGTCGGCTTCGCGCGAGACGATCTCGCGCGAGCCGTGATTGCGCAGAACGTGGCCGAGGATCCAGCCGATCGTGAGATCGACGTCCTGCATCGTTCCTCCGAACGGAGCGGGATCGCCGTTCAGTCGTCACCCTCGTGCAGGTGCAGGTGCGTCCCATCCTCGGCATCGTCGAGGACCTCACGCGCTTCCGCGATCACGGTTGCGGAGAGCGCTTCGCCCTCGTCACCGTCGATCGAGCCGTCCTCGGCGAGGAAGTCGCTTTCGGCCCAATCTTCCCACGTTTCGAGTGGTTCGCCCTCGACCTCGACCGGGAACCGCACGCAATAGCCCTGGTCGAGATGGAGCCCCGCTACCATCACGCGCGTGCCACGTGAGAAGTAGGTGCCGTCTTTCCAGAGCGTTCCGTACGACGTTTGGTAGAATTCTCCGATTCGTAACGCTTCGATGACCCGCATGCTCCCTCGTATCTTCTCGGTTCGGATGCTTAGGCACCGGACCGCTTGAGTCTTTGCGCCCCGTCGGCGTAGACTATGGCCGTGGCAGCGACCCCTCCGAACGGCTGGCGAATCACCCATTCCGAGATCGTTATCGAGACGCCGCACCTGCGCTTGCGCAGCGACGAGATCGAATTGCCGAGCGGCGTGCGGGTCGGCCCGTATTACGTGCGCGAGTCGCGCGGCTTCGCCGTCGTCTTCGCGCTGACGCCGGACGGACGCGTCGTTCTCGTTCGGCAGTACAAGCACGGCATCGGACGCGTCGTCCTCGAACTCCCGGCCGGCGGTATCGATCCGGGCGAGACGGCGCTCGCGTGCGCGGCGCGCGAACTCGCCGAAGAGACGGGCTACGTCGCGGCGAGCGAACTCGAACGAGTCGGGACGTACGTCTTCGATCCGACCGGCGCGACGACGACGTATCATCTCTATCTCGCGCGCGATGCCGAACCGCGCGTCGCGCAGAAGTTCGATCCGACCGAGGACATCGCCGTCGAACTCGTGACGCTCGCCGAGTTGCGGCGATCCTTGCGCGACGGAACGATCGAGGTCGGCATTTACGTCGCTTCGATCTACACGGTCTTCGACCGGCTGGGAATACTTTAGCTCCGAAGCGACTCGAGTGGATCTCGGATCCCGGCGTTCGTCGAGCCGGACGGGCGATCGAACCTTCGCTAACAGGTTCCGTTCGAACAGAAGCGGACGTCGGCGCGCAGATCGATGCCGAGCGTCGTAATCGGGAACGGCGCGTCGTTCCCCGTCCCCGAGCCGGCCTCGATCGCCGCGAAGCGATAATCGCCGCGATGCGCCGAGAGCGAGAAACCGGGCGCGCCCGACCAATTCGTATCGACGATCGTGCCGCCGTAATGTTCGCGGTCCATCGTGCGCAGCACGACCTTCACGTACGGCGCGTTCGGCGTCGCGTCGATCTCGGCGTCGCTCTTGTCGAGATACCAGCGCACGCCCTCGGGCGGTCGCGCGCCGGGGGCGAGCGCTGCGGCACAGGCGGCCGATCCGTTCGTGTTCGCGCCGTCGCTGGCATTGGCCGGGTAGACGAAGGACGTATCCGCGCAGAGCGCCGAGACCGCGACCGCGTAGCCGAGCGTGCCGTGCGGATCGCTCTCGGCCGTCGCGAGCGTCGGCGCGTCGAGGCCGCCGAGGCTCGTCGCGATGTTGGTCGCGGTGGCATCCGAACAGGCGGTGCCGTCGCCTCCCCATCGGCAAAAACCCGCACCGCCGACGTGCATCGTCGCGCCGTTCGCACCCGGCATCGGCGCGAGCCAAAAGTCGTATTCGCCGCCCGCCGTCGCGTCGTCGTAGGAATAGTGGTGATCGCTATTGCCCGCCGGAACCATCCCCGCGGGTACGTTTAGGACGCGGCCCTGCAAGCCCGTCTTTGCGCAGACCGCCGTTCCCCACGCAACGACGTCGCAATCGATCGTCTGGGCGATGGTCGGCGCGCCCGGCACGAGATGATCGAGCGGCTCGCTGCCGTCGTTCGGATCCGAGAACGCCGCGCTCGGGCTCGACGCCGCGCCGGTCCCCAGTGCTCCGAATGCGTCGTGCCCCGGCTGGAAAAGCAACGCGGCCCAGGCCGCGCTCGACGGGCTCAGCGCGGGAGTCGACGGCACGCGCGAGCACATCGGATTCGCGGCGAAGTGCGAACACAAGACCGCACCGCTGCTCTGCGACGTTGCCGTGCTCGACGAGGCGGGCGACGCGGTCGCCGCCGGCACGACGGCGGGCGCCGGCGAGGCGGCCTTCGAAGCGGCGGCGACCGTCGTCGGCGTGGCGCTCGGGACGGCGAGCGTCGCGGCTGCGGGACTACTTGCGGCCGGGACGATGGTCCGTCCGCTCGCGGGCGCGACGATCGGCGTCGTCGCGCTTCCGCCGCCCCCGCCGCAGCTGGTCGCGAGGCACGCGATAAGACCCATGACGACCATTGAAAACACGCCCCGCACCCGATACCTCCGCCGCGCTCCGTTTCCTCGTCTTTCGGACGGTCACGGATACGGACGAAAGCGTCGGCACGCGAGTGTGCATCGCGTCACGTCGCACGGAAGAGGATGCTACGAAGCGAGAGGGCATGCGCACGATATGCGGATGCGGGCGTCGTGTGCACGCTCATCGTTAGCCGACGTCGCGGGTGAAGAACGTCCCCGTACGATAACGGCGACACGCTGCGCGCCGTCGTGGATGGCTCTATCGATTAGCGATCGGGCCGAATGTGGCGTTTTCGAAAGCGCGCCGGGCGGCTGGTCGGGGCCGATTTGCGCCGTAGCGTGTCGCGTAATGCGACGAGCGATCCGAACGGAAAGACGCGATCGCTCGATGCGGCGACGACATGAACGTCGCTGCGCCGTACGGACCACGCGCCGATCGCGCGCGCGAAATCGTCCGAGAGCAGATCGAGGCCGGGCGAATACGGCGTGAGCGCCGGGACGACGACGAGCGCCTCGCTCGCCGCGAACGCGGGGCACGTCGAGCCGCCGCCGAGATGCAGGCTCGGATGCAGATGCCCGATGATCGTCCGCTTTCCGAGCACCGCGGGTCCGTCGCCGTGCACGAGCAGCCAGCCGTCGCGCTCGCACGCATCGACGGTTTCGCCGAGGACTTCGAAGGCGCGCGTGCGGCCCTCGTGATTGCCCGCGATCAGCGTGACGCGGGCGAGCGCGCGCAGCGCGTCGAGCGCCGCGCGAACGGTCCGCGTCGCGCCCTCGCTCATCCGCGCGCCGTGCACGATATCGCCGAGGAAGACGATCTCGCGCGCGGCCGTGCGCGTCGCGACGAGCGAGAGCGTCGCGACCATCTCGGCCGTGCTCCACAGCGGCAACGCGCCGCCGACGACGTCCTCGTACGCGAAGTGCGCGTCCGCGACGAGCAGCGCGCGCGACTCCGTAAGCCACGCGAGCCCGGGTGCGAGTGCGACGACGCCGCTCGCGAGCGCGTACCGTTCCGATGCCGGCGCGGGCAGTGCGTCGTGTGCCACTAGCCCGCGGTTCGCGCCGCCTCGAAGAGCGGCCCGCTGCCGAGCGGCGCGGGCGCCGGCACGTCGGCATCGCCGAGGACGGAGAGCACGCGTTCGTGCAGCGCTTCGATCATGCTCGCACGATCGTCGATCACGACGCTATCGCCGAAGCTCGACGTCACGATGCCGAACGTGAACGGCGAGGCCGCAACCGGATGGACGACGCGCGGTTCTCCCGGCAACGCGTCTAGATAGACGCGCGCGGCGGGCGAATCGAGCAGATCGTGCGTCACGACGCGAACCGTTTCGCGCAGCAACGGGAAGCTCGGATCGGCCTCCCACAAACGATCGAAGATCTTGTTGCTGTTCCAGCGCAGCCCGCTATGGCGCACGCTGCGGCCGCCCGCGCGCCGCAGGACGAGCAGCCCGGTATTCGCGACGTAGCGGAAGTGCGCGCGCAGCATGTGCGAGCCGCGCAGACCGTCGAGCAGATCGCGATCGAAATCGCGCGCGTGCAAGAGCCCGGCCCACGCGGCGTCGGGAAGCGTCTTGCCCTGCGGCATCGTGATTAGGAAGCCGTTGTCGTCGGTCGTGATCTGCGTGTTGACGCGCGCTTCGCGATGGAGCCGCGCGCCGACGACGCGCGCGAGCGCCTCGTTCGCGCGGCGCCCCGCGCACGTATGGAAAACGGCGGTTTGCTTGCCGTCCATGCGATAGAGCTCGACGAGCGCCGCACCGGGTTCGACGACCGCGGAGATCGCCGCTTGCTGCGCGATGTAGCGGATCGCGTGCTGCGCCTCGGCGCCCTGCAATCCGTAGCTGCGTTTGAGCCACGTCAGCGTCGGGCGCGCGCCGCCGGCGGCGAGCCGGCGCGCGATCTCGTAGCGCAGGACGGCGATCTCGCGCGCGAGCACGACGGGGATGCCCTTGATGTGCGAGCTCCACGTCGGCACGTTCGGCCGCCCGGCGAACGGCTCGACCGTCACCCCGCTGCCGCGCACGTCCTTCACTTTGAACGTGCGGCCCGAGATAAGCAGCACGTCGTCGACGCGCAAACTCGAGACGAAGGTCTCCTCGAGCTTGCCGATGTGTCCGCCGCCGCGCGTGCCGACCATCACCTGCGATTCGTCGGGGATCGTTCCGACGTTCTCGAAGAATGCGGCGCATACGTCGCGGCCGAGTCCGAAGAGCGCGACGCCGTCCGTCCCGAGTCGGCGCACGTGCGCTTCGTCCGGCCCGACGCCGCCGCCCGAAAGATACGCGACGCAGCGGCGCAGATCGCCTTCACTCAGATCGCGATAGGGCTCCGCCTTGCGCGCGAGCGCGAGCAGCGGCGCGATCTCGACGCGGCGATCGTAGCAGACGCTCATGACGAGCCACTGCGCGAGCACGTCGAGCGGCGCCTCGGGGATCGCGATCTCTTCGAGCGTCCCGCGGCGAATGCAGCGCCGCGT
>CAZZYZ010000044.1:10058-18369 GCA_964658425.1 Vulcanimicrobiota bacterium | reverse complement strand
CGTCGCGCGGCGGCGCGCCGGGCGTCGCGAGATGCGGCACGACGAGCGTCCCGTACGCGTCGAGCGCCGCCTGCGAGATCGCGTGCGGATCGACGACGGCGCACGAACGGCCCGCGCGGCGGCACGCCTGCTGCGCGTCAAGCACGCGCGCGGCGGCTTCGGCGACGAGCGCGTTCGACGTCCGCCCGGGTGCGAAGCTCCCGCCGAGATAGGCGATCGCCGCGTCCGCGAGGACGTGAGACGCCGCGAGCTGCGGGCCGAGAAACGTCACGAGCGTACCGAATTCACGCGTCGGTTCGGCACGCGGCGAGGGCGTGCGATCGAGCGCGAGCGCCGCGTCCCACGCGTAGAACGCGTTCGCGAACGGCGCTTCCCAGCCGGCCGGATCGAGCGTATCCTGCGCCGGGAAATTGACGACGCCGCGCACGCCCATCCCGACCATCGTCGCGAGCGCGAGCCCGGTGTTGCTCGGATCGGCCGGGCGCGGGCGAGCGTCGGCCGGCCCTTGCAGCCAGCCCGCCTGAAACTCGCTCGCCATAAGCGGTTGCTCCGGGCGCGTCGCGAGCATGCCGAACGAGAGCTCGAGCTGCGCTCGATCGTGATCGCCGAGCGCGTAGGCGTCGCTCTGATACCAATTCCCCATCGCCCACACGGGCGACGACGCGGTCACTTTCATCTGGTACGTGTTGATGAACACGGGCTCGCGGGGGCCCGTCACGCCCCACACGACGCCGCGCAGCCAGTCGAGGTACGAGACGAGATGCGGCGCGGGCCAGGTCGCGTTATCGATGTACGCGCCCTGATCGTCGTCGAGGGCGACGGCGAGCACGAGGTCGCTCGCGGGCGCACATTCACGCAGCACGCGCTCGAGCCAGCGGCGCGCATAGCGAAGGTGCGTCGCGTTGCCGAGCCACTGCGCGGCGGCGTCGTCCGAGTGCGCGTTCTGCAGCGTCGCGGTCGGCGGATAGCGGCCCTCGAGCAGATCGTGCGGCGGCATCCCGTACGCGGGCCGCGCGAGCAGCCACGCGGGATAGCCGCCGTTGCGCCATTCGTTGCGTACGACGGGCCCGGGCCGTAACACGATCGCGAATCCGTGCGCGCGCGCGAGCCGCAAGAGGCCGTGCAGATCGCGGCGCGGATTCGTACGGCCGTCGAAATCGAAATCGCCGTCGGCGATCTCGTGCCAATTCCACGGCACGTAGAGATCGAGCGTGTTGATGCCGAGCCGGGCCAGCGCATCCATCGCCGAACCCCAGCGCTCGCGCGGCAAGCGTTCGTAGAAGAAGGCCGCGCCGTAGAGAAAAAACGGCTCGCCGTCGCGTTCGAAGACGGTGCCGTCCGTGCGTTGCACGATCGCCGCGTGGCCGTACGTCGCCGCGGCCGCCCGCTCGACCGCAAACAGGAGCGCCGCCGTCGCGGCGACGAGCGCGGCCGCGGCGCGCAGAAACGCGAACATCGCCTGCGACCTATCGCGCGAGGGGAGCGTCGTCCTCTCGGCGCGTAGCTCGCGCTCCGTGAGACGAACCGATCTCGGCCGGCTGCTACGGCTCGAAGGCGAGCTGACGATCGATGCGATCGACGCACCGGCGCTGCGCGACAATCCGCTCGGCGATCCGAGCGAACGGCCGCTCGGGATCTACACGCCGCCGGGGTTCGATCGCGAGGGTTCGCGACGCTATCCCGTGCTCTACGTGCTTCACGGATTCACGGGCGATGCGGCGGCGCTCGTCTCGGCGCGGCCGTGGGAACGCAACGTCGTGCAGTGGGCAGACGAATTGATCGCGCGGGGCGAGATGCCGCCCGCGATTCTCGCGCTCGTCGATGGCTTCACGCGCCTCGGCGGCTCGCAATACGTCGATTCGATTCACAACGGCGCGTACGCGACCTACGTCGTGCGCGACGTCGTCGGCGCGGTCGACGCGCGCTATCCGACGATCGCGGCGGCCGACGGCCGCGCGGTGCTCGGCAAATCTTCGGGCGGATTCGGCGCGCTCCACCTCACGATGACGCGTCCGGCGACGTTCTGCGCGTTCGCCTCGCACAGCGGCGATACGAATTTCGGCGCGAGCTTCGTCCCCGCGTTCGCGCACGCGCAGCGAACGCTCGAGGCCTACGGCGGCGACGCGCGCGCCTTCGTCGAGTCGTTCGAAGCGCGCGCGAAGCGGCCGCAGCACGAGTACGCGACGATCGAGATGCTCGGCTATGCGGCCGCGTATTCGCCGACGGCGGCCGCGCCGTTCGCGTTCGATCTGCCGTTCGATTCGCGCACGGCGCGCATACGCGAGGACGTCTTCGCACGCTGGCTCGCGTACGATCCCGTGGAGCGCGCCGCGACGTCGTACGCGGCGCTCGCGGCGCTTCGGCTCCGGTACGTCGATTGCGGCCGCCGCGACGAATACGGCCTCGATCTCGGCGCGCGGCTGCTCGTCGATCGGATGCGTGCGATGGGCCTCACCGTCGCGCACGAAGAGTTCGACGACGATCACCGCAACATCGGTTACCGCTATGCCGTTTCGTTACCGGCACTCGCACGCGTCTTGGAGCACTCATGAAACGCATATCGTTCGCCGCGCTCGCGGCACTGGTTCTCGCCCTCGGCTCGCCCGCGCTCGCGATCGACCAAGACTACAACGATCCGGCGATGCACTTCGGCGCGCCCGCCGATTTCACGCGCGTCCCGCTCGAAGCACCGCCCGACGATCGCTCGGGCAGCAACGCCGATGCCGCGAAAGTCCCCGTCGCGATCTACGTGTATCACGCGGGGAAACCCGAGGCACGCGAGATCGTCATCACGATCGATCCCGATTACGACGGTGCGCTCGATGATTTCGAACGCGGTCACGAGAGCGACATGCGGCAGGGGAGCGACGGCACGTTCGTCACCGGCAAGACCAAGATCACGCTCGCGAACGGCATGCCGGCGTGGTTCGTGCGGATCAATTCCGGCAACGAGGTCGGCCATTTCATTCACCGCTGCGAGTATCTGCTCGTCGATGGAAAACGCAGCATCGACGTCGCGTACGTCGGCCGCCAAGGCGATTTCGAAGATAAGGACGTCGTCGCGGCGTTCTCGACGCTGTCGGTCGTGCTCTATCCGCGCCACGGGCCGTGACGTGCAAGTTCGTCGATCTGGGGAAAGAGCGAAAACATGCCGACTGATTTTCGAAATGGGACTACGTTTCCGCGGCGCGGGCGCGACGTGCTTTCGGGCTATACATGGCTCGCGCGGCTTTTCGATAAGGCGCGAGCGGCCGCCGATGGGACGATCCACGATTACATCTATCCGTGCCCGATGGATAAGGGCGTCCTCGAGCGCTGGGGCGTTTCGGTCTCGGAATTCGACGAAGCGATCCGCACGAGTCGCACGGACGATCAGATCGTCGCTTGGGCGCAGGGCCGCGTCGATGCCGCCCATCGGGACGCCGCGAACGCGTGGGTGCTCAACGACAAAGCGAGCAATCTCGACCGCCAGGATAGCGAGGAAGGGGTGAGCGCGGCCTAACCGCGCGGCACCATGCGACGCTCGAGTTTTCTCGTCGCGCTGGGCGCGGTCGGGCTCGCGGGATGCGGGCTCGGCTTGCCGCCCGCGGGAAACTACGCCTCGATCTCCGGGAAGGTGACGGACGCCGCGACGGGCGCCGCGCTTCCGAACGCCGTCGTGACCGTCAACGGCGTGCTCTCGTCGCAGACCGATGCGCAGGGTGCGTATCGCATCCCCGTCGTCCCGACCGGTCCGTGGTCGTACGCGGTGACCGCACCCGGTTACGCGACGATGCAGAGCGATCAGCCCGATCAACTCATGCCGGGCGAGAAGCGCGCGTTTCCGGTGAAGCTCGTCGCGAGCGGCGCCGGTTCCGGTTCGGCGAGCGCCGTGCCGTCGGCGTCCGCGCTGCCCGCGTCGCCTTCGCCGTCGCCGTCACACTAAACGCGGACGCCTCCGCTCAACGTCCTGACGTCACCGGATCTTTCGGTGCCTGCGAGGGGAGCGGCGCGCGCACGAACGTCGCCCGCGTCGCGACGTGCTCGTCGATCAGTTTGAGAACGACGTCGCCGAGGCGCTGCGGATCGTGACGAACGGTCTGCGTCTCGCTGATGACGTTCGCCGCGACGACCCGCACGCCGAGCTCGACGATCTCCGCGCGATCGGCATCGACCGGCCGCTGCCCGCCCTCCGCGTACGTCTCGATGAGCCGCCGCGGCGGCTCGTCGTTGACGATCGCGACGTCGCAGACGCGGGCGCCCGTTTGTTCGAGTAACGTGCGCACGTGCGCCGATGCGGTAAAGGTATCCGTCTCGCCCGGCTGCGTCATCACATTGCAGATGTAGATTTTTAGCGCGGTCGATTCCGCGATCGCCTGCGTGATCCCGGCGACGAGAAAGTTCGGCAGGACGGACGTGTAGAGGCTGCCCGGGCCGAGCACGATCGCATCCGCCGTGCGGATCGCTTCGAGCACTTCGGGCAAGGGCTCCGCGTGTGCGGGATCGAGCGAGAGCCGCGCGATCGGCAGGCTCGATTCGGAGATCTTCGTCTCGCCGCGAACGATCGTGCCGTCGCTGAGCTGCGCGCAGAGCCGCACGGTCGCGAGGGTCGCGGGCAGCACTTTGCCCTTCACCTTGAGCACGCGGCTCGATTCCTTCACCGCCTTATCGAAATTGCCGGTAATGCCGGTCATCGCGGCGAGGAAGAGATTCCCGAACGAGTGTCCCGAGAGCCCCTCGCCGTCGTTGAAACGATATTGAAAGAGATCGGTGACGAGCGCTTCGTCGTCGGCGAGAGCGACGAGACAGTTGCGAATATCGCCCGGCGGCAAGATGCCGAGTTCTTTTTGCAGCCGCCCGGAACTGCCGCCGTCGTCGGTTACCGTGACGACGGCCGTGATGTTGTTCGTCGCGCGTTTGAGCCCACGCAAGAGCGTCGAAAGCCCCGTCCCGCCGCCGATCGCGACGATCTTGTAGCCGCTGCCGAGCCGCCGATTTAACAGCGCATCGACGATGCTGTGCTGCTGCGCGCGCGGATCGATCGCCACGACGATCGAGCGCAACCATTGCCGGATCCCGAACACGAGCAACACCGCGCCGACCGCCATGAACGCATACGAAACGACGCCGAGCGGGATCGCGATATCGGCGAACACCGAATCGACGAGCTCGTTGACGTGCAGGTGCGATCCCTCGGCGATGAACCATCGCGAAATGCCGTTCACGAGGAGTGCGCACCCAAACGCCGCGAGCGCGAGCCAACGTTTGACCCCGAGCCCGGGATAGAACCAGCGCACGAATTGCCGGATCCACGTCATGCGGGGACGAGCTCGCGGGACACCGCGGTGACGGCGACGCCCGGCAACGGCGCGAGATGCTCCGCGATTCGATTCGCGATGTAGACGGAGCGATGCCGGCCGCCCGTGCAGCCGATCGCGATGGTGAGCCGCGTCTTCCCTTCGCGGCGATAGCGCGGCACGAGAAAATCGATCAGGTGCAGCGCGCGTTCCATGAACGGTTCCGTATCGGGCAGCGCCGCCATGAACGCGGCGACGGGCGCGTCCGCGCCCGTGAGATGTTTGAGATCGGGTTCGTAATTGGGGTTGGAGAAGAAGCGCACGTCGAGCACGAGATCGGCATCGGCCGGGACGCCGTATTTGAAGCCGAACGCCACGATGTTGATCGCGAGCCGCTGCCGATCGCTGCTCGGCGCGTAACGTTCGGCGATCCGATCCTTGAGCATCGTGTGCGTGAACGCCGACGTATCCCAGACCTCCGTCGCACGTTCCCGAAACGGCTCGAGATCGATCCGCTCGCGAGCGATCGCCGCGTACAGCGTCCGTTCGTCGTCGTCGCGCGGATGACGCCGGCGGGTCTCGCTGTAACGCCGCACGATCGCGGAATCGCTCGCATCCAGGAACAGGATCTCCGCCGCGATCTCGCGCTCCGCGAGCGCGTCGAGCGCGGCGGAAACCTCACCGAATGCACCGTTGACGCGCGAGTCGAGCGAAAGCGCGATCGCGTCGATATGCGCGCGCTCCGCGAGGGTAACGAGATCCGGTACGAGCGCCGGCGGCAGATTATCCAAACAGTAGAAGCCGAGATCCTCGAACGACTTCATCGCCTGACTCTTCCCGGCACCGGAGAGTCCCGTCACGACTACGAATCGCGAGAACGTCACCGTATACCACCGGAGCGCGCACGCATGAATTTTTTCACTCCCGAAAAAGCCGACGCCTTGATCCCCGTGCTCGCTCCGCTGCTCGAAGAGCTTTGGACGAAACGGCGCGAGCTCGCGATCAAGCTGCTCGAACAGGATCCCGAATTGCGGAAAGCGCGCAATCGCGCCGGCGCGCCGGCGGTCGAGCGCCGCGGTGAATCGCGCCGTGCGACGGAACTCAAAGCCGATATCGTTCGAACGATCAATCGGATCGAAGCGTACGGCTGCGTCGTGAAGGACATCGACCTCGGCCTGCTCGATTTCCCGGCGATCCGCGAAGGGCGGACGATCTTCCTATGTTGGAAAGCGGGCGAGGCATCCGTCACGTGGTGGCACGCGACGGACGAATCGTTCGCCGATCGGAAATCGCTGTAGGCGATGCCTACGCGGGGACGCCCGCGGTTTCGACCTTGATGAAATCTTCCGCGAGACCCTGAAGCCGCACGTCGCCGAACTCGACTGTATACGCGCCGGCTTCGACGCTCCGGACGTCGCCCGTCTCGGGAACGTTCGCGAGCTGCGGGATCTTGGAACGGATCTCGTCGGGCAGGCGAACCTTATCGCCGACGTTGAGGCCGCCCGATTCGAAGAGCGCTTCGAGTTCGGTCATCAGCATCGCGAGCGGGATGCCGTAGCCTTCGCTCACCTGTTCGATCGTCTCGCTCTCGCTGATCGCGCAATTCGAGCATCCGCCGAGATGGAACTTCGCGAACACGCGGCGCGCGCCGGCGTGCGTCTTGAACGCTTCCTGCACCGTCAGATCCTTACTAAAATGTGCGCTCACGCGATCTCTCCTCGATATGCGGCGGACCCGAGCTCCGGGCCGCGGGGACATTGTTCGTTCCGACCGCCCACACCCCCGCGAGGTTGCGCCGGTCCCATTCGAGCGTTCGAGCCGTTTGCGAAGCACCCGGTACGAGTTCGAGCCGTTTGCGAAGCAAACGGCTCGAACGCGAAGGCTGCCTGTAAGCCGGATTCTGTACCGCCGAAGCGGCGGCAGCCATCTCTCTGGGGCATCCGTCGCCGGATACCTCGTTGCGACGTCGCTCGTGCGGACGGACCGTCCGTCCCCGAAGGGAGATCGAGCGTTCTTGCTTCGCGTGGGGTTTACCCGAGCGCGCGTCACCGCGACGCTCCGGAGGGTCTTACGTCTCCGATTTCACCCTTACCGGGTCGCCCCGGCGGTTTGTTTCTGTGGCACTTTCCTTCGAGTCACCCCGACAGGACGTTATCCTGCACGCTGTCCCGTGAAGCCCGGACTTTCCTCACGCCCGAGAGCGCGCGACTGCCCGGCAACCTTCGCGCCGCAAGCGTACCAGACGCAGCTCGCATTCGCCACGTTTAATCGGTCTGGGGCCCGCGGTACCGGCCCGGAAGCGGTCGGGAGGCACGCCGCCCGACTTTCAACGCATCAGCTGAAAGCCGGGACGACGAGCTTCGCGTTCTTCTGCGATTCGACCGCGGTCGCGTGTTCGCCGCACGGCACGACGTTGAAATACTCCGCGTAGATCCGGAGCGCGCCTTCGAGCACCTCGAGTTTGCGTTCTTTGGGCAGGTTCATCGCCGGGAAGAATGCGAGCGTCGCGACGTCGGTGCCGTCGAGGAAATCGAGCGGATGCAACAGCAGCGAGGGCGAGATCCGCATCGCGCGGCACGCGAGCATCGCGGCCCGGAAATACGGCAGCGCGAGCGCGGGCGCGACGACCGCGAGATAGAGCACGTAGCTGAAGTGGATCGGCACCTTGATCAGCGGGAAGGTCGTGACCGGCAGCTCGACCATCGAACGCGGCCCGAGATCCCAGCGATATTGCCGGATCGGGCGCAGACCGTCGGAGACGCCGCCGAAGAGCGCCTTGCGCTCCTCGCGCTGCTCGGGCGTCAGCTTCGCGGTCATGAAATAGTACGCGCGCGCGAGCGGCCCGATGTACGTCGGAAACGTCGTGCAGTCGTAGCGATAGTCGTGTTCGGCCAGCACGTCGAGCGTCGTACGCGAGAGGCTGAACCCCGGGCCGCGAAAGCCGACCGGCCGCCGACCCGTCGCGCCTTCGATCGCCTCCGACGCGCGCGAGATCTCGTCCTCGAGTTCCCGGCGCGAATACCGGTTCAGCCACG
>CAZZYZ010000044.1:0-10048 GCA_964658425.1 Vulcanimicrobiota bacterium | reverse complement strand
GATGGAACGAGTGGTTCCCGATCTCGTGCCCCGCGGGCGCGATCCGCGCGAGGGCCGCCGCGTTCTTCTCCAGCGCCGCGTCCTGCCCGACGATGAAGACCGTGATCCGCTGTTCGAGCCGCGCGAGGATGCCGAGAAAGCGCGGCACGACGACGTCGAGATACGACGGGTGCGATGCCCACGCGGGATCGCCGTGCGTTTTCATGTACGACCACTCGTTGTCGAGGTCGAGCGAGAGGCTGGCGAGCGGTTTCATGCGGCTCCCTGTGCGGCGGATGCGTCGAGGGCGGCGAGACCGCGGGGCACGAGGCCGAGCGTCTCGTTGACGTTGAGCGTTCCGTTGACGATGTGCGTCGAATTGAGCAGATACACACCCGGGACCGACGTCTCGATCGGCGGGATCGTCTGCGAATACCCGAGCGTCGCGATCGGGAAGACGCGGCGGACGCGCGAGATGCGAAACGCCCGCACGCGCGAGCGTGTGAACGTCGGATACATGCGTTCGAGCGCGCCGAGAAACGAGGCCTCGATCTCGGAATCGGAGGCCTCGAAGAGCGGATCGTCGGGCCGAACGTACTTCGGCAGATAGACGAGCGCGAGGCCGCCCCACGCACCGCGCTCGACGACGTTCGCCATGTCGATCACGCCCGTGAACGGCACCCACGCGTCGGTGAGGTTCGTGACGTAGAACGGCCCGAGCGGCTCGTCGAGCAGCACCGACGCGCAGACGATCCCGCCGTAGATCTTCGACTCGAGCCGCGCGCGTTCGTCGTCGTTCAGCGTCGGGACGAGGGTCGAGGCGATCGGCGCGGCGACCGTGAGGACCGCCCGATCGAATCGACGCGCCCCGGCCTCGTCGAACACGTCCACGCCGCCGCTCGCCCCCGCTGCCACGCGTTCGATTCGCGCGCGTGGGACGAGTTCGACGCCGAGCGAGCGCAGGCGCGCTTCGAGGGTCATCAAGAGCTTCGCGTAGCCGCCGCGGACGTAGCCGAAACGCTCGGTCCCGAGGCCGGCGCGGCGGGCCGCGTAGAGCCGCACGATGATCGCCCAGATGAACGCCGCCGACGCGTCGTGATAGCGCTCGCCGAGCTTCGCGATCAGGAGCGGGCGCCAGATCTTCTCGAACGTCCGCTTCCCGGAGCGCTGCGTGAGCCAGCGCTCGACGGTGATGCGCTCGAGCGGCGCGGGATCTTTGATCCGCGAGCCACCGAGGATCGTGAGCCCGAGCCGCAGCTTGTCGATCGGCGAGATCGGCGGAAACTTCAGAAAATCGAGCGCGCCGTTCATCGGAAAAAATTTGCCGCCCGTGTAAAAGCCGGTGCCGACGCTCGTCCAGCGGAGCTCGTGTTCGAGGCCGAGATCGGCGATCAGCGCGCGCACGATCGTATCGGAATAGAGCGTGACGTGATAGTGGCGATCCCACGTCACGTCGCCGATCTGCCAGGCTTCGGCGAGGCCACCGAAGCTCTCCGCGGCTTCGAAGAGCGTCACGCGCTCGCCGCGTTCTGCGAGCCGCATCGCGAGCGTCAGACCGAGCATACCGCCGCCGACGATCGCCGTCGCCGGAGCGCTCGTGGATGGGGCACTCACGCGTGCGTCGAGTCGTGCATGTACGAGTGATTCCTGTGGGCGAGGCCGCGTCCCGCCGTAACGACGAGCTGGAAAAGGGGACCGGGACGCGGCTGCGAACCGACTGACGGCCACGGCGGCCTTGGGGGCATAGCTCAGTTGGTAGAGCATCACGCTGGCAGCGTGAGGGTCAGGAGTTCGAGTCTCCTTGCCTCCACCACGACCGGCCGCCTCGCGCGCGGGAGCTCGCGTGGATCCTAGACGATGCCGGTGCGGATCGCGTGAACGGCCGCCTGCGTCCGTGCCGAAATGTTGAGCTTGGAGAAGATGCGCGAGACGTGATTCTTGACCGTCTTCTCCGAGAGGTGGAGCCGAGCGCTGATCTGCTTGTTCGCGAGCCCCTCGGCGATGAGCTTGAGGACCTCGGATTCGCGCGCGGAGAGCTCCATGATGTCGGGTTTGCCGGAGATCATGCTGCGGCGCCGCAAGAGGCCACCCGCGACGCGCGGATCGACGTAGGACTGACCGCCCGCGACCGTCTTGATCGCGCGGACGAGTTCGACCGGCGAGATGTCCTTGACGATGTATGCCTCCGCGCCTTGCGCGAGGCAACGTTGCATCATTTCGGCGGAGAGATGCATCGAGAGGACGCAGATGCGCGCGCTCGGGATCGCCTTCGCGCACGCGCCGATCGAGAGCGAGACGTCGGCGGGCTGGCCGTCGAGATCGATGACGATGAGGTCCGGCGCCGCGAGCGAGACCGTCGCCGCATCGACGCTGCGATGATCCGCGATCACGTCGAAGGCGCGACCCTCGGCGAGAATGCCGGAAAGAGCCTTCGCAAAAAGGACCTGTGATTCGACGATCAGGATGCGAGGGACGATCGGCACGACACTCATTCCGCAGCTCGGGAGGGCGTGAAGACGCGGCGGGCGCTGATAAACGAACGGGCGCCCGCGGCTTTCGACGCGAAACCGGCGATTCTCCCGCCGGATGGCCTATCCAAAAGAGGGGGTCCCGGGCGTCATGGCTCGTGCGAGCGCCAAACCGTCGGCCCGGGCGCCGAGGACCGCGTCCGCGCCGAGCGCCTGCGCGACGAGCGTCCAGGCGGGGTCATCCGTCGCCGCGATCACGACGATGCGCGACTCCGGCATCGAGCCGCGGATCCGGCGAATCGTCGCGAGCGGTCGCGTACCGGGCCGGTCGAGATCGAGGACGACGGTCGCGGGGCGGACGCGCCGCAGCGTCGCGAGCGTCGCGTTGCCGGTGACGGCTCGGAAGCCCGCCTGGCGTGCGATTGCGTGGAGGTACGGCAGCATGAGCCGCTGGCGCTCGACGATCAGCGCGGTCGGAGGCAGTTCGAGTGAGTCGTGCATGGTCTTGGCGGTAGCATCGGCTTTCGACCGAGGTCCCGTCACGTCGCGAAGCCGCTGTGGTTCGCGTCACCAGCGCGCAAGCTCGCGGGCGTCCGGGCCAGCCCGACGAGTAACCCGAGCGCGTACCCGACGTGAACGCACGGAAAGAAGACGAGCGAACCCGCCGTCGCTCGGGCCGGTTCGCCCGGCCGCCGATTGACGATCGTCGCGACGGCGTACGCGGCGTAGAGCGCCGCGAGGACGCCCCACGCGCGTGCGAGGACGAGCGCCACGCCGAAGATGAGGCCGAGCGGCACCGCGACGTGGCGCGGCCGAACGGCCTTCGGATAGCGCTTGAACGTCTGCATGCGCCAGAAACCGTAGCGTGTCCACTGCCGCACGGTCGACCATGCGTCACGCGTGACGATCCGCCCGGATTCCAGCGGGATCCGATAGATGCGGCCGCCGAGCGAGCGGATGCGCTCGGTGAATTCGCAATCCTCGTTTGCGAGCCAGCGCTCGTCGAAGCCGCCGAGCCGTTGCAGGACGCCCGGCCGCCAGGCACCGAGGTAGACCGTCGAGACCTCGGTCGCGGCCTTCGCGTCACGCCGGAAATCCGCCGGCCCGAGACCGAGCGGATTCGAATACAGAGCGATGCCGAGCGACGTCTGGAAGTCGGTCGCGGCGAGATCGGGATTGGGCGCGCCGCCGACGCACCACACGTCCGTCGGCAGCGTCGCGAACGCGTCGTCGATCGCGCCGAGATAGCCCGGGCCGTAGACGGTGTGCGCGTCGAGACGCACGATGACGTCCTCGAGCGCCGCGTGCCGGATCCCGACGTTGAGCGAATGCGGGATCGACGGGACGGGCTCGCGGACGAGTTCTCCCGGGATCTCGTTCTCTAGGAGCCAACGCTCGAATATGACGTCGCTGCCGTCATCCGAACCGTTGTCGATGCCGATGACGTAGAGGCGCGCTCGCGAGAACGACGCGGACGCGAGCGAACGCAAGGTCGCCGGCAGGTGCCGGCTCTCGTTGCGAAACGGCATGATGCACGTGAGTCGAGGGCGGGCTTGGTACAAGAGATCTATCCTCCGAATGAGGGTATCGACAAAATAGGGCGCGAGCCCGCCATGCGCGTCGTCCACGTCGTGCAGCACCTGCGCGGCGGTGGCGCCGAAGTGCTCGTGCGCTCGCTCTGCGCGGGGCTCGTCGCCGCCGGCGTCGATACGCGCGTCGTCTCCATCTATGCGGACGGTCTCAGCACCGAAGAACGCGCCGCGCTGCCGTATGGTCTCGACACGATCGGGCGCCGCAGCCGCACGGATATCGCGTTCTTCGGGCGCCTTGTCGCGACGCTGCGCCGCGTACGGCCGACGATCGTCCACGCCCACATCTCCGCCGGGAAGTACGCCGGCCGCGCGGCCGCGATCGCGGCCGGGGTTCCGCACATCGTCTTCACCGAGCACGGCCACGACGTCGATAGCCGGATCGCCGCGCTCGCGGCCCGCGCGCTCCACCTCGGGACGGAGCGCTTCGTGACGTTCAGCCCGGATCAGCGCGACGCGTTCGCACACCGCGAGCGGGTCTCGCCGAGTCGCGTCGTGGTCATCCCGAACGGCGTCGAGCCGCCGCCCGCGGCCGATCGCGCCGCGATACGCGCGGAACTTGGGATCGCGCAGGACGTGCTCGCGCTCTACCTACCGGCGCGGATGGCGCCGCAGAAGGATCAGACGCTCGCGATCCGCGCCCTCGCGCGCGCCTTCCCGGGCGGGGACGGCGCTGCTGTCCTCTTCCTCGCGGGCACGGGGCCCGACGAAGCCGAGCTCCGCACGCTCGTCCGGGAGTTCGGGCTCGGAGAGCGCGTGCGCTTCCTCGGGTATCGCGACGACGCGCCGCGGCTGATGCGCGGCATGGACGCCTACGTGCTCGCCTCCCGCTGGGAGCGCATGCCGCTCGCGCTCGGCGAGGCGATGCTCGCGGATCTCGCCGTCGTCTCGACGCCCTGGGAGGGGAGCGCGGCGTTCCTGCGCGACGGCGAAACGGCGATCGTCTCGGCCGCGCACGAGGTCGACGCGTTCGCGGCGGCGCTGCGGCGGGCGGCGAATCCGGCGCTGCGGCACGCGCTCGCCGTACGCGCCCGCGCGTTTGCGGCCGAACGATTCGATATGGCGAAGACCGTGCGCGCTCACGTGGACCTCTATCGATCCCTCGTGGGGGCCGGCACGTGAAGCTCGCGTACGTCACGGCGCGCATGCCGTTCGCGCTCGCCGAGCAGTTCTTCGAGCCCGAGATCGACGCGCTCGCCGAGACGTTCGACGTAACCGTGATCCCGACACGCGCGACGAGCCGGGTCGATCGCTATCCGAACCTACGCGGCCGCGCGCATTTCCTCGGCATCCTCGACGCCCGCGTCCTGCGGCTCGCGCTGCGCGAACTCGTGCGCGCCCCGCGCGCCGCGCTCGCCGCATTCGCCGTCGTCGCGTTCGGACAATGCGCGCTGCGCGCGCGGCTCGTCAACCTCGCGCTCTTCCCGAAGGCGCTCGCGCTCGGCAGCGAGCTGCGCGCGCTCGGCATCGAGCACGTTCACGTCAATTGGATGACGAGCTCCGCGACGATCGCGTGGGTCGCCTCGCGCACGACCGGCATCCCGTTCAGCATCACGGCCCACCAGCACGACATCTTTTACGATAACCTCACGGCGCGGAAGGTCCGCGACGCGGAGTTCGTGCGGGTGATCTCGGCGCGCAACTGCCGCCACCTCCAGGAGCTCTTGCCGCCGGAGTTGCGGGAGAAGTGCGTGGTGATCCATCTCGGGGTCGCGCTCCCCGCCGTCGCGGCGATGCTGCCCGAACGCGCGCCGCCGCGGATCCTCTGCACGGCGCGGATGTGCCTCTGGAAGGGGCATCGCTTTCTCTTACGGGCACTCGCGCAGCTGAAGGCCGAGGGCGTCTCTTTCACGTGCGATCTCGCGGGCGACGGCGAGATCGCGGCGGAGGTCGCGCGGGATCTCGCGGCGCTCGGGCTCGGCGATCGCGTCACGATGCTCGGCAACGTGCCGCACGCGGAGCTCGTCGAGCGCGTCGGCCGCGGCGACTACGATATCGTGACGCTCGCGAGCACGGAGCGCGCGGGCGAGCACGAGGGGATCCCGGTCGCGATCATGGAGGCGATGGCCGCGGGGCTGCCCGTCGCCGTGACCCGCTCGGGAAGCGTCCCCGAACTCGTCGACGAGCGCAGCGGGATCGTCGTCGCGCCGGAAGACCCGGCCGCGCTCGCGGCCGCCCTGCGCACCCTGCTCGGCGACCCGGCGCTGCGCCGAGCGCTCGGGGCACGCGGCCGCGAGATCGTCATGGCCGGCTTCGAGACGTGTGAAACTTCCCGCGCGCTCGCCGCAAAGATAACGAGTACGGCCCCATGGCACCAACGAGCGGCGAAAAACGTTGAGGGCCAGAAGTCCCTATGTTAGGGCCGAACGGTAACTTTGCGGTGCGCCGCGCTGCTCGTATCCTGGAGGAGATCATGAATACACCTATTCGAGGGCTCGCCGCTTTCGCGTTCGCGATCCTCCTCGAGACGCTCGCCATGCCCGCCGCGTTCGGCCAAACGACGTTCTCTGGGGCGCCGCCCGCGGCACCGGCCGCGACGCCCATGTCGGGGACCGGCTCGGCGAACGCGACGACGTTCGGTGGCCCCGCGCCGACGGGCTACGGTCCGCAGGTCGGCAACGATTATAAGATCCGGCCGGGCGACGAGCTCACGATGACCGTGTACGGCGAGCCCACGCTCTCGCCGCAGCAGCCGCTGCGCGTGTTGCCGGGCGGTGCCGTCGAGATTCCGCTGCTCGGTGAAGTGATCGTCGGCGGCAAGACGCCCGCCGACGCGAGCGATATCGTCGCGCAGAAGCTCAAGCGCTACCTCCGGCAGCCGCGCGTGACGATGTCGATCTTCTCCGTCGCACCCGTCGAGGCGCTCGTCCTCGGCAACGTCAAGACGCCCGGTAAGTACGTCCTCAATCCACCCGTTCGCCTCACGGACGTCCTCGCGGCCGCGGGCGGCCTCGGCCCGACCGACGGCGACCTGCCCGATGCGCGAATCGAAACGGCGTCGGGCAGCGTGCGTTCGATCTCGCTGCAGAAGCTGCTTCACGACGGCGACGTCTCGCTCAACATGCCGATCGTCCCGGGCGACGAGGTCTACGTTCCGGCTCCGGCCACGTTCGATATCCAGGTCATCGGCGCCGTACAGAAGCCGGGCGACGTGGTGCTTCACGACGGCGACAATCTCGCGATGGCCGTCGCGCGAGCCGGCACGAGCGCGGATCAAAATCCCGATCTCAATCGGGTCGCCGTCTCGCGAACGAAGGACGGTAAGACGACGACGCGGACGATCAATCTCTACGACGTTCTCAAAAACGGCGACGTCGCACAAAATCTGCCGATGCAAAAGGGAGATATCGTCTACGTCCCTCAGGCGCCCAAGCATCAGGGCGGTTCGCCGTTCGGCGATGCGCTGATTCTCCTCCGCCAGCTGATCTTTATTTAAGGCGTCATGTTCAATCAACATAGCGAGATCACGCCGATCAAACCGTCGGCCGGGATCGCGACCTTTACGACCGCGACGCCGTCGTCGCCGGCCGCTCCGACCCCGCCGACCGACGTCGATGCGCGGCAGTTGTGGAAGACGATCGTCCGGCGGCGCAATCTGCTCTTCGCCGTGTGGGCGGGCTTCGCGCTCGTCGTCGCGATCGCGACGATCCTGACGCCGAAGCAGTACACGACGCAGGTCAAGATGATCGCCGGTTCGACGAACGCTTCGCCCGGCGCCGGTACCGGCGACAACACGACGAACCTTCCGATCCTCAACGCCTTGATGGCCGCGAACGGCGCACAGACCTCGGAGACCTACGCCGAGCTGCTACAGCAATCGCCGATCGCCGAGGAAGTCGCCCGGCGCGTCGGTCTCAACGTCGGGCCGACCGAGCTCGGGAAGCATCTTCTGGTCCGCCCGGTTACGGATACGGCGATCCTCGTGCTCAACGTGACGTGGCGCAATCCGACGACGTCGGCCGCGATCGCGAACGCCTATGCGGACGTCTTCATCGATCACGAGCGGCAGCTCGTCGCGCACCAAGCCGATTCTGCGCTGACGTTCTTACGCCAGCAGCTCCCACAGGCCGAAGAGAAGATGCGTGAGACGCAGGATGCGCTCGCGACCTATCAGCAGCAGACCGGGATCGCCGACCTTCCGACGCAGATGGCGAACAACATCGCAGCCCTCGGTGCGATGGATCTCAAGATGCAGACGGAGCAGCTCGATGCCGCGCAGGCTCAGGCGCAGCTCAATTCGGTTCGCCGCGAACTCGCATCGACGCCGCCGACCGTCGTCGGAAACCAGACGGTCTCGCAAAACCCCGTCGCCGCGCAATTGCAGCAGCAGGTCTCGACGCTGACGGCGCAGCTCGCCACGGCGCAGCAGCAGTACACGGACGATTATCCGGCCGTCATCTCGCTCAAATCGCAACTCGCCGGGGCCAAACGTCAGCTCGCGGCGCTCCCGCCGACCGTCACCTCGGGGACGTCGAGCGTTCCGAACCCCGTATACCAGCAGCTGACGCAGACGGCCGCGACGCTGCAGGCGACGATCGCCTCCGCGCAAACGCAGGTCGCGACGATCCGCCGTCAACGCGCCGGAGAACAGCCGAAGTTCGATTCGCTCCCCGCCGAATCGCGCCGCATCGGCGATCTGCAGCGCGCCGAAAAATCGGCTCAGGGCCTCTACGAGGCGATGCAGCAGAAATATCAGGACGCGATGCTCTCGAAGACGACCGCGATCAGCGACGTCTCGATCACGCAGGCGGCGGATCCGACCGTCTACACGTCCTCGCCGAAAGTGCCGTTCAACATCGCACTCGGGATCTTCGTCGGGTTGATCCTCGCGCTCAGCGCCGTGTTCGCAGTCGAGTTCTTCGACGATCGTTTCCGCACCGAAGACGACGTGCGCGAACGGCTCGGGCTCCCGGTGCTCGCATCGATCCCGCTAGTGGATGCGAGCAATCGCGAAGAGTGGGTCAAACCGCTCTCGATCGAATCGTTCTATCAGCTCGTCGCGTCCCTGCGCTATTCGTCGGCGAAGCCGCCGCGGACGATTACGTTCACGAGCGCGGATCAGGGCGACGGCAAATCGTCGATCGCGATGAACACGGCGATCAGCATGGGGCTGATGAACGCGCGCGTGCTCGTCATCGACGCCGACCTGCGGCGCCCGACGATCCACGACAAATTCGGTCTCACGAACGAACGCGGACTCTCCGACGTCCTCGTCGGGCTCTCGCGGTTCCAAGATGCCGTCGTGCCGACCGAGCATAAGCGCGTGTTCGTTCTCCCGAGCGGTCGCTCGGCGCCGAATCCCGTCAGCCTCTTGCAGAGCGAAGCCTTCGATCGTTTGCTCGCGCAAGCGCGCGAACAGTACGACTTCGTGCTCATCGATTGTCCGGCGCTGCGTTCGATCGTCGACGGCGTCGTGCTGAGCATCAAAGCCGAGGGAACGGTCCTCGTCGTCTCGGCGACGCAATCGGACAATCGCGGCGTGCGTGCGGCGCTCGCGCGCTTGCGCGCGGTCGGCGGGATCAACCTCATCGGCGTCGTGCTCAATGCCACGCGACCCAATCGCCGCGATACGGCGGCCGATTACTATCTCGCGAGTTCGGATTCCGTCGCCCTGCCGCCGGCCACTCCGTGATCGCATCGCCGCACCTGCCGACGGGCCCGCGCCAATACGTGCGCGTGCTCATCGTCGAACCGCGCCGCCTCGTCGTCGATTTGATGCGTGCATCGGTCCGCGTGCCGTTTGTCTCGCTACGGCGAACCTTCAATGTCCGTCAATTGACCGAAGCCCGCGCGCTGGCCGCGCAGCCGCCCGGCTGGGCGGCGATCTTCGTCAAGGCGTTCTGCCTGGTGGCGAAGGAGCAGCCGATCCTGCGCACGCTCTACGCCAAATGGCCGTGGCCCTGCTTCTACGAGCTACCGCGCAGCGTCGCCATGGTGGCGATCGCCCGGATCGAGAACGGCGAGCATTGCGTGCTGCCGCAACGGGTGTGCAGCCCGGATGAGCTGTCGCTC
>CAZZYZ010000043.1:9373-18424 GCA_964658425.1 Vulcanimicrobiota bacterium | reverse complement strand
CGTCTCGGGCTCGGAGGCCGTCTCGGGCTCGAGCGGAAGCGGTGCGGTCGCGTTTACGGGATCGATCGCGAGATGGATGCGCGTCGCGTCGTTCATGCCGCGCGCGCGCCCCACGTCGCCGTGAAGAGCACCGCGCGATCGGGATCGCTCGACGACGCGCGGATCGACCGAACGAACGGGACGAACACGTACTCGTTATCCCAATTCGAGAGCCGAAAGCATCCGAGCGTGTCGTAGTAGCCCTGCCACCAGGCGAAGGGCTTCGCCGCCGCGGTCCCGCCGGCGTGCGTGCCGATGCCGGCGCGATCGTGCTCGGCCATGCCTCCGGTCGGCGAGGCGTCCAGCAGCGGCGTGAACCAGCAGCCGTACGCCTTGTCGTCGTCGTGTTGCTCTTTGACGGAGCCGTCCGGCTGCCGGATCGCGCACGCCTCCGGCTCGCCGACGAAGTAGTTTCCGGGCGGGCACTTGCAGTCGCGCCCGTACGGATCGACGCTGATCCCGTCGAGGATCCCGACGTCGCGCGCCTGGATCGTGTGGCGCAGTTCTTTCCGCTGTGCGGCACCCGAGCCCGTGACGAGCCAGAGGTGCATCTGCTTGATCGACGACGTGCCGTTCGAGGTCCCGTCGAAGATGATGTGGCCCCACGAATTGGCGGGGAGGGCGTCGGGCATCGTCATATCGCTTTCTACGGCGTGAGGAAACTCGTCTGAGGCGTGACGGTCGGTTGCGGCGGACCGCCCGGGCAGAGATACGTGTGCTGGTTTTGGAGGAACGTCGAATTCGACATATCGATCGTCGCGAGTTGCGCGTGCTCGGCCGCGATCGCGTTGAGGAGCTTCGCGTTATTCGGAAGCCGCCTCGCCTCGGCCGCGCGTAGCGCGCTCAGTTGCATATCGACGTTGTAGCGTTTGATCGACATATTCTCGGCGTTGAGCGTGCGCTCGCGCTGGAACGCGCAGTCGGTCTGAATGAACGTGATCGCCTCGCCGAGCTTCGCCGTCGCCGATGACGCCTGGTACGTCGCGATGCCCGCCACGATGATCGCGATGAGCACAAGGCCGATGAGCATGAGGACGAGCGTGACGAAAACGCTCTCCTCGTCGCCTGCGCTACTACGGGTAAGGGGAATCGACATGAAGGAGCGCCTCACGGACGTGCGGATCACGAGCGATTTGCGAGAATCGGCGGACTTGCGGGACGAAAATTAGAACGGTGAAGATGCTGGCGATCGCGGTTACGTCGTCGAGCGCGACCTGGACGTAGTAGTCCGGCGCGAAAAGGCCGATCGCTTCGGCGAGATGCGTGAAGCCGCACCCGATGATGAAGACGGCGTACACGGTGAGCGCGATCGAGATCGAGGTGATCCGTCCGACCACGCGCGCGAGCGCGATGAGACTGATCGGGAGCGCCATGTAGCAGACGAAGATTGCGAGGTTCGCCGCGACGAGCTGCGTGATGATCCATGTGTTCCCGAGCAGACAGACCGCGTGCGGTTCGTAGCCGGATCGCCCGTCGAACCCGATGAGCACGTAGAGCCCGACGAGCGAGATGAGCGCGAGCGAGAGCGCGGCGTTCCTCACGGCTTGACGATCGGCTCCCGGTTGAGTCGGATGAACCACGCCTGGAGGAAGCCCGCGAGATAAACCAAGATCGAGCCGATGACGAATCCGACCGTGACCTCGCGCGGGATGACGACGAGGAAGTGCGCGATGTAGAGCCCGAGGTATCCGAGCGTCACGATCCAACTCGCGAGGCCGATGGCCTGGCGCGCGTAGGCGATGCGATCGGTTTCGCTCGCCGGACGACCTCGAGAGATCTGGACGAACACCGAATCGGGATTATTCATTCGTAGAAGTCCTCTGCCTCATAGCGAGGCGGCGAAGCGGGCGGAGGGATGACGATTGTGGCCGGTTTGCCGTCCTTGATCGGGACGTGCGGCGGCTTGGCGACGGGATCGTCGATCTCGTACTGCGGCGCGTGCGATTCCATCTCGCCGATCGAGAACCGCACGCCGCCCGATTGGTACCGTAGCGTGAGGAATTTCCGTAGGAGCGAGAGGCCGGAGTCGGCTTGGCTGAGTCCCATCATCGCGCCGTAGAGCGTGAGGAGCGTCGGCTCGGGATGCGGACGGTACACGCTCTCGTAGACGACGCCCGCGAGCCCGCCGAGAAACATCATCCATTGCCGCAACCCCGTCAGAAACGCGGTGACGCCGAGAATTTTCACGCACCCGCACCAAACCCGCCATACACGCTACCCCGTTCCCTACCACGTTGGAGGACCGCCTCTCGCCACGTCCGTTCGTGTCCGCGCGCTAGACGACGGTCCCCGCGAGCATCGGGTGCGCCCACGTCGCGATCGCGTCGACGTCGGCGATCTTCCAATCGCCCGCCTTCTTCTTCGGCACGGCGACCGTCGCGATCGGGTTCGCGGGATCCGGCGCGACCTCGGCGCCGAAGAGCCCCGCGAGCGCGGTCGTCTGGTCCACGGCGCCGGTCGCATCGAACGGCTTCGGGAGCTCCACGACAACCGCGTTCGCGTACGGATTGGTCGTCCACGTTCCGTCCGCGGCGACGGTGCCGAAATTGTAGGTCGCGCGCAGCGTGTAATGCGGCGGATCGACGACGTGCGCGACGTAGGCCGAAACGAGCATCGCGTGCGTCGGCGGGTTCGTGAGATGCGCCCACGGCGAGGTCGTTCCGGCGGCGGGTGCGGCGAGTTGGATCATCGGATTTCTCCGTGTGGAAAAAGGCAAGAGTTCACACGGTTAGGCATAGCGGGTCGCCTTGATCGTGACGACGCCCGGCGTCGTGAGCGCCCAGATTCCGTTTCCAAGATACGACGCGATTGCCGTAATCGAATACGTCCCACTTGCTGCCGTCGCGGTCAATTTTGCGAATGCGAATTGAGCGGACCCAACGGGATTATTATACATTTTGGCTACCGTGCCGATTCCGCTTCCCGGAGTGAAGTCGATCCCGACGTTGGCCGAAACGTTGACGTTCCATTCGAACTCTAAGTTGTAGGACGCGCCTGATCCATCGGCTTTTGCTGGCAACGTGAACGAAAATGTGTACGATACCGTCGATTCTTTCGTTGTCGATCCGTTATCTTGTTCGTAGCTCGGCGTCGATCCCGACGTTGAACTCGACTGCCCGATGCCGATGAGTTGCCCCGAGCCGAGCACGCCGAGTTGTACGCCGCTCGACATGATCGAATGGTTGAGGTTCGTGCCATCGCCGAGCGGCTGCGCGGTGTTCGGCAGCCCGTCGATCTGGTTCTGGTTGACGGTGTCGCTCGCGAGATACGAATTGCGCGCGTCGGCCGTCGCGGTGTGCGTTTTCGTGGTGAGTGCGGCCGAGGTCGAATCCTTATATGAGAACGGGGGAAGCGTCCCTGCGGTATCGCTTAAACGATAGAAACATCCCGAGACGTTGCTCCCGTTGGCGCATCGGAGCCGGAGCAAAAGCGCATGTCCCGTCGCGACGTACGGGAACGAGAACGGAATCGGCCCGGCGAGAAGCGTCGAGAGCGTCGGGCTCGATCCGAGAATTGTCTGGGTCGTCGGATCCTCGATATCGACGAGCACCGTTCCGCTCAACGCTGATCCCGCGTTTGGAAGATTGCCGGTATGGAACAAGCCCGCAACGACGCGCTGCTCGCCTGCCGGTGGAATCGTTGCGAGCGACTGCTGAAAGACGGCACCCGAATTCGATGATCCGCCCGAAACGTTGATGATGAATCGCCCGCCCTTGTACGAGTCGTATCCGAAAGTCGCCGTCGTACCGGGGACGACGTACGTCGCCCATCCGTCCGTTCCGAGCGCGGCGGTCGGGTTGAAGATGATATTCTCGCTCGAATTTTGCGAAGGATCTTCGTAGAACGTTCCGACCGAACTATCGAGCTCGAGACCTTTTGGATCGAGCGCGACCGGTGCTGCGAAATCACGAGCGGCGGGTCCGCATCGTCCCGACAGAAACGGCGGAACGCCTCCGATGTTGTAACGGATGCTCTCCGCTTTCGCTCCAGCCGAATTTGGATCGGGATCTCCGGTCTGGAAATAGCACTCGCCGAGAGCGCCGCCACCGACGCCATCGACGAGAAAAAAGAACGCGATCGACGCCGGACCCGGTCCCGCTCCAGATCCGTACGGATTCTCAAGCGGCTCGCCGAGCGCACGACCGAATCCGCCGGGTGATACGCGCACTTCGAAGGTGTGAAACTGCGTATCTAGCGGATCGAGCGGCGCTTGGAAATAGTAGTTCTCGAAATTCGATTCGCCCAAAAAGATATTGGTGCCCGCGACGCGTTTATAGAGCAGCACCGAACCGGTTCCCGCCGCGTTCGTCACCCATTGCGCGAAGTAGCCGTTTTGAAACGTCGTGCCATTCGCGGCGGCGTCTGTGAGAAACGCGATAGCCGGATGCGTGCGAGCATCGGAGAGCTGGAATCGCATCTTTATCGCGACCGAATTTTGCTTTGCCGCCGCGAACTGCGCGTCGGTGCGATGGTAGTATGGGTAGCGCAAGTCAACTGAAAAAGGCAATTTCGACGGGTAGATATCCTGTGCGGTTTCCATGAGCAGAAAGCCGTTCGCGCCTTCGGCGAGGCCGTAGAATCCGCCGTTGACGATCGCTTCGAACGACGTCTGCGCCGCCGTCAGCTGCACGACGACCGTCGCGAAGCCGCGCGCGATCACGCCGATATCGGACTGCCCGCGCTGCGTGTTTTCGTAGCTCATCCCGACGTCGACCGTCGTGCCGCCCGTCACGTCGGAGATCGACGTCTGATACGCGCCCGACGCGGGTGGACTCATGAGACCGCTTCCGATCGCGGCTAGTCCATCTCGAGGTGCCCATCGGCAGTTGGGATCGCCCGGCGTCATCGCGCCCGCAGTGCCGTCGTTCGCGACCGCGGTCGGCCGGACCCAGAAATTTACGCGCCAGAGCGACCCGTCCGTGGGCTGATTGCTCGCCGTCGCGGAGACCTCGAGGTCGGCCGTGATGTTGTTCGCGCTCGGTCCGTTCGCGACGGAAGTCGCCGAGAACGTCGGCGTCACGGGCTTTCCGCCGAGCATATACGGCGCACCGATCGCGAGTAGCGGCGCGACGAAGTTCGACGCGAAGACGGCGATCGGCCCGTAGCCCGACGCGCCGCGGTAGCCCACGCCGAGATCGTAACTCGCGCCCTTCGTCATCATGCCGTAGCTGAAGCCGACCGTCTGATCCGGACCGCTCGCGGTGCCGGCGGATGTGCGCGCGAGGTTCGCGCCGTCGACCGCGATCCAGGCGTTCGGCGATCCGCTCGCGACCGAAGTGCGGTAGTAGTATTCGACGCTCGTCGCCGAGCCGTCCGTGGGGACGTTCGAGAGCGCGATCGAGGTGTCGATATCCGCGGCGATGCCGTTGAGCGACGCGCCGGGCGAGACCGTCGCGCTCGAAAACGTCGGCGCGGGAAAGAGCAGCGAGGGATCCGCGTTGCCGACGCCCGATTCGAAGAAGCCGTACGAGATGCGCTCGAAGTGCCCGATGACGCCTGCGGCGTTGGTCGTGAAGTAGCCCATGAGGATCGCGCCGACGACGGTCGTCGGATCGTTGAAGCGCGTCGTGAACGTCGCGTCCGGCAGAAGCCAGACGTGCGTCGTGCCCCACGGCTGGAGGGTGACGTTCTGCGCGGCGACCGTGATCTGCGGTGTGCCGCGATCAAAAAGCGCTTTAAACGCGGGGAACGCGATCGTGAGCGACGTCGCCGAGAAGGCGTAGTCCTCGGCCTCGGGCGACACGATGAATTTCGTCACGCCGACGCCCGCGCGCGTATTCGTGAGGATCGCGTTCGCCGTCGCGTGCGCCTGCTCGCGGATGATTTCGTTGACGTCGGGCTCGACCGGCGCGAACGTCACGGCCTGCGTGCGATCGCCGCCCGCGTCCATGTGGCAGACGACGCTTGAGGGAAGGCCGTAGATCTTGGGCGCCGCGAGATTCGGCACGTACGCCTTGCCCTGTAATCCCCAATTCAGCATCGGCTGCCCGAAGTAGATCGTCGCTGCGTCTCCCGACGTCGCGCGCACCGTCGCCTCAACAAAAATCGTATAGACGCCGGACGGGATCGTGAACGGCTGCGCCGAGAATCGCCCAGAGGTTCCGGGAACGGCCTTGGCCGTACCGAGCAGACGCGGCGTCGCTTCGGTCGTGTAGACGAGCCATTCCGCCGCGGTGTCGACGGGCGTTCCCGACGCGTTGATCCACCCCGAGAACGACCACACGGTGCCCGGCGCGACCGGGATGACGGGTCCGCTCGCGGCTCCGCCCGATGTTGCGGGAATGCGAAACACGAACTCCGTCGCCGCGAGCGGGCTCGCTCCGAGCGTGATCCCGGTCGGAAACGTCCAGAGCGTGTCGGGCGTTGTGTTCGCGAGCATGAGCCCGGAATCGATCGCGGCGTTGGGGCCTTCGTTCGTCTGATCGAACCCAGTGAGCTGTACCGCCTCGAACCCCGAGACAACGTCGCCGTTCGCGAGGCCGATGGGGCGATCGCCCGCGACGAACGAGCTCGCGTTCTTCACGAAGAGCTTGAACGACGTGCTCTGTTGCGGATAGGCGGTGCGCGCGAGAAGTCCCTCGGCGACCTGGCCGCCCATCGTCTGGTCCTTGATTCCAGTCACGGTCTGCGGCGAGCCGTCGATCTGGCCGTACGTCGCGACCGAGAGTTCGTCGCCCGCCGCGGCCGTGATCGGCGTTCCGCTCTGCGCGTTCGCGTCGCCTTGAATGAGGATCGCGTTCGCCATCGACGACGTGTCCTGGTCGTCGCTCTCGACGTCCATCGGGACGAAGCGCGTCGCGTGTTGCGAGAGCGAGACGACGACGGAGTACGTGTTCGGCGTCGCGCTGTAGAGCTTCACCATGCGCGGGACGCGATCGGAGCCGACGCGCACGGTCCAGATATCACCCGGGATCGCCGCAAGAATCTGCGTGATGACATCGGAGACAAACGCCTGCGTCGATGTGCCCGAGTACGTCGAGCCGACCGTGGCTTGGGTCATCGCTGCAAGGTCGAGGTCCGTGAACCGGCTCGCCTGATTGAAGATGAGCGCGTAGATCGCCGCGCCTGCGTCGAGCGAATTCGCGGCGAAATTCACGACGCACTCCCCGAGCCGCTTTCCGATCCCGTTGCACGCGATGATCGCCTTCTTCGCCGAGCCGTCCTTGTACCAGGTGCGCCGCGCGACGCGGCCGGCCCAGCGTCGCCGGTAGATGCCCGCGCCCGCACCGAACGCGGGCATATACGCCGGATTCCCGGGCGCGGCGATCGGCGGCTTCGTGACGATGAACGGACCGCCGGAATCGCTGCCGGTCTGCACGATCTCGTTTCCGACGACCATGATCTGGCCGTCGAAGATATCGACCGAGCCGATCTCGTACTGCCGCGTCGGATCGTACGGTCGCAGGTCCGTGACGTAGATCTTCGCGTTCGGCGACGACGCGCTGGCCGCCGCGATCGGCGCGGTCGTCTGATCGTCGAGCGTTTTGATCTCGACGCCGTTGCGCGCGGAGAACGCGCCGCCGATGATCGGCGCCGATTCCATCTGCTCGAGCGTGAGGTTCGTCTGGATCGCCGCAGCCGCGCAGCCGTTGGGGTCGAATCCGTATTCGATCGACTGCGCGTAGAGCGAGACGTCGGGCTGCAGAATGGTCGCGAATTTCGGATCCCAGATCGTGACGATCGCGGCGGTAATCACTTAGACGGTTGCCTTCTTCGCGACTTTCGCGAACGCGTTGGGAAGCGTGCCCGACTTCTTGCGCGCGAGCGCGACCGTTATGAGATCGGTGAGTCCCGAGACGCCGTCCGCGCCAACGAAGGTCGAGCCCTCGGCGTGGACCGTCACGGTATCGGGCGTCGCGGTCGAGCGCGTGGTCGGCGACGTCGCGCGCGCGATGACCTCCGCGATCGATCCCGGCACGCCCGATCCCGTCGCGGCCGCGCCCGTCGCCGCGCCGCCGGTCTGAATCGCTTCCTGCACAGCCTTCGCGCCCGAGCCGAGCGCGAGATTGTAGTCCGGGAGCGCGCGGCGCACGGTGTACGTGTTGAACGCTCCGAGCGTCCCCGCGCCCGTCGACTGCAAGCCCTGTTCAATTTGCGAGAGGAGCGAGCCGACGTCCGTATACGAATGGACGCCCGACGCGCCGCTCGCGCCCGTCACGGAGAGATCTCCGATGTGGACGCCGTGCTCGAGGGTTCCCGCGCCCGTCGCGCTGGAGCCGAAATCTTTGACGGCTTGCGCGTAGACCTTCGGGTCCTGGATGCCGGTCTCGGCTGCGAACGCGGCTTGGCCGCCGGCGAGCAGTTTCTCGACGCCCGAGAGCGCGGTGCCGCCGGAGAACAGGTTCTTCGTCGCCTGGTCTTCGTAGAACGCTTGACCGTTCACGCCCGCGGTTCCGACGAGAGCGGCGATCGTCGAGCCGTAGTTCTGCGGATCGGATCGATCGGGATAATTCGACGCCGGTCCCCAATGCGGGCCGAACATACCGCCGATCGTGCCGAGCACCGCGCCGCCGATATCGGCGCCGAGCGGTCCGCCAACGGCGCCGCCGACCGCCGACCCGATCGCCGATCCGATCCCTCCGTAGAGCTGATTTCCGCCAGTGATTCCGACCGCGGCTTCGCCGATGCCGAACCCGCCGAGGAAGTTTCCGAAGCCCGCCTTCGCGCCGCCCTTGAAGGGGTTGAGGCCGCTCAGGCTGCCGAGGCTCCCCCCGCCGCTGCTTCCACCGCTCGCGTCGGCGGCAGAACCCGACGTGACGCCGTAGACGGTCGAACCGCCGCCGGAGCCGCCGCCAGAGCCGCTCGTCGTGCCGATCGCTCCGAGCAACGTCGCGCTTGGAGAAACGGTACCCGTGCCGTTATCTGCGGGAAGCGCAGCGGCCACGATCTGAGCACCGGAAGCGCCCATGAAGGCGCCCGTGATACCGCCTTGCGCCGCGTTTGATGCGACGGCGTTGATGACTTGCGGACTCTGGAATACGTCGAACGGAGACGCGCCGACCGCGGCCGTCG